>WHTP01000039.1 GCA_009377695.1 Hyphomicrobiales bacterium | reverse complement strand
GGCCGCATCAAGATCCAGGAATTCGCCAAGGACGCCGACAAGGGCGACCGCGAGTTCGTCATGGTCGTCAACGAGACGTTCCGGGAAGAATGCGGCGAGGCGCGCCAGATGGTGTGGTTCGTCGAAACCACCATCGAGAACAGGCCCATGGTGGTGTCGAACTGGACGGTGCCGGAGGCGAGCGGGAATTTCTGCACACGGGGTGGGCGCTTCGGGGCGCATTCCTCCAACGAGGACATGGGACCACCCTACTACCAGAAGCTGACGTTCATCACGTACTTCAATGCCGGGGTCCGCGTGCTCGATGTCCGCAACCCCTATCAGCCGAAAGAGGTTGCCTACTTCATTCCGCCGATCAGCGAAGCCACGGTGCAACGCTGCGGCGTGATCCGCGGCGAGAAGCGCTGCAGCAACGCGATGATTCAGAGCAACAACGCAGAGACCGACGACCGCGGCTACATCTATCTCGCGGACCGCTCCAACACGGGGCTGCACATCCTCGAACTCACCGGCGAAGCGCGCGCGATTGCGGGCTTACCGCCGAATTGAGTGCGCTCAACGACAACGCCGCCGCGAGCGGCGGCCTGATTATTGTGCCCTCTCCCTCAGGGGGAGAGGGCACGAGAGGCGCGGGCGGGGCTTTCCGAAGCAATTGCGAAAAACGCCTCACCGCCACGGATTGACCGAGCAGTGGATGGCGTCGGGTTTACCTTCGCCGCCGACGGTGCGCAGCGCCTCGTCGACGGCCTCGAGATCGAACGTGTGCGTGCACATGTCCTCGAGCGGATATTTACGGCTGGCGAGGATTTGCAACCCGAGCTCGACAGCCTGATAGCTGTGACCGCGCATGCCCTTCACCGATAGAAAGCGGGTGAACAGAACATCCACGTCAAACTGCGGCACCGGTGCGCCCTTGCGTCCGCCGATCAGGATACGGCCGCCCTTGCGCGCAAGCTGGATCGCCGACACGACCGTCCACGGCCCGCCCGATGCGCAGTCGATCACGACGTCGGCCATGGCACCGCCGGTGATGGTAGAGACGGTGTCCAGAAGATCCTGCTGCTCCACGTTGATCGTGTGGTGCGCGCCAAGCCGCTTCGCCAGCGCGAGGCGTCGCTGATCGGTGGGTGTTCCCAGACCCGATACGATGATCGGGTTCGCGCCAGCCTCCTTGGCGGCGACGACGCAAGCGAGCCCCTGCTGTCCCGGTCCCTGGATGACGATGCATTCACCGACGCCGACCTTGCCCTGGAGATAGGCCCACTCGACGCCGTTGCCGAGCGGCAATGCCAGTGTCGCCAATTCCGCCGACAGGTTGTCCGGGACGCGGTGAAAGACCGAATTCGGATGCAGGTACTGATACTGGCTGTATCCGCCCCACAGCGACGGCGAGTGGCCGACCGGCGTCGAGCCGTAGCGCACAGTGCCGAGCCTGTTGAGGGTATCGGTCTCGTCGCAGAGCCGGAAATCGCCGCCGCGGCAATAGGCGCAGTGCCCACACGGCAGATATTCTTCGAGTGCGACGCGGTCGCCTTCTTTCACGCCGAAACGCTGCGCGGCGACGCTGCCGAGCTGCGCGACCGTGCCGACGGTCTCGTGTCCGAGAATAAGCGGTCCCTTCGATTTCGGGTACTTCAGGTAATAAGGCCAGTCGCTGCCGCAGACGCCGCACAGCTCGACGCGCAGGAGCCCGCCGTCCGCCGGAATGGCCGGCGACGCGAACTCACGCACTTCGGTGCGCCGGATGTCAGCGGAAACGGCGGCGCGGATCGCTGTCACTGATCAAGCCTTTCAAAAAGGGAGAAAATGCGCGATCGATGCAGTCAGGAGCCGCTATAGAGCCAGGAAATGCCGTCGTAGGATTCCTCCGGCGTGCGCCCGCCAAGCATCTGGTTGCGCAATTCCGCAGCTGGTCCGCGCGCGTGGTAGAAATCGCCATAGACGCGCGCCATGATCTGCACGCGAGCGGTGCGCAGATAACGCTGCTGCACATAGGCAGCGAACGCAGCAGGCAGATCGTCCGGTTGCGCGGCAATCTTCTCGGCAAGACAGACCGCATCCTCAGTCGCCATCGCGGCGCCTTGCGCGAGGTATTGCAGCATCGGGTGCGCGGCATCGCCGAGCAGCGCGACGCGCCCTTTCGACCAGTCCTTCACCGGCTCGCGATCGCACAGCACCCACATCCGCCATGTGTCGATGCGCTCAAGCATGCGCAGCACTTCGGGCCGCTGATCTTTGAAATGCGCCCACAGCAGTCCGGCGTCGGCTTTCGCGTCCCACCCTTCTTCGTACCGGTCGGAGTGGAAGACCGCGACCAGGTTGTAAAGCTCGCCGCGCCGCAGCGGATAGTGTACGAAGTGCGTGCGCGGTCCCGCCCATAGGATCACGTCCGGCCGCCAAAGGTCCGGCGGCACCTCGTCCTTCTTGAGCACGGCGCGATAAGCAATATGGCCGGAGACGCGCGGCTTACCATCGCCCACGATCTTGTCACGGATTTTCGACCACATGCCGTCGCAGCCGATCAACGCGCGGCCCCTGACGCGTTCGCCGGATTGCAGGACCGCGGTGACGCTATCGGCGTCCTGTTCGAATGTTTCGACCGTCCGCTGCGTCTCCAACGTGACGTGATTATCGTTCAGGCACGCATTGAGGACGGTGCCATGGATATCGGCGCGATGCGTGACAGCGTACGGGTGCGTGAATCGATCCAGAAAGCGCTTGTCCTCGAGCGGAATGCGCGTCACCAAATCGCCAGATAGCGCACAGCGCATCTCCATGGCCGGGGGCCGGTGCGCGTCGGCCAGCACCGCCTCGCGCAGGCCGATCTTGTCGAGGGCGCGGAAGATATTCGGGCCGAGTTGGATGCCGGCGCCGATTTCCTTGAACTCGGCGGCCTGCTCCAGCACCCGCACCGGTAAGCCCCGGCGCGCCAATGCACAGGCGGCGGCCAGCCCGCCAATCCCGCCGCCCGCGATCAAGAATGGGTCCTGGTTCTTCGATGCCATCTCAAATTCCCGTTCGATTCTTCTTTATGTTCTAGTGTGGCGGTTCAGAGGTCCGCATCCTTTTCGCGGCGCGTCCGACATGCGGACCTCTGAACCAAAGCCACACCAGATTCAAAGAGTTGCTAGTGTCCCGCGATTCCGAAGTTCGTATAAGAGGCCGCTGCGAAATGGTACGAACTTCGGAATCGGGACACTAGTGCCTTTCGCTGAAGATTCAAATGCATGCGCGGCTGCGTCGCGCCGGTGGTTATGCCAATGTGAACCGTACCCGCTTGGCGCGCCACCATGCACATGGTCAAGACGCTCAAATGGGCGGTGCTGGCGCTTGTCGCAGCTTTCGGCATCTGGCTGACGTTCCAACAGGGCGTCGAGCCGAGATTAGTCAGCGCGTGGAATTGCGCGGCCTCACGGGCGTTGGTTTGCATGCAGCGGTGAGGGGGCCGCCGCCTGGCAGCCTACGCCGCGAGCGCTTCCGCCCAGCGTGCTTGGCCCTGGGTGAGAAAGTTGCGTAGCGCGATGGCCGCCTGCGATGGCGTTGCCGCATAGACCGGATCGGCCGGCCGCCGGCCATAGGCGAATAGCTCAAGCAACGGCCGCGGCATGTCGCGCCAGCGCGGCCCGTACCTGGCATCCGAAAACATTGTTAGGCCGGGCTTCGCGTACAATGGAAAGGCCCGTCCTGCAGAGACGTCGTTTGCCCAGCCACAAAGGCATGCCGGCGTCCGGCAGGGATGTTGAACGCGACGCATGGTGAATTGCTCATCGGAAATCTCGCCACGCTCCAGCATGCCAAGCACTTTCACCAGTGCATCGAACTCGATATCGGAGATTCCGAGCGCGAGTGGCGTCATGAAGTTGTTTGCAAGCATGCTGTCTCCTTTCACATCATCTGGATCATCGCCCTGAAGATCGACCCACCATTTTGGACCCGGATTCTAACGTATTCATAGCATGTCTTGCTATCTGACCCGGCTTCGATTGTTGCCCGGCTGTTGCAAGCCGGTTTGGACTGGGTGGCGGCACCACAACATCGCTACACAGCGTTAGGAATTCTCTATCTGTACTCATCCATAAGGTGGGTCCAGCCCAGACGGGATCGAACCATCGATCTACTGATTAAAGGTGACTTTGCGACGCTATTTTTCCAATGATTTCAATCTTCAGTGTGTTCAAATCTTCGAGCACTGGACGTAACGAACGAGAGGCAAAAGTACGGCTTTGTTAACCGGCTCAGGGCCGCCTGACGGTTCGGCAGCGCTGCGCTGCGTTACGCCACCGCGCGATCACCTGAGCTGTTCCGATAGTCGAGTCGTTCGGCGGCCTTGGCGGTGACTTGACGGATCGTCCGTAGTTCCGTCTCGTCGAAGGGCATAGCGTAATAGTCGGGAGCACGGATCCTCTGTGCCACCTTCCAGATCAACTCATCTTCCGCCGACAAACGCGTGTGCGCGAAGATGCGGCCCAGCATACCCTCGGGATCGGCGCAAAGATCCTCGAAACGCACCACGAGGGTGGCATCGCGCAGTGCAACGTCCTCCTGCAGCCGCTCCATAAGGAATTCGTGCAGGTTCGCCCAATACAGGCTCCATCCTTCCACTTCGCGACCCTCGCGCCACAGTTCCTGAACCGTCTGGGTCGTTCCACCGTTGCCGACGTTCAGCGGCCGCCGGTCGAGCCCGAACTCGTAATGCCCCACGCGCTGCATGTAGCGCAGCGCTGCCGAGTGCCTGGTCTCGGCTGCGGAGAAGAGGGCGTGTTGTCGCATGAGCGATGCGATATGTGTCACCGGGTGGCGCACCGGAACGATCACCCGTGCATCTGGAAAGAGTTCGATCAGTCCGCCCAAGCGAACCAAGTTGTAGTTGTTTTTCGAGAGATAGCGCGATCCCTGCCGCAACCACAGCAGCTTGCGGATGTGATCGCGGTAGAAATCGGAGAATGGTGGTGCGATCCCGCCACGCCCAATGCTGTTGCCGCGTGCGGGATCGTGGCTGTGGGGATGGAAGGCCATCCAGAGCATTTCCTCGATGGCCTCCGGGCTGTCCGGTGTGACGGCGATGCCATCGCCGTGTGCGCGCTCCACGGGCGTCGAACGGTCCGCATAGATCCGTGCAGAGATGCGGTCCCATAGGACCGGAACCAAAACGCCCGGATAGTCGCGATAGCAATGGCTGACCGTGTCGGTATGCGCGGCGAGGCATTCCAGCAGGATGGTGCTGCCCGAACGGGCCAGACCGCAGACGAAGACAGGAGCGGAGATCTCAACATGCTCGATGTCGCGAGCGAGCAGGCGGGTCTCCCAATCACCGAGGCGCCGCAACAGCGACATCCGACGCCCGACATGACCGCCGATCCAGTCGACCCAGGGCTCAACTCGGAAGCGATCGAAGGCACCAATGGATTCGGAGGTGGACATTGTCGGCCTATGCCATGTCATCGAATGCGGAAAGACAATTTGAGAAGCACCGAGCCGACGAGCAACGCAGTCATGAACGGTGCCTCCCAACCCCGAATCCACTCGGGCCCAACAAACAAGTAGCGCCTCTCCGGCAAATTGATCTCGATCCGCTCGACCGAGCCTGCGCTTGGCAGATAGCCGAGCGGATTTCCAATCAGGAAACTCCACCAAACCCGCTTATGAATGAGGGGAACGGGCGCCGGCATCGACACCGAGTGCACAACGATACCTCGATCATCCACCACGTCCACGCGGGGCGCTCTGTCCTCGTGGGCGATCCATCGGCCCTCGAAGGCAGCCGGCTCAACCCTTATCGAGGCCTTCTGCCCCGGCGGCGGGAACTCATGGCCGTAATGCGTGTGCAGCCAAGTCATCAGGCAGACGACAGGTACCGCCGAGACCAGTGCCGGCACCAGCATCAGACCGATGCGCGTGATCGCCAACCAAAGGAGGCGCCCGGCTGACGCCAAGTCATCGGCCATCTCCGCGCCGCCATCCCGCATCGCCATCTTGAGTCGCCGTTCGCCGATGGCGATGCGGGCAAGTTGCTGCTGTGGCGAGAGTAGCCAATAGAGGCTCATCGAGACCGCCGCCCCGACAGTGCCCCAGATAACGATACGAGCCGTCGATGGCAGCGCAGTAGCAAGGCTTGCGTCGAGCCACGACAACGCCGGTGAAGGCAGGTCCAGCAAGCCCATCTTCACGCTCATGACAACGCCCCGTGCTCAGTGCGCACGCTGGTCGGTCGTGGGCCATGTCGTCTCGGGTCCGCGAGATTCAGGGCCATCACCGGGCTCGCCTCGCGCTATCGCGTCGGCACGCTTGGCGCGACGCAAGCGGCGCCGCAGCGGCCACACCACCAGAAACCCGATCGCAGTCAGGACGGCCATCAGCAGCGTCCAAAAAGCTGCCAACAAGCTGAGCCCTGCGCCCGGTCCGACGTAAGCCCACGCCGGCTCAGCGGCTAGGCCAGCGAGAGCCGTGGCGGCGACGATACGAACAAATAGAAGCATGGTGTCCCTCGTCCCTCTTTGCTGTCATTCGATGCCAAGTGTGCGGAGGAAGTCCGGCGTGAAGTCGCGCGCAGGATCCAGTCGCTCGGCCCAGTGGGTGATGGGAATGCGACCGTCGCTCGACCCACCGCGTATCGGATTGATGAATTCCCATACGACGTCGCCCTCGCGCGTCACCTCCAGGAGACGTCCGCCCCAGGATTCGACGATCAGAGTGTTGCCGTTGGCGAGACGGTTCTGGCTGCCACGCGCCTCGCTGTTGAGCGGCTGATCTTCCCGCCCGCCGTAACTCCACTTCACCTCGGATGTGGCCGGGTCCAGCTCGAGCGTGCGGGAGCCGTGACCGCCATTGGGGTCTCCCTCGTTGTCGAAGAGCAGCAGCCTGCCATCAGGCAGGAACTCGGCGTCGTGCTGGCGAACCCAAGGGCCGGACAGCGCCCACACGATCCGGGGGCCTTGCAAGTCGACGAGCGCGACTGTGCTGACGTCGCGCAATGAGACCAGGAGCTGACCCGGCCGGCTCTGTGGGATCCCGGGCACCGCCTTTTCGAGCACGCTGATTGAGTTCGCATGCAGATAGTCGCCATTATCGTTGTAGGATACGAGGCGCAAGCGTCGGTAAAACGGTGATCGAGCAAAGGCACCGGTGAGCCACACCTTTTCCAGCTCGCGGCCGTCCGGCGACAGCTTGACGATGAAGTCGTCGATGCGTGGCTTTTTCAGCTGCTCCTTGAACGCAGGAAGCTCCTGCTTGGGAATGGGAAGATCTGCCTTCGAGATCTCATGCGTCAGCACGTAGATGTTGCCGGCACTGTCGATGTCGAAGTCGTGATGAGCATGAGCGAGATATTTCCAGATCGGCTTGGAGTCCTTGTCCATCTTCACCAGGCCATAGCCCCAGGGCGTATCGCCGACGGCAGTGTAGAGTGCGAGCAGATCGCCGTTGGGCAAAACGTGCGCCTTCTCGATATGGATGAAGGGGTCGGGCCGCGGCTTGGTGACGGCGCTGCTTCGGTCCCAAATCTGACTGTATGGAAGCGCCCACTCATGAGCGACGCGGCCGTCCATCTCGATGAGGAAGGCGCGCTGATCGTGGCTCGACGTGTAAAGCGTCAGACCTGGCTGCACCCTGGTGTGATCGTGGCGCACGACGCCACGTGCATCCGTGCGCGCAGGCTTCCAGAAATCGGTCTCGAAGCGATCGCGGTAGCTGGCCAGTTGATAGAGGGCCATACCGCCTTGAAAGGCGGGACGCAGCCGGTCGGCCGGAAACACGCTGCTGTACATCGTGAAGCTGCCGGCAACGAACGCGAGAAAGGCGATGCAGAGGGAGGAGATGATTGCCGGGAAGACGATCCGTTCGTCATTCACGGCCGCCCGTTTGCTGGATGCGTCTGAGGGACCGTGAACTTGTGTCGTCATACTCGTCGCCACTCAAAAAATCGATTTCTGCCGTCCCGGCTACCGCGGTCGTGATTGCGCGCAAGGACAGCCCCCGAAAACCGCAACATCCGAAGCTCGAAAAAGTTCTGGTCAAAATGCATGCGTCTGTGTGCATGCGCCCGCGCATAACCAACGCGTAAAATTACGAAGCCATCGAGCAACCAGACCGTAAACAGGGCGCGGATCCGGTTCCGCTGCAGACGTGGCCCTCGACGCCGACATCTGCTTCACGAAATAAGCGAGAATTCCTCCCGACGCCGATTTTGAACAAGCCCGACGAGCGCTGGTCGTGCTGTCGGGCGTATCGCGCAATGGATAAAATGGTGCATGACATCAAAAGATGGCAATCGCATCCGATGCGCGTTATTGATTCCACTAGCGGACGTCGTGGCGATGCCACAAAACGGCGAACGCCGACGCAAGAGGGCGGCGGGGGAGCTGTTCCCGGTCGCTTTCTTTTGTCGATAGAACACATCGAGATTAGGCGCCAAGCTTTCGAAACCAAAGTTTCCTGTGTCTTGATTCAGGTTCGCCGCAGACTCTCACGGAGCGCGACAACGTTTCGCGATGATGCTGGCGGGGGCGCCCGCGCGCTACTGATCAAGCGCACATAATTACCGGAAATCGTGGATCAACGCTGCTTGATTACGGGGCCGGCGAGCTATCGTTTCAGCCAGCTTCTCCCAATTTCGTGCGGCTTCAAAAAGGGCCGCTCGCGCCCTTGCATCGGCGGCAGCCATGGCTTTTTGTTCGCATCGCCACGCGTGTTCGCGGCATTCCTGTACGCTGATGGGCATCGTGCTCCATAACCAACCTGGTGGAGGCCGATGCACACACAACTGATCACCGATCTTAGCCGTTCCGATGCTTGAGGGCGGGAAGTGTCAAGTGGTTAATGTACCGGCGCCCGGCGGGCTCCGTATTTTACCAGCTGATCGCAGGAAACCTGTCGCCTTGTTTTGCGTTAAAGCAGCATGGTGTGCGGCCGGGAGTCTCTCCCCACGCCCCCAACCCAAGCCCATCCCGGCTGCATGGCCATAGCGCATGAAGACGACAGGAAAGCCCCGCTCTCGAAACGGCGGGGCTTTCCTGATAAGGGGGCCCGTTTTGTTAACTCGACTTGACGACTTCCAACAGTCTCCCGGGGATCGGCTCTGAGAGGAGCTGGAAATAGTATCCGCGCAATAATCGACTTATCTCATCGCGTACTGCCTGACTCAGACGTGCACTGGCTGGCATTGGCTCACCTCGCGCTCGTTCCTCGCGGCGCTCTTGCCACGAGCTCTCGTCGCTAATGCAGTGCATCGCTGGATTTGAGTTCTGCTTCCACGGCGATCAGCCGCTCGAACTCGTCATCGATATTTCCGCAGTCGCCATATTTGGCGAGGGTCAGCCACATTTGCCGCATGTGGCGCAAGACGAGCCGCCGTTCAGGATCGGCCGTCGCGGATGCCATCCGCTCACACTGGGAGCCTCGGTCCGGGTCATTGTCCGCCTCCAAGTCTCTAACGACCATCGCAATCGCAAGTTCCTCGTTACGGGCTGCGGCGGACATGCACGAGCTTGCTCCGCAACCTTGGGGGACGGCCGGACGCGCACGGATGTGCCGCCGCCCGGCGGGCTCTGCCTTATCTTGGAAACCCGTCGCCGCGTTGGACGTTAGACCAGCGTGCCGTGCGGCCCGGGAGCTTTCTTTTAGCCGTTCATCCCGTGCGCTCCGGCCGCACGGCCACGTTCAGAGGAGGCAGACCCCGCCGGCATAGTAGCGTAAGGCGGGGTTTCTGCTGGGTGGTCAACGCTCGCCAAGTCCAGCCGCGCGGTCAGCCCCGCTTGCGAGTTTCGTTGCCCTCATTGTTCGCGTTATCTCGAACCCCCTGGGAAGCAGCGCCGCTCACAATCAACGATGACGCGGCGAGTTAGCCACAAGACATTGGCGCCGGCGCCAAGACCTTCGATCATTTCCGCCTTGTCGATCACGCGACCAAGACCGCAGGCGCAAGTGAAAGCAACTGTCTCACCGCGCTTTCGATCAACACCCGGATGGGTATAGCGGCTATCTTCGCGGAAGCGGGTTTCATTGACGAGCGAATAGCGGCAGTCGCGACAAGTGGAATCAAATCGGCAAGCCGTCGATAACCACCGACGCGCGAAACTGGCCTTCGTGCCGGCATTACGAAGGAGCCTGCCAATGAAGCAAGGACATGCACGTCATCCGGCAATGATGGTCGCCACCGTCTTGTCGGTCCTGATCCTATCAGTATTCGCTTTAGCAGCAGGAGCGGTGGTAGCGCAGACGAATCCACCTCCGGGCGTGCAGCGCAAGGCTCAGCCCGAGTCCGAAGCCGCTCCGCGCTTCGAAGCGCCGGTCGGTCATCGGCAGCCGCGACCTTCGGAGTTGCCGCCAAGCATCTGGCGCGACGAACGCCGCGGCCCGACCGCTGGTGAAAGGGCGCTCGATCGGAAGCTCAAAATCTGCAAAGATTGCTGACCCCGTCAGAAGCAACGGACATATGTCAGGAGCCCCTCGCGACCGGTGACGTTGCGAGGGGCTTCCGTGCTCCGGCGCTTGGCTATTGAGCGCGACAACCTGGCGCAACGCGTATCAAGGCTGATCCTCCAGGCCACGCCCCAACGGACGCGCACTGTTCTGCTTCTCGGAATTCAGCGACGATGCCTGCAGGAGTCTCCTTCGGAAGTTGCAATCGATCGATGACGTGAGGGAGAACGCTTTTAACTTCCCCCTTTGGTAGTTGTCCTGGTCGCTTACTTCTGCGAGCGCGCCGCGGCCGCACATCGCAAAAGCTTGTAAACGTCTCGGAATTTTACTGTTCGCCTTGTAGCAGGGTCCACGCGTTGTTCGCTATGCCAAATCGGCTTTCCGCCGGCCACTGACCCAAAAATAACCGCCGCGAACAGTCCAACAAATCCTTATTTCATCGGCATTTCTGAATTGGTGAGCCCAGATGGGATCGAACCATCGACCTACTGATTAAAAGTCAGTTGCTCTACCGCTGAGCTATGGGCCCTTCACGCGTCTTGGCGCGGTTTGGCGGGACAGGGGACAAGCACCCAGAAGCCGCCGTGGCCGCGTGTGTAGGCGGCGCGCCCGGCACGGTCAATAGGCGGGCCCATGGCAGACCCATGGCAGCTCCCATGCGATCACGCGGCGGGCACAGTGACGCAGGAATGTCCTGTCAAAATGCGCATTGCATGCTTATCTTTCGGAAAGTTGCCGAATTTGCCGACGTTTCGAAGGAGCGAATGGATGCCGATTGTGAACCGCGTTGCGGCCCTGCACGGCGACGTCACGGACTGGCGGCGCGATTTCCATGCGCATCCGGAGCTCCTCTATGACGTGCATCGGACCGCCGCCTCGGTGGCGGAGAAGCTCAAGAGCTTCGGCTGCGACGAGGTCGTGACGGGTATCGGCCGGACCGGCGTTGTCGGCGTGATCCGCGGCCGCAAGCCGGCGGACGGCACGATCAAGGCCATCGGCCTGCGCGCCGACATGGATGCCTTGCCGATCATGGAAGCCACCAACCTGCCTTACAAATCGACCACGCCCGGCAAGATGCACGCGTGCGGCCACGACGGGCACACGGCGATGCTGCTCGGCGCAGCGCGCTACCTGGCCGAGACCCGCAACTTCGCCGGAAGCGCCGTCGTCATCTTCCAGCCGGCGGAGGAGGGTGGTGCCGGTGGCAAGGCCATGATCCAGGACGGCCTCATGGATCGCTTCGGCATTGGGGAGGTCTATGGGATGCACAACTATCCCGGCCTTCCGATCGGCCAGTTTGGGATCCGCTCCGGACCGTTGATGGCTGCCGCCGACCACCTGACCATCAATATCGAAGGGGTCGGCGGCCATGCGGCGCGGCCGCACCTCTCCGTGGACACGGTCCTGGTCGGCGCCCAGATCGTCAGTCAGCTGCAGTCGATTGTGTCGCGCAATGTCGACCCGCTTCAGGCCGCGGTCGTGTCGATTTGCATGTTCCACGCCGGCAACGCCGACAACGTCATTCCGCAGACGGCCCAACTCAACGGCACCGCGCGCAGCCTGACGACTGACGTTCAGGATCTGGTCGAGCGGCGCATCCGGGAGGTAGTCGAGGGCGTTGCGCGCCTGCACGGGGCCAAGGCCACGCTCGACTACCGGCGCAACTATCCGGTGCTCCGCAACCACGAACAGCAAGCCGGTTTTGCCGCAACCGTCGCCGGGCAGGTGGTCGGCGACACCAAGGTCGATACCGCATTCGCGCCAGTCATGGGTGCGGAAGACTTTTCATTTATGCTGGAAGCGCGGCCGGGCGCGTTCATCTTCGTCGGCAACGGCGACAGCGCCGGGCTCCACCATCCGGCCTACAACTTCAATGACGATGTGATCCCGATCGGAACGTCGTATTGGGTCAAGCTGGTCGAGACCGCGCTGCCGGCCTAACGTCCTCTCTTTCGTCATTTGGAAGCCTCGCGCGGCGAGGTGTCCCATAACCACGGTCGAACTGCAGCAACGGAATTATGGATTCCGGGCTCTCTCCACCTAAGCGGCAATCGCCGACTTAGGCGGACGGTCCCGGGAATGACCGAGATGTGGTACCCGTTTTCTAAATCTCTTCCGGCTCGATCTCGATGACGAGATCGAAGCGTTCGCGCAGGCGGGCGACGGCATCTTCGCAAATCTCGGCGCAGGCGCGCGGAACCGCGCCCCCCGCGGCATTGATGTGCGAGACCTCCCAATTCGAATCAGGCCGCACCGTTTCGGTCACTGTGACGGCGCTGATCGAATTGCACGCGGAACAATTGCGGAGCTCGTTGAGGATATAGCGCTCGAGCTCGGGCGCCGTTTTGAGGGTCTTGGTCATGGCCCGATGTCGATACACGAAGCGCCCGCCCGTGGCGACACCTCGGCCAGAACCAGGCACGCCGAGAGCAAAAAGAAATCGCCCGCTAGTGTGGTGGTTCAGAAGTCCGCATCATTCTCGCAGCGAGTCCGACATGCGGACTTCTGAACCAAAGCCACACTAGATTCAAAGAGTTACTAGTGTCCTTCGATTCCGAAGTTCGTATAAGCGGCCGCTGCGAAATGGTACGAACTTCGGAATCGGGACACTAGGAGCAGCGGGCGATGAATCGAATTTCAAGCGCGTAGGCTTACTGCGCGGCCTCGATCCGGTTGTCGGTCGGTGCCGGCGCTTCGGCGACCGCGGGACGCGGCAAGGTCTCCACGACCTTGGCCTCGACGCGACGCCAGTACGCGAACTCGTTGAAGCGGGACCCCTCCAAGGCTGCGATCGCGACCGCCGCAACGAACGGCAGGCTCTGCACCACCAGGACCGCGGCGAAGATATTGAGCTCGGTGATCTGCTTGTAGTTTGTCGTGACGACGAGCACGGCGCTTGCCAGCAGCAGCGCCGCCAACACCGCCTCCCAGAACGCCGCGAAGTCGGAACCGCGGCCGGTCTTCCCGCCCTTGTCGGTGCGGGTGAACGGGATGCTTTCCTTCCAGATGCCATAGCCGATGGCGCGTGCCACCGTCCACTGCACTGACATGGCGGTGACCACGGAGCCGATCATTTGCGCGAGCGTGATCGATACGCGCAGCCGATACAGTGCGACGAAGTGCAGAAGAGAAATGGCGAATGCCGCAATGATCGGAATGGTAAGAATCTTGTCCGGGACTGCTATGTCGAGGAACACGATCACCGGCACCCAGAGCAGGTTGAGGATGGCAACCGCGACGCCGAGCGATTCCGCGCCAAGCCAGTTCAGCCAGCCGAAGGCGTATTCGCGCTTCTGGTCGCGGGTGAGGGTGCACGCGCTCGGCAACAGGTGGCGCCAGTGGTTGCGCAGGATCTGGAAGCCGCCATAGGCCCAGCGATGGCGCTGCTTCTTGTAGGCCTCAAACGTGTCGGGGAGCAGGCCATGACCGTAGCGGCGGTTGGTGTAGTGCACCTGCCAGCCCTGCTCCAGCAAGCTCAGGCCGAGATCGGTGTCTTCGACGATGGTGCGGCTCGACCAGCTACCGGCGCCTACAATCGCGGCGCGCCGGATCAAGCACATGGTGCCATGCACGATAATGGCGTTGGCCTCGTTACGCTGGACCATGCCGATGTCGAAGAAGCCGGCATACTCGCCGTTCATGGCGTTGTGCATGATCGAGCGGTCGCCGTCGCGATGATCCTGCGGCGACTGGATCATGCCCACCTTCTGATCTGCGAAATAGGGCACGAGGTCTTTCAGCCAGTCGGGGCGAACGACGTAGTCGGCATCGATGACGCCGATGATCTCGGCATCGTCGGCGGTATTGGCGAGCGCGAGCCGCAGCGCGCCGGCCTTGTAGCCCTCGAGGTTGTCGACGTTGAGGAACTTGAAGCGCTCGCCGAGTGAACGGCAGTGCTCTTCAATCGGCTGCCAATATGCGGGATCGGGCGTGTTGTTGATCACAACCACGCACTCGAAGTTCGGATATTCGAGGCGCGCAACCGCATCGAGCGTGAGCTTGAGCATGTCCGGCGGCTCTTTGTGAGCCGGGACATGGATCGACACCTTGGGCGCGTAGTCGTCGGTGGCGGCGCCAGGAGCGGCGATCAGGCGGCGCGGCCCGCGACCGAAGGCAATCGCCGCGATCTCTTCGATACGGGCAAGGGCGATCAACACCAAGGGGATCAGCAGCAGGATGCCGAAGCCGAGTGCAAACGCGGCGCCGGGAACGAAATAGTGCCCATTCCAGAACGCGAAGACGACGGCGCTCCATGCGCCAACCACATTGGTTGCGACGGCCAGCGTGAAAGCCTCGCCAAAGGTCGCATTCGGCTTCGCCAGGATCGTCAGCGAGAGCAAAAGCCCCAGCAACAATGCAAGGCCGGCGACCTTCCAGTGATCGGGATCGCTGACCGGTCCCGTCCACATGAATTTGGCAGTGCGTGCGGCATCGAACAGCCCCCAATAGGGACCGACGCCGCCTTCATTGGTCTTCCACGGCTGATCGAACGCTTCGATGATGTTGTAATCGATGCCGTAGGCCTCGGCGCGCGACAGGAAATCGCGGATCACAAGCGCCTGCTCGGCCCGGCCCGGCATCGCCCGGTGCATGTTGTAGCCGGCGCTCGGCCAACCGAATTCGGCGACTACGATTCGCTTGCCCGGATAAGCGCGGCGCAGACTGTCGTAGATGAGAATGGTGCGGTCGACCACCTGGTTGAGCGGCACGCCTTCCCAGTAGGGAAGGACGTGGACAGCGATGAAGTCGACCGCCGAGGTCAGGCGGATCGCCTCGGCTTGCTTCACTTCGCGTTTCGCTGGATCGCGATCTTCGCCGAGCCAGACGTCCCAGGTTTCGCCGGTGGTCACCGGTACAGGACTCATGCGTTTGACGCGGTGGATGATCGCGATGAGCTCGTCGACCGATTTCTCGGCGCGCAGCGTAGTCTCGTTGCCGACCACGATCGCATTGACGTTGCTGTGGCGGCGGGCGAGCGCAATCGCTGACTGGATCTCGCGCTCGTTGCGCGCCTCGTTCTTGTCGATCCAGATGCCGATCGTGACCTTGAGGCCGAGTTCCGCGGCGATGCCGGGAACGAGTTCGACGCCGCCAGTCGAAGAATAGGTGCGGATAGTGCGGGTGTAGGGACTCAACAGTCGAAGGTCGGCGCGAATTTGCTCCGCGGTCGGCCGATCACCGTTATCCGGATGCTGCGATCGCGCGTACGGCGAGTAAGAAACGCTCGCGAGCTGACCATTGAAGTCAGGGCTGGAGTATTGCTGGTGGAGAAGGCTCCATAATCCAGCATGCATGCATGTCACGAGCGCGACAACGGCAACAACAATGCGCATGGGAGCTACAACCACACAGGCAGAACCGGGGCCTGAGCCCATCCCCCAAGATCATCCAAGACCGTCTCCAACGGTACCTAGCCCGAGGTCACGATCAAGTAGTCGGTAGTAACGGCAAATCCAAGGCAGAGCGTAAGCTGCTGCAAAATTGTTTTCGACCAGTCTTACGCGCGTTGTCTGAACAACTGTACAGATTAGCGGTTCGTCGTCCCTGATGGTGCGGCGGCCGACGTCGGCGCCGCCGGTGCGTCGGTGTTCGGGCTGACCCAGCAAGCGTGAACCCGACCGGCGAGCGTTTCGGGTGGCTTTGGATCGATGTGCCCTTGCCGGACAAGGCATCGGAACGTCGCCTGGATGTGACCCGCCGGACATCCGAAGCGGTCGTATAGGTCGAGGTGACGGAAGGCGGTATCGAGATCATCCCGCCACATCAAGCCAACCACCCGACGGCCAAGCCAGACGCATTCAGGATGGGCGGCCGGACCTCCCAGCATCTTCGCGGCTTCGGCAAACTCATTGATCTTGCGCTGACCGTCCTTCTTGGCATCGGCTTCGGTAGCCTGCGGCCGGGATCCGGTCTTCGGGTCTCCACTTTGCGCGAATACCGTGGTCGCTGTAGACCACAACAGGCCCGCCCCCAGGATGGCGGTGCTGATACGCAAACTGGCAAAGACCATGGTCGCTCTGATTGTTGGGCCGCTCAGGCCGCTCTTCCCCCATTCGCCGACCTGATCAGGCCGACCACACGGCACCCGCTTCCCAGCCAATTGCCCCCACCAGTCGGACCTTCGAGGGCGCCGCGATCACATGATTAAAGCAGCCAGCAGGCCGGCAGCCAATACACTCCCGCGAATAATTGCCGTGAGCGCCAAAGGTTTCGCCGCACAATGGTCAAGTCGTACCGCGCCATCGGTGCTTGGCAGCGGAAAGGCTGCGCGTTAAGCGGAACACGGCGGGGAGCCGTGCGGGGATTCGACAGGATGCGCATTGCGGTCGCACTGTTCACACTGGTTGCGGTGATGATCGCCGCAGCCTGGAGCTGGCTGGGCGTCGCGGTCGAAATGCCGCAGGCGCCGACGGGGCTAGGCGCGAAACTCGACTGCGTTTCCTATGCGCCGTTCCGCGGCGACCAAAACCCGTTGGGGCCGGCAACCGTGGTCGAGCCTTGGCAAATCGAGGAGGACCTCGCTCAACTCAAACCGCTGACTGGTTGCATCCGCACCTATTCGATCGATCACGGACTCGACAAGATCCCGGAAATAGCAAAGCGCCACGGCATGAAGGTGCTGCACGGACTGTGGCTCTCGAGCCTTCCCGACCTTAACCACCGTCAGATCAGCACCACCATCGAGCTCGCCAACCGGTTTCCCGATGTGATCGAGGCGATCGTTGTCGGCAACGAGGTGCTGCTGCGCGGCGAGATGTCAGCACCCGACCTCGCCCGCACCATCCGCGAGGTCAAAGCCAAAGTGCCGATGCGGGTGACCTATGCCGATGTGTGGGAGTTCTGGCTTCGGCATCGTGACGTCGCCGCCGCAGTCGACTTCATTACCGTGCACATTCTTCCGTATTGGGAGGATCATCCAATCCCGGTCGGACAGGCGGCCCGTCACGTCGACCTGATCCGCAAGCAGATCGTCAGCGCATTTCCCGACAAGGAGATTTTCGTCGGCGAGTTCGGCTGGCCGAGCCAGGGGCGCATGCGCGAAGGCGCGTTGCCATCACCGGTGAATGCGGCGCGCGTGCTGCAAGAGGTGGTCGCGCAAGGCAAGCGCGAGAATTACCGCGTCAACCTAATCGAGGCTTACGATCAACCCTGGAAGCGAAAGCTGGAAGGGACGGTCGGCGGCTATTGGGGCCTCTACGACGCCTACGAGCGCAAGGCGAAATTCGTGTGGGGCGCCGCCGTATCGAATTTTCCGAACTGGCGCTGGCAGGCGGCCGGTGGGATTGCCTTCGCGGCGCTCGTCTTCGCGGCCGCCGTGGCCGCGTCCCGACGGCACCCGCTTCACTTGCGGCTCTGGCTCGCAGTCGCCGCGAATGCGGTCGTGTCCGGAATCCTGATCGGGTGGACGATCCGGAACACTCCGATCGAAAGCCTGACCGCAATCGACTGGACGCGCTCGCTGTCATGGGCGCTGGTCGCGTTCGCCGCACCGATTGTGGGCGCGGCGGCCATCGCAACAGGAACCGGCGTCCCAAGTTTTGCGATTATGCTGGGGCGCCGCGCTGAAACCCCTCGCAATCCAATCGGCTTTGCGCTCGGCGGGCTGCTCATTATTCTTGTGGTGCTTGCGGTACAGGCCGCCCTGGGCCTCGTGTTCAACTCCCGCTACCGGGATTTCCCGTTCACGGCCCTGACTGCGGCGACGTTCCCATTTGTCGTTTTGATGACGGCGTGGCCGACGCGGAAGAATGTTCGCCCGAATGCCGAAACCGTTGCTGCGACGGTGCTTGCGCTCTGCGCGGTCACCATCGCTCTCGCCGAAACCTTCGCCAATTGGCAGGCGCTGTGGTTCTGCGCTGCGCTCGTCGCGCTCGCGTTCAGTCTTTTGCCGGGGCGGGTCGTGCCAGGCTGAGGATGAGCAGCGCCACGGCGAGGCCGGACAGATCGGTGTTGTGCAGCACGAGCCCGAAGCCGGAGGCGGCGATCGCGATCGACATCAAGAGGATCGACGGCCGCACCAAATTGAGCAGGGCTGCGGCCAGCGCGACCCAGCCGAACACACCGTGATTGTAGAGCACGATGACGGTCCGGAATGTCGTGCACAACCAAGTTTGCAACCCGCCCTGGCACGCAAGCGACACCGGCGCGTATTCGATCGCGAGATAGCGCAGGTAAAGCGCCTCGCCGACCGCCAGGAAGCCTACGATCAGGAGCCAGTTGGTTTGCCGCGCGGTCGGCAAGAAGGTCGCCTGCATGATAATGTCGACTATGACCGTGGTCGCGCCGCCGGGCAATCCAGCTTAGGGCGCCGTAGGCGCGGTTCGGACCGCCGGACGAGACTTGGGCGCGGCCGGTCGGCGAGGGGAGACTTTCAGCGCCAGCGCCTGGCCCTCGAATGCGACCAAGCGGCAAGGACGCTTGGCAGCAGCCAGCGTCGCACAAATTCGGCTGGCCGATTCCACATCGGTGAGCGGCCCCGCAACCAGGCGCAGGTCGGCGGAGCGCGACTTGCCGCTCTCATGCACGGTCACGATCGGATGCAGGCCGTCGAACAGGCCAGGATGAGCGGACCTGACCGAGCTCCAAAGCGTGCGCAGTCCGTCGAAATTCGCGGCGCCGCCGATATCGACGCCGGCAGCCGGCCGCACCTCGTCGATAGCTTTCAGCGCAGAGAGGTGTCCGGGCGCGTTGCGACCCATCGCCGGAACGCGCGACGATTACGGCGAGCAATATAGCGGCAGCCGCCATACCTCCCCAAACTGCCAGCCGCAGCAATCCTTGCATGTCCGAAGCTCGCCAGTGCCGCATAAGCGCGCGAATCAGCCCATTGAAAACATTAGCAGAATCCGCTCATTCTCGCTGCTGGGTTGGTGCATTCACCAATGTGCCGAACTTCTGAACCGCCACCCTGGTGTCCCGATTCCGAAGTTCGTACCATTTTGCGGCGGCCCTTATACGAACTTCGGAATCGAAGGACACTGGCAACTCTTTGAACCTAGTGTGGCTTCGGTTCAGAGCCCGCGTGCCGGACTCGCCGCGAGAATGATGCGGACTTCTGCACCGCCATACGAGGGCGCTCCGCCATGTTCGCTGCACGATGCGCGGATAGGTCGATGGCGAACCACGCATTCCAGGAGACCCGATGGTAGAGCGGACATGCCTTGCGATTGTGCTCGCCGCTGGCGAAGGCACCCGTATGCGCTCGGTGCGCGCGAAGGTGCTGCATCAGATCGCGGGGCAGACGTTGCTTGCGCATGTGCTGACGGCAGTCCAGGAGGCCGGCGGATCCATGATCGCGGTCGTCGTCGGTCCCGACGCCAGCGCCGTCAGTTCCGAAGCGACGCGGAACGTGCCGGACGCAGAGATCTTCGTTCAAAAGACGCGCCAAGGGACCGCGCATGCGGTGTTGGCCGCTGCCGATGCGCTGGAGCGGGGGACGGATGATGTTCTGGTCATCTTCGGCGACACACCGCTGATCCGGCCGCAGAAGCTTCGCCACATGCGCGAGGCGCTCGCCAAAGGCGCAGCCATTGCCGTGCTTGGCTTCCGCCCAAACGATCCGACCGGCTACGGACGACTGGTGCTCGAAGGAAGCGAACTCGTCGCCATCCGCGAAGAGCTCGATGCGACGCCGGCCGAGCGTGCTATCGATCTGTGCAATGGCGGGCTGATGGCTTTTGCCGGGAAGACCGCCATGACGATCCTTAACCGGATCGGCAACGACAACCGCAAAGGCGAATTCTATCTGACCGATGCGATCGCGATTGCACGAGCCATGGAGCTCAAGGCAGTTGTGATCGAGACCGAGGAGGACGACGTGCGCGGCATCAACACCAAGGCTCAGCTCGCGGAAACCGAAGCGGCGCTCCAGCAGCGATTGCGCAAGGCGGCGATGGATGCCGGCGTCACACTCGTCGCACCCGAGACCGTATTTCTTGCAGCCGACACGACGTTCGGACGCGACGTCACCGTCGAGCCTTATGTGGTGTTCGGCCCGGGCGTCACGGTTGAGGACAACGCGGTGATCCGCTCGTTCTCGCATCTCGACCATGCGCATGTCGGGAAGGGCGCGCTGGTCGGGCCGTATGCAAGACTACGCCCCGGCGCGAAACTCGGTGCCGACGTGCACATCGGTAATTTCGTTGAGGTGAAGGAGTCTGTGATCGAAGACGGCGCAAAGGCCAATCATCTCGCCTATATCGGCGATGCGCGTCTTGGCGCCGGCTCGAACTTCGGCGCCGGCTCGATCGTGTGCAACTATGATGGTGCCGCCAAGCACCGCACCGACATCGGCAAGGGTGCATTCATCGGATCGAATTCGGCACTGGTCGCTCCGGTGACGATTGGCGACGGCGCCTACGTCGCGACCGGATCGGTGATCACCCATACCGTACCGTCAGACGCGCTTGCGATCGCGCGCGAGCGCCAAGTGATTAAAGAAGGCGGGGCGTCCCGCATCCGCGCCATCAAGGCGGTGGTCAAGACCAAGCGGGGGGCGGCGGAGTAAGGTTTGCGGCCGATCTATTAGCCTTAATTCCTGCATGATTACCGATACTTGCTCGGTGCTTGCGCCGTTCATGCCGAATATACATTTTTCGGCGTATCATCGCGGCCTGATAGGATAGGAACCCCACTGGATGTGCGGAATTGTCGGCATCCTCGGCCGTGAGCCGGTCGCGGTGCAGTTGGTTGATGCGCTCAAGCGCCTCGAATATCGCGGCTATGATTCCGCCGGTGTGGCGACGTTGGAAGGCGGGCACCTGACGCGCCGGCGCGCTGAGGGCAAGCTTCGCAATCTCGAAACCAAGCTCTACAGCGATCCCCTCAAGGGCACGATCGGGATCGGACATACCCGCTGGGCGACCCACGGCCGCCCGTCCGAAAGCAATGCGCATCCGCATGCCACGGACCATCTTGCCGTGGTCCATAACGGCATCATCGAAAACTTCCGGGAGCTGCGTGAGGAACTCGAAAAGGACGGCGCGACATTCGGGTCAGAAACCGACACCGAGGTCGTTGCCCATCTCGTAACTCGCGAAATGAAGAATGGTCGCACACCGGCAGATGCGGTTCTGGCGGCGTTGCCGCGATTGCGGGGCGCGTTCGCGCTCGCGTTCCTGTTCGATGGTGAAGACAACCTGCTGATCGGTGCGCGCAAGGGCTCTCCGCTTGCAATCGGCTATGGCGACGGTGAGATGTATCTCGGCTCCGACGCGATCGCGCTGGCGCCGTTCACCGACACCGTGGCCTATCTCGAAGACGGCGATTCCGTGGTGATGTCGCGCGACAGCGTGGAGATCCGTGACGCCGCCGGCTCGCGCGTCGAGCGCGAGACGCACAAGGCGCCGCCATCGGCGTTCCTGGTCGACAAGGGCAACCATCGCCATTTCATGGCTAAGGAGATTCACGAGCAGCCGGAGGTCGTCGGCCACACGCTGGCGCATTATCTCGACATGGCGACAGAACAGGTCGCACTGCCGGTGAAGCTGCGATTCGATTTCAACAAGCTTGATCGGATCTCGATTTCGGCCTGCGGCACTGCTTATTATGCCGGCCTCGTCGCCAAGTACTGGTTCGAGCGCTTTGCCCGGCTGCCGGTCGAGATCGACGTGGCCTCCGAGTTCCGCTACCGCGAAGCGCCCTTGAGCGCCAACGGTCTCGCGATATTCGTTTCACAGTCGGGAGAGACGGCGGACACGCTCGCCACGCTGCGCTACGCAAAGGCGCATAAGCAGCACATCATTTCGGTGGTCAACGTTCCGACCTCGACGATCGCGCGCGAGAGCGACGTCGTGCTGCCGACGCTTGCCGGTCCGGAAATCGGTGTGGCCTCGACCAAGGCGTTCACCTGCCAGCTCGCGGTGCTCGCCAGCATCGCGGTCGCCGCCGGCAGGGCGCGGGGGGTGCTGTCTGCGGACGACGAGCGCAAGCTCGTCCATGCGCTGATCGAGGTGCCGCGCTTGATGGCGGAAGCGCTCAAGCTCGAGTCGACGATCGACCTTCTCGCACGTGATCTCGCCAAAAGCCGCGACGTGCTTTATCTCGGGCGCGGCACGAGCTATCCGCTCGCGCTCGAAGGTGCGCTCAAGCTCAAAGAAATTTCTTACATCCACGCTGAAGGCTATGCCGCCGGCGAGCTCAAGCATGGCCCGATTGCGCTGATCGACGAGACCATGCCGGTGATTGTGATCGCACCGTACGACCGGGTGTTCGACAAGACGGTTTCCAACATGCAGGAGGTTGCGGCCCGCGGCGGCAGGATCATCCTGGTGACTGACCCGCAGGGCGCACATGAGGCGCACGTCGAATCGCTGGTGAAGCTCGTGCTGCCGGAGATGCCGTCGACGGTCACGCCGCTGGTTTACGCGATTCCGGTCCAACTCATCGCCTACCACACGGCGGTGGTGATGGGCACCGACGTCGACCAGCCGCGCAACCTCGCCAAGTCGGTCACGGTTGAATAGGGCCGGGGAAACGCCTAAAGACGCCGGCCATGAACAATCGTCACATCACAGGATGAGCAATATCGACCAAAATCCGCAGGCTGAGCCCGGCGCCGGGTCCGGACCCGTCGAGGCCCAGACCAGCGTTGTCAGCCGGATCAGGAACTATTTTCTGACTGGGCTGATCCTGGTCGGGCCGGTTTACATCACGCTCAGCTTGACCTGGTGGTTCATCAACTGGGTCGACGACGTGGTCCGGCCGTTCATTCCCGCAGCGTATCGGCCCGAGACGTATTTGCCGTTTCAGGTGCCGGGCTTGGGGCTGATCATCGCCTTCGCGACGCTGACACTGCTCGGCTTCCTCACCGCCAACCTGGTCGGCCGCAAGCTGGTCGAGTTCGGCGAGCACATCCTAAACCGGACGCCGATCATCCGGCCGATCTACCGCAGCCTGAAGCAGATCTTCGAGACGCTGTTCTCGAAGTCCGGCTCGAGCTTCCGACGCGTCGGCTTGGTGGAGTTTCCGGGGCCGGGGATGTGGTCCGTCGTATTTATATCGCAGCCGCCGAATTCCGAGGTTTCAGAGCGTTTGCCGGAGACAGAGCACATCTCAGTCTTCCTGCCGTGCACGCCGAACCCGACCACGGGCTTCTTCTTCTATGTGCCACGCCGCGACGTGATCGAACTCGACATCACGGTCGAGTCCGCGATGACCCTCGTGATGTCCGCCGGCATGGCACAGCCCGGCGGTAATGCCGCCGACCAGCAGCGCAAGCTTGCCGCGATGGCGAATGCTGCGCGGCTGGCTCACCCAACGCAATCACCGCCGACGTCCCCGTCAGTGCAGCCCACGGCGCCGGTCAAGTAGAAGTCACCCCGCGCGGATCAGCCTGATCGCTTCATCGCGTCCGAACAGGTAGAGCAGGTGCCGCAGCGCCTCGCCGCGCTCGGTCGACAGCGTGGGATCACGCGACAATAAGAGCTGCGCATCATCGCGCGCGGTTCCAATCAGGCTGCCATGGGTTTCGATCCGGGCGATCCGAAATCCCGGCACGCCCGATTGGCGTGTGCCGAGGACGTCGCCTTCGCCGCGCAGCCGCAAATCCTCTTCCGCGATCCGGAAGCCATCCTCGGTCTGGCGCATGATCTCCAGGCGCGCTTTGGCCGTCTCGCCGAGCGGCGGGCGATAGAGCAACAAGCAGGTCGATCGTTCGGAGCCACGGCCGATGCGTCCGCGCAACTGATGGAGTTGCGCGAGGCCGAAGCGCTCGGCGTGCTCGATCACCATCACGGTCGCTTGGGGAACGTCGACGCCGACCTCGATCACGGTGGTCGCGACCAGGAGCCGGGTCTCGCCCGCTGCGAAGCGCGCCATGGCGGCGTCCTTCTCGCTCCCTTTCATGCGGCCATGGACGAGATCGGTCCATTTCCCGAATTTCCGCTTGAGGTCGGCGAAGCGCTCTTGCGCGGCGGCGAGGTCGGACTTTTCCGACTCCTCGACCAACGGACAGACCCAGTAAACACGTCGACCTTCCGACAACGCGCGGCCGATGGCGTCGATCACCTCGTCAAGCCGATCGATCGGCAGCGTGCGCGTGTCGATCGGCTTTCGGCCAGCGGGCTTTTCGCGCAGTTCGGAGATGTCCATATCGCCAAAATACGTTAGCACCAGCGTGCGGGGGATCGGCGTCGCGGTCATCACCAGCATGTCGACAGCATCGCCTTTGCGCGCCAGCGCAAGCCGCTGGTGAACGCCAAAGCGATGCTGTTCGTCCACGATCGCGAGACCGAGATCGTGAAATGCCACGTCCTCCTGGAACAGCGCGTGCGTGCCGACGAGGATGTGCACGCTGCCCAGCCGAAGCCGTTCGAGCACCTCCGTGCGTTCGCGGCCACGCTCGCGGCCCGTCAGGATCGCGACCTCGATGCCGGCAGCCGCCGCGAGCGGCGCGACGGTGGCGTAGTGCTGGCGCGCCAGGATTTCGGTCGGCGCCATCAGGGCTGCCTGCCGACCGCCTTCGATGATGGTGGCGGCGGCGAGCAGCGCCACCACGGTCTTGCCTGAGCCGACATCGCCTTGCAGCATCCGCAGCATCCGCTCGGGCTTGGCGAGATCGGCGGCGATGTCCGCAATCGCGCGCGATTGCGACGCCGTCAGCGAATAGGGCAGCGCATCGACAAGCTGCTTGCGGAGCGCGCCGGTGCCTGGCGTCGCGCGGCCGGCGGGTCGCCGCAGATGCGCGCGTAACAGCGCCAAAGCGAGCTGTCCGGCCAGCAGTTCGTCGTAAGCGAGCCGCATCCAGGCGCGGCTGTCCGGGGATAGATCGGCCGGCGAGTTGGGCCGATGCAATGTCTTGAGCGCCTCGGCAAAAGGCGGATAGCGCTCGCGCGAGACCCAGGTCGGTTCCTGCCATTCGGGCAGGTGGGGCAGCTTCGGCAAGGCGGCATCGACCGCCCTGCGGATCTGGTTGAGCGTGATCCCTTCGGTCAGCGGATAGACCGGCTCGACCAGCGGCAATTTCGACAAGCCGGCCTCGTCGACCACGCGATCGGGATGCACCATCTGCAACATGTGGTCGTAGAGCCCGGTGGTGCCGGACACGTAGCGGATCTCGCCGACGGGCAGCAGCTTTTCGAGATAATCGCGACGTGCGTTGAAGAAGGTGAGGATCAGGTCGCCGGTCTCGTCGCTGGCATAGATTTGATAGGGCACCCGTGGCCGGTGCGGTGGCGGGGGCCGATGACGCGCGATCTTGACTGCGACGGTGACAACGGTCCCCGGAACGACATCGCGCAATTTCGGGCGCGCCCGCCGGTCGATGACGCCGGTTGGCAGGTGAAACAGAAGATCGATGATGCGCGCCTCGTCCTCGCGGCCGAGCAGGCGACGATAGAGCTGTTCGACCTTGGGGCCGATGCCCGGTAGGGTGGTGAGGGCTCCAAACAACGGATTGAGCAGGGTTGGGCGCATTAGTGGCGCCCCTGGTCATGTGATTCCGTGAAGGCGCAACAAGTTCGGTGGGCTCCCTCTCCCCGCAGGGGAGAGGGCAGGGGTGAGGGGGTTACTGCACTCTCGATAGACCGTACCCCCTCACCCCACCCCTCTCCCCACGGGAGAGGGAGCAGACCGAGGTCGCCGCACTGATGTGCCTCTCCCGTCAACTTGTCGTGCCCCTATTTATTCGTCAGCCGCACGCCGCTGCGGCGGCCCATGTCCTTGAAATCTTCGTCGAGCTTGAGACCCGCGGCGCGGATGCCGAACGTCGCAAGCTCCTCATCCTTGTCCTCGGTATCGCCGGTCACGCCGATTGCCCCGATGACATCTCCGTCGTCGTTGCGGATCTGCAAGCCACCGCCTTCCGGAAAAATCTGGTCATCGGTGGCGCTGAGCAGATAGCGCATGAAGATCGGTCGTTCGTCGGCACGGATGCGCACGAGCTTGGACGAACGCCCGAGCGCGAGCGCAGCATAGGCCTTCCCGAACGCCATTTCGAAACGGATCATCGAGGACCCGTCCTCCTTCTGGAATGCCTTCACCTTGCAGCCAGGCTCCACCACCAGCACGCTCAACGGCCGGCATTGGATTTCCGCCCCGCGCTGGAGCACCGCAGCGATGATGCGGTTGGCCTGTTCGAGG
Organism: Hyphomicrobiales bacterium; assembly: GCA_009377695.1. Classification (GTDB taxonomy): domain Bacteria; phylum Pseudomonadota; class Alphaproteobacteria; order Rhizobiales; family Xanthobacteraceae; genus VAZQ01. The sequence continues at coordinate 15,978 of WHTP01000039.1, read as the reverse complement.
GTGATGGCACTCATTGAAAACCTCCGGTTGATAGGCTGGGCGACCCTTGGATCCGGGCGGGGCCGGCTGGCTCGCAAACTACCGCATGCGAAATCTGCGCGCGACGCCGCTCATACATACATCAGGCCTGACAATCGGGTCTCCGCCCGCTATAGAACGCCGCCCGGCCCGTCCGGGCTTTCGGCATTGAGGAACGGATGAGCGGAACGGCACGGTCAAGCGGGGGATTGGATGTCCGTCGCCGCAAGCTTTTGTTCCGGGCCTGGCACCGCGGGTTGCGCGAAGTCGACCTGATCCTGGGCCGCTTTGCGGATGGCAATGTCGAGACACTCAATGAAGCGGAATTGAGCGAATTCGAGAACCTGATGAACGTTCCCGATGGCGAACTCCTGGCATGGCTGACAGGCGAGGCCGATGTGCCGGCCTTCTATGACGGCCCGCTGTTTCGGCGGCTACGCGGCTTCCGGGCCGGCCAGGGGGATGCATAACGATGGCGAAATCTCCTGCCGAACTGCTTGAGCCGGGCCGCCCGCTGACGCTCTCCAGCGTCGCCGACGGAGCCGAGGGTCTTGTCGTCGCCGACCTCGCGCGAGCGGTCGCCGCGCGTCCGCGCGCGCCGGCAACGAGTCTGGTCGTGATCTGTCGCGACGGCCCGCGCATGGCGGCGCTCGCTCGTGCGCTCACGTTCTTTGCGCCGGACACGGCGGTGCTCGAATTTCCCGCCTGGGATTGCCTCCCCTATGACCGGGTGTCGCCCCATGCCGCGATGGTCGCGCAGCGGATGACGGCGCTCGCGCGGCTCGCCCGCGTGAAGGGACACGACCGGCCGTTGATCCTGCTCACGACGGTCAATGCGGCGATCCAGCGCGTGCCGGCGCGCGAAATCGTCGCTACGCAATCCTTGTCGGTTGCACCCGGCAATGTGCTCGACATGGAGAGCATCACCCGCTGGCTCGAACTCAATGGCTTCACGCGCGCTTCGACCGTGCGCGAGCCCGGCGACTACGCGGTGCGCGGCGGCATCATCGATCTCTATGCGCCGGGTATGGCCGAGCCGGTGCGGTTCGATTTCTTCGGCGACCAGCTAGAGTCGATCCGCAGCTTCGATCCGGAATCGCAGCGCAGCACCGACCAGTTGCGCGCGCTCGACCTCGTCCCGGTCTCGGAGTTCCAGCTCACGACGGAGACCATCCGCCGCTTCCGCCTCGGCTATGTGGAAGCGTTCGGCGCGCCCACGCCGGACGATCTCCTTTACGAAGCCGTCAGCGAAGGCCGCCGCCATGCCGGCATGGAGCATTGGCTGCCGCTGTTCCACGGCCGCATGGACACGATCTTCGACTACGTGCCGGGCTCACCGGTGGTGCTCGAGCCGCTTGACGAGGACGCAGCGCGCGAGCGGCACGAGCAGATCGCCGACTATTACGACGCGCGGACTCAAGTGCTGGCCCAACGCGATGGTGGGCCGCTCTACCGGCCATTACCGCCCGACCGGCTCTACCTCCCGGATGCCGAATGGCGGGAGCGCCTGAGCACATCGGCGCTCGCGCGCCTGACGCCGTTTGCCGTGCCGGATGAGCAGGGCAAGGTCGTCGATGCCGGCACCAAGCAGGGCCACAACTTTGCCGCCGAACGCGCCGAGCCGGGACGCAATGTCTTCGAGGCCGTGACCAAGCACGTCTATGCGCTTCAGGCAGCCCGCAAGCGGGTGATCGTCGCGCTGTGGAGCGAAGGCGCGCGTGAGCGCATGGGCCACGTGCTCGCTGAGCACGGGCTCAATAATCTCACCTCGGTCGCCTCGTGGCAGGAGGCACAAGGCTCGCCGCTGCCGCAAGTCGGGCTCGCCGTGCTTGGGCTGGAAAGCGGCTTCGAGACCGCGGACACCGCGATCGTCGGCGAGCAGGATATCCTCGGCGACCGCTTGGTGCGGCCGCGGCGGGCGACGCGGCGGCCGGAGAATTTCATCACCGAGGCGACCAGCCTCGCGGCCGGCGATCTGGTTGTGCACGTCGACCACGGCATCGGTCGGTTCGTGGGGTTGCGCGCGATCGAAGCCGCCGGGGCGCCGCATGACTGCCTCGAGATCCACTATGCCGGCGGCGACAAGCTGTTTCTGCCCGTTGAGAACACCGAACTGCTCTCGCGCTACGGCTCGGAAGAGGCAGGTGTCGATCTCGACCGTCTCGGCGGCGGCGCCTGGCAGGCGCGCAAGGCGCGGATGAAGAGCCGTATTCTCGAGATCGCCAACGAGCTGATCAAGATCGCGGCCGAACGGCAAACCCGCGAAGCGCCAAAGCTGGCCGTCGAACACGGGCCCTATGACGAGTTCTGCGCCGGCTTCCCCTACGAGGAGACAGAGGACCAGCAGGCCGCGATCGACACCACCGTCAACGAATTGGCCTCCGGGCGGCCGATGGATCGCCTCATCTGCGGCGATGTCGGCTTCGGCAAGACCGAGGTGGCGCTGCGCGCCGCCTTCGTCGCCGCCATGAACGGCAAGCAGGTCGCCGTGGTGGTGCCGACCACGTTGCTGGCACGCCAGCACTTCAAGACGTTCAGCGAGCGCTTCCGCGGTTTTCCCGTGAATATCGGACAGGCCTCACGGCTGGTGACCGGCAAGGAATTGACGGCCGTCAAGAAAGGCATCGCCGACGGCTCGATCGATATCGTCGTCGGCACCCACGCGCTGCTCGGCAAGACCATCGCCTTCAAGGACCTCGGCCTGCTCATCGTCGACGAGGAGCAGCATTTCGGCGTCGCGCACAAGGAGAAGCTCAAGCAGTTGCGTGCCGAGGTGCATGTGCTGACGCTGACGGCGACGCCAATCCCGCGTACGCTCCAGCTCGCGCTATCGGGCGTGCGCGACCTCTCGATCATCGCGTCGCCGCCCATCGACCGGCTGGCGGTTCGAACCTTCGTGTCACCGTTCGACCCGCTGGTGGTGCGCGAGGCCTTGCTGCGCGAGCGTTATCGCGGGGGCCAGTGTTTCTATGTCTGTCCGCGGATCGAGGACCTGGCAGGACAGAAGGAATTCCTTGAACGGCACGTGCCGGAGATGAAAGTCACCGTCGCGCATGGCCAGATGCCGTCGACCGTGCTCGACGATATCATGTCGGCCTTCTACGACGGCAAATACGACCTGCTGCTGTCGACCACGATCGTCGAATCCGGCCTCGACATTCCGAACGCCAACACGCTGATCGTGCATCGTGCCGACCGGTTCGGCCTGTCGCAGCTCTATCAGCTCCGCGGCCGCGTCGGCCGCTCGAAGGTGCGCGCCTATTCGCTGTTCACGCTGCCGGCGGAGCGCAAGATCACGGTGCAGGCCGAGCAGCGGCTGAAGGTCCTGCAATCGCTCGACACGCTTGGCGCCGGTTTCCAGCTTGCGTCGCACGACCTCGACCTGCGCGGCGCGGGAAACCTCCTGGGCGAAGAACAATCCGGCCACATCAAGGAGGTCGGCTTCGAGCTCTACCAGCAGATGCTGGAGGAGGCGGTGGCGAGCCTGAAGGCCGGCATCACCGTGCCGGTCGCCGACAAGTGGTCGCCGCAGATCACGATCGGTACGCCGGTCATGATCCCGGAGGAATACATCGCGGACCTGCCGGTGCGGCTCGCGCTTTACCGCCGACTTGCCGAGATCGAGGACGAGCGCGAGATCGAATCTTTCGGCGCCGAGCTAGCCGATCGTTTCGGGCCGCTGCCGATCGAGGTCGAGCATTTGTTACAGATCGTTGCCATCAAGGCGCTGTGCCGACAGGCCAATGTGGAGAAGATCGAAGCCGGTCCGAAGGGTGCGGTGGTGACGTTCCGCGACAATTCCTTCGCCAACCCGGAACGTTTGATCAAATTCATCGGCGAGGAGGGCGCCCGGGTGCGGCCAGACCAGAAGGTCGTGTTCTTCGATGACTGGGAACAGCCCGAAGCTCGCCTGGGTGGGACGAAACAAATTCTCCGCAAACTGGTCGATCTTGCCCAGCCCGCGAAGGCGGCGTAGCTCTACCCTCCGCTCGTTCCCACACAAGCGGGAGTCCAGTGACGAGCGGAGGATAAGTCGAGTCAATCCAAGCGGACGCCAGGTAGTTTAATCCACCACCGCAAACGCTTGAATTTCGATCAACTGTTCGGGCTCTCCCAGCTCGAGCACCGCGATGTTGGTCGAGGTGGGCACGTGTTTGAACGGCGCAAAGTATGAGTTGATCACCTTGCTCGCCCTGCCGATGTCGCCCATTTGCGGCCGCGCTCTGAAGACAAAGATGTGTACCACGTCCTTGAATGACGCGCCGGCGGCGTCGAGCGTGCCCTTGATCCCGTCCATCGCACGGCGTGTCTGCGCCTCCAGACTGGGCGGCATGTATTTCAGGATGTCTTCGCGCTTGTGCGGATGGTCATGATAGACTGGCAGTGATGTGGTGCCGGCGAGCCAGAGGATTTTTCCGCTCTTGATCTTGATGCCGGGCACGAACGGCATGAACACGCTCTTGTCGTAGTTCGGGTGGTGGATGATCTCCATGTGCTGGTTCTGCGCCTGTGCCGAGGACGCTACCAGGACAGTCGTCGTGAGACCCGCGATAGCCAAAACGAACGCAGCGCCGATTCTTCTATCGATCATGGTGCCCTCCTGTTGGGATAGGAACTGCGCGCGGATCATAGCGTGCTTGCTTGCGCCAGTCCGTGCACAGAAGGAAGGCTGACCGATCAAATTGCGTGCGCCGCAGGCCATGCATGCTGCGTGTACCAGCAAGATGAGAAGACGTCGTAACCGCTACTCGGCGGCGACTTGCTTGGCGTATTCGTTCGATGCGCGCTCGATCGCCTGCGCAAGGTGTTCCGGCGGCTGCGCGCCGCTGACCGCCAGCAAATTGCCGAAGATGAAGAACGGCACACCGTCGATGCCGGCTTCTTTGGCGGTGTTGGCTTCTGCCTCGATGCGCGCGACGTCCTCGTCGGTGGCGAGGCGTTGGCGTACCTCTGCCGCGTCCATGCCGCAGTCGGATGCCGCCTTCACCAGCACTTCGGCGTCGGTGAGATCGCCGCCCTCGCTGAAATAAAGCTCCATCAGGCGCTGCTTCATGCGCGGCGGATCGCCGGCCCAGGAAATCAGCCGGTGACAGTCGATCGTGTTGGGCTGGCGTTTGATCTTATCGCGCGCGTAGTCGAGGCCGGCTGCGGCGGCGACATCGATAATGCGTTGACTGTTGGCGTTATAACGCTCGACCGATCCGAACTTGGTCGTAAGATAATCCTCGCGGCTCATTCCTTCGCGCGGAACCCACGGGTTGAGCAGGTAAGGACGGAAGCGCACCGCAACCGGTATCTCCGGCTTGAGCGCGATAGCCTTCTCCAGGTAGCGCTTGCCCACGTAACACCAGGGGCAAACCACGTCGGAAATGACATCGATCGGCAGTGGGGACATGCGGTGTTCCTCCAAAAGACGAATCTAGCGCATGATCCCGAAAAGTGGAGTCCGACTTTCGGAAATGCATGCCCCTCGGGCTCGACCCCGAGGGATCATGCTCAGATAAGGTTCCCTCAGCCCGCCGCAACCTCGGGGTAGGTGCCGACGCGCGCCACCAGCGTGCTCACATTGTCGGTCGGTTTGAGGGTGGCGAGCGTCACGGTCGGCTTGATGGTGCGGCGATCGAGATCGGGCGACAGCATGGTATTGCGCAGGATGCCCGCGATGCGCCGCGCCACCACGTGAGCGTTGCGCAGGTCGGTCTCGGTGAACGCCGCGATGATCGAGCCGTCCTGCTCGCGACAGGCGAAGTCGATATTGCGTGTCAGCCGGCTGAACAGGCGCGCGGCATCGATAGAGCAGCGGACGTCGGTCATGTCCTCGAACGAGAAGCGGGCGATGGTCAGTGCGGCGCCGTCCTCCTCGGCTTGCTGAACGGCGCGATCGAGATCGCGCCAGAACGCCTCGCGTGCAAGCAACCCGGTCTCCGGATCGAGCACGCCTTCGGAATCGAGTGACTTGAGGACGCGCTTGAGCCGGCTCTCGAATGCCTGCAAGCGCACAAAAGGAATGAGCCGCGCGGCCAGGAGCTCCGGATCGCTTTCCACCCGCACCAGATTGGCAAGGCGCTCGTCGTTGATCGGTGTGCGGCCGAGCGAGCCGACCGGCAGGTCGCGAAACCGGACATCCTCTCCGAGCACTGTCAGCAATGCGTCGATCACCTTCGGGCTGAAGCCGTCGCCGATGGCGATGCCGTCGATCTCGCGCGCGTTGAGATAATGTCCCGCCGTTTCCACGCTCATAGCGCCGATCAGGCTAACCCGCTCGCCGATCGCGGTAGTCAACGCCGGATAGTTGCGGCCGCGTCCGATGCACAGCACGGTCGCCTGCTCGATCAGGTCGGTGAAGGGGATGGGGCGGTTCTTCGCGGGTTCGATGGAATGCGCGCGCCTGATCACCGCGGCGTGCTGGCTACGCACCCGCAACGCCGATTTGAGACAGGCGATCAGCCGATCGGCCGGCTCGCTCGCGGCGACCGGAAGCGCATAGGGGATCGCGACCATGTCGGGCCCTTCGACCCGCGCCAGCACCGGCATGAACGGACCGCCGCGCGTTTCGATTGTCTTGAGCAGCGCCTTCAAGGGTCGGTCGGCAATCGCGGGCGATGTATCCGCGACCATCAGGGCCACCGGCTGGATTTCGGAGACCGCATCCGCCGCATCCGCGAATCTGGTCTCGACAATGGGGAATGCGCCCGCCTTGCCGAGGGCGTCGACCAAATCGGCCGCCGGAGCCTCGGCGACGACGACCATCGGACCTAGCATTGCCATGATGTTACGCGGCTGGAACGGGAAGGACTCAAACTACTCTAGGCGAATGCTATTAACGCCCTGTGAAACAAGGCTCTTAGCATTGAAGACCGCGTGAAGCGCGCTTAGGGCATTGAGACGCGCGTAACCGCATTTTTTGGGGTGTCAGGCCGCCTGGGTATCGTCGGAGATCGTCACCGACACCCGGCGAGGGCGGAAGGCGTTGACCAAGAGCGGATTGGCACCACGGGAGGCCAGCGCCTGCTGGATGTCGGCCGGATCGGCGGCGGAGCCGGCCAGCCGATGGCCCGCCATGCCATCGGGCAGGGCAGCAAGCGCTGCCGCGCCGTCGACCGCAGCAAGCGCGTCCTGCAGATCGCGCATCAGGAAACGATAGCCTCCGACGCTCACCGTCCCCGGCGGCGGCGCGGTCACGACCAGCGGCGCGTTGTTGCGGTCGCCCCAGCAGGCAAAGCCGGTGTCGACAAAGCCGGTGGCTGCCACCTTGAGTTGAGGCAGCGCTGTCCGTTCCACGCCGGGCGGGAACGGGAAACGTGGGACCATCGGTCCGCGCATGGCAACGGTACCGTTGGGCGTGGCGCGGACTTCTCCAACGATGACACCACCCTTGGTGCTCCGTGGCACGGCGACCGGGCCGAACGGCACGATGCCCGGCCGGCCGCCGGGGCGTCGCCGCGCGGCGATCAGCCCGATCTCGCCGAAGGCCTGAATGTCGACCATGTCGGTCGTCGAATCCCGCCAGGCCGGGGCACGGACCAGTCGATCGGGCGCGCGCCAGACCGCGAGCACGCTGCTGACGCTGCCGGTCAGTGCACCGGCCTCCGCCAATTGCGCGACCAGTGGGCCAGGCAAAACCACAGCATCGGGACTGAGCGACTGCTGCTGATTAAGGAAGGTCGCGGGATCGAATGGATGGTGCAGCGCCAGGGTCCCGCCGATGAGCAACCAAGGGAGCAGTGCGGCCGCCAGACCCGCAAAAGAAGACATCATCAGGGTGGTGAGGATCGTCGCATCCTGCCGGAGTCGGCTCTCAAGCAGGATCGCCAGCCCGCCGGTCGCGAGTTCGGCATGGTTGCGCGCGACTGGAATCGGACCGTCGGCATCGACGTCCCAGGTTACGACGGCGAGATGCGCCGCAGGCCCCGGCGGGTGTGGACGCTCCTCCGTTGGCGGAAGCGGGTCGGCCGCCTCCGCCACGAACAGGTCGCTGAGCCCAATGACGCCGTCCGGCACAGACGGCCCGAAACTGCAGACAAATCGGATGTGAAAGGTCTCCGCCGCGGCCTGCAGGACGTCGTCGAGTTGATCGTGGGCGCCGGCGCGATGGCTGACGATCAACGCCGTGGCACCGCTGCGAGCAAGCACAGCCGCGATGTCGGCCCGTCGCCACAGCAGCGGAAGCGGCATCGCGATCATGCCCGCCCGCAGCACTGCCAGGAAGGTGAGCACGCTCTCGACACTATTGGAAAGCTGCAGCGCAACGATCGCATCCGACTGCAGCCCGATCCGGTGCAATCGCCCGGCGATCGCCGATATCACGCGATCGGCTTGGGCATAGGTGAGGGAGCGGGCTTGGCCGTCGGCGAAACGTTCGCGGTCGGGCGGATCAATCAGGGCGATCGCATTCGGCCGCCGCGTCATGGCGCGGCGAAACAGATCGTCGAGGGTCGCGCGCCCGCCGATGTCCGAGGTAACCGATTGCCCGTTTGGTTCACCGAGGATCACGATGCCTTCTCATTGCGGTTCAAGCCACCAAGTCTCGGGAATCGGTCCGGACCGCGAGGTTACCTCGGGATGCCGGACCTTCGTCCAGCGCGCAATCCACTGATCCGGTGGATAAAACAGCGGCACGGTGTAGAATCCGGACATCAACACGCGATCGAGCGCGCGAACGGCCGCAACCACCTCCGCGCGGTCGTGCGCCTTGAGCAAAGCCTCGATCGTGGCGTCGACCGCCGGGCTCTTCACGCCCATGTAGTTCCGGCTGCCGTTCGAATCGGCAGCTTCCGAGCTCCAGTAGAAGGCCTGCTCATTGCCAGGCGAGAGCGATTCATCCCAGCGGTTCGAAATCATGTCGAAATCAAACGTGATACGGCGCGCTTCGAATTGCACCGCATCGACCGGGCGCACGCGGACGGTGACGCCGGCGCGTTTTAGTTGGCTGGCGAACAGGAGCGCCATTCGCTCCTCGTCCATCGCATCGCTACGGGCCGTCACCATGATTTCGAAGGTGAGCGGCCGTCCGCTCTTGCGTTCGACCAACTCCGTGCCGCGCAGCTCGTAGCCCGCCTGCGCAAACAGGCGGAGGGCGCGCCGTAAGGTCGCGCGGTCGCGGCCGGAGCCGTCGCTGACTGGAGGCGACCAGGTCCCATCAAGAATGTCAGCACGCACCGCGCCCGGGAACGGCGCGAGCAAGGCGCGTTCGCGCGCATCCGCCGGGCGGCCGTGCGCGGACAGCTCCGAGTCCTCGAAGTAGCTTGCGGTCCGCCGATAGAGTCCGAAGAAGATGTTTTTGTTGGTCCATTCGAAGTCGAACAGCGTGGCGATCGCTTCGCGCACACGCACATCCGCAAAGACCGCGCGGCGCGTGTTGAAGACGAAATAAAAGCTCGGTTTCGGCAGGTCGCTTGAAAACGTCTCCTTCACCACTTGTCCATCGCGCATCGCGGGGAAATCATAACCCTGCATCCAGCGCGCGGGATCGGTTTCCTTGCGCACGTCGATCAGGCCGCGCTTGAAGGCCTCGTGGAGAGCGTTGGGATCGCGATAGAAATCGTATCGAATCTCGTCGAAGTTCCAGAAGCCGCGATTGACCGCGAGGTCGCGGCCCCAATAGTTCGGATTGCGGACAAGCGTGAGACTCCTGCCGGGATCGACCTTGCCGATGAGGTAGGGCCCGCTCCCGATCATCGGTTTGATCGTGGTTTCCTCGAATGTCGCAGGATCGATTGCATGCTTCGGCAGCACCGGCATAAGCCCGAGGATTAGCGGAAGTTCGCGGTCATCACCGGGGAGATCGAACCGGACCGAGTTCAACCCAATTGCCTGCGCCTTGATCACCTTGCTGTAGTAGATGCGATGGTTCGGCCGTCCCTTATCTCGCAGGAGCTGCCAGGAGAACAGAACGTCCTCGGGCGTGATCGGCTTGCCGTCGGAAAATCGCGCGGCCGGATCGAGCTCGAACGTCGCGAAGGTGCGTGCTTTGTCAGTTGCGGTACGACGAGCAATGAGTCCGTAGAGCGTAAACGGCTCGTCGTATCCGCGCACCATCAGACTCTCGACCACATACCCCCCGATAATGAAGATGCCGCCGGGCGCCCGTAGCCCTATCGGGGGAAGACCTTTCACGATGAACGGGTTGAGTGTGTCGAAGCTGCCGAGCACACCCTGGACCAGCCTGCCACCCTTGGGTGCGGCCGGATTGACGTAGCGGAAGTGTGTAAACCCCTCCGGCATTGCCGGCTCGCCATGCATGGCAATTGCATGCCGGGTGATATCCTCGGCGAGCGCGTGCGGGCTCACAGTCGTGGCTGCCGCAAGCGCCACGGCAGCGATCGTGCGCCGCCACGTACGGAGGATGGTCGGACAGATGGTCACGCTGAACTGGGGCTCCCGCTTAATTGACGAATCGGCCGAACCGCCAACGAGTCTGGACGGTTGGCACGGGGTCGGTCAAAGCGCTTTCAAAAGGCGACCGCCTGCGTTATCACCTGCATCCGCCAACGGCTTTCACGCGCTATCAGGCGAAATTCCGGCGATTTGCGCGATTTTTGGGGTCACGCTGTTGCCGTATTTGGTGCCGACACAGCCCCAATGGGGGGCGACCGTTCGATCCGGCCCGCGCGCGCTGTCGAAACGGTAAGGAAGAAGGATCGACCATGTTCAAGTGGAACGTGTTAGCGCCGGCCCGTCCGGTCGCCTACGCATTTGCGTTTGCATTGATTGGCTCGCTCGCCATCATTGCGACCGGTTCGAATTCGGTCGCAGAGCAAAAGAAAGCCACGACGCCGAAAAAAGACACGTCCAAGTCCGCACCCAAGCAGGCTCCGCAGCAACAGGCCGCGCCGGAAGCTCCGCAACTGATCTTTTCGCCCTGGACGAAATTCTGCCTGAAGGGGCAGGAGGCGAACGCCAAGCAAGTCTGTTTCACCGGTAAGGATGGTCGCGTTGAATCCGGGCAGCCGGTGGTCGCGGCCGTGCTGATCGAGCCGGATGGCGAGCCCCGCAAGATCCTGCGTGTCACACTTCCGCTCGGCATGTCGCTCCAGCCCGGCACGCGCGTGATCATCGACCAGGGCCAGCCGATGACGGGTCCCTATGTGATCTGCTTCAACAACGGCTGCATGGCCGACTATGAAGCCAGCGGCGAATTGATCAACAACCTGAAAAAGGGCCAGGGTCTGGTCGTGCAGGGCATCAACGGCGCCGGCCAGGCGATCAGCCTGGTGCTGCCGCTCAACGACTTCGCCAAGGCCTATGATGGCCCGCCGACCGATCCGAAGGTGTTCGAGGCTCAGCAGAAAAAGCTGCAGGAAGAGCTTCAGCGCCGCGCCGAAGAAGCGCGCAAGAAGCTCGAGGGCCAGCAGAAGTAGCGGCTTGATCTGGGCGCGAGATACGAGAGGCGCGCCCCAAGCGCGCCTCTTATTTTGAGGGTTTCTCTGCTCCGCTCCTTCCCGCGAAAGCGGGAACCATGCCTGTTGCATGAGCACTGGGCCGCCGCCTTCGCGGGCACGAGTGGAATCAACTTGGTTGATCAATTGAGCGTCGCATCGCGCCGGCGATAGCTGCCGCTTTCGTCCTTCTCGAAAATCTCTGCGACCTGCGGGTGGCGCAGCGGCTCATCGGAGGCGTCCGGAAGCAGGTTCTGCTCCGACACGTAGGCGACGTATTCGGTTTCGTCATTCTCGGCGTAGAGATGATAGAACGGCTGGTCCTTGCGCGGGCGCCGTTCGGCCGGGATCGACTGATACCATTCCTCGGTATTGGAAAATTCGGGATCAACGTCGAAAACGATGCCGCGGAACGGATAGAGCCGGTGGCGGACAACCTGGCCGATCGTGTACTTGGCGGTTTGGGTCTTGTTCATCACGGATATCAAGATAGCTGATAAGACGTCCCCGCGCATGCCTATCCATTCATCGGGGGAACATGTCAATTGGGCGAATGGTCAGGGAATCGTGACGTTGGCTTCCTTGATGACGCTGCCCCAGAGCGCGGTTTCCTCGGCGAAAAACTTCGTAGCGTCGGCCGGGGAGCCGATCATCGGATCAAGCCGTAATTCGCGCAGCCGCTTGTCCACATCGGGCTTCTTTAGAATTTCAACAACGTCACGGTTGATCCGTGCGGCAAGATCGGCGGGCATCTTCGGCGGTCCAGCCATCGCAAACCAGGTGATCGAGCGGAAGCCTGGGAATCCGGATTCCGCGATCGTCGGCAGTTCCTTGACGGCATCGACTCGCTCCGGGCTCGCCACCGCCATGATCCTGATCTTGTTACCGCGATAGAGCGGTACCGACGTCGTCAGGGTGTCGAAGAACAGGTCGATGTGGCCAGCGATGAGATCGTTAAGCGCCGGCGCCGAGCCGCGATAGGGCACGTGAGTCATTTTAATGCCGCCGCGCACTTCCAATTGCGCGCCGCTCAGATGCGCGGTCGATCCGGCGCCTTGCGAGGCATAGGTCACCTTCCCGGGATTCGCCTTGGCGAACGCCACGAGTTCTTTGACGTCTTTCGCAGGAAGGTTGTTGCGCACCGCGAGCACGTTTGGAATTTTCGTGAGCAGCGAAATGGGAACGAATTGCGACGGCTGATAGCCAATGTCGCGGTAGAGCAGGTGGGCGATGGTCAGGGGCAGGGGCGGACTGACCAGCAGGATGTAACCGTCGCCGCTGGCGCGCGCGACCTGCTCGGAGCCGGCATTAAGGCCGCGCGAATTGTTCTCGACGATGACCGACTGCCCCCATTTCTGCTGTAGCTGCTCGGCGACCAGACGCGCCACCGCATCGGTCGTCGAGCCGGCCGGCGATGGCACGACGAGTGTCACGCGCCGGCTTGGATAGGCGTCCTGTGCCGCGCTTTGGACCGCGCCGGCGATGACGCCGAGCAATCCGCCGACAATCATGACAAGCGCCGCATACCGTTTCATAACCTTCTCCTGTGCGCATTTGTTGCGGCGGGATGTTCGCCTGCTTGCGTCGTCGCGTGCCGCTCGCCTCACTGTGCGGCGATGTTGGCATCCTTGATGATCTGCGCCCAGTAGCGCCCTTCTTCGGCGAAGAACGCCGCAGCCTTCGTGCGCGAGCTGCCGACCGGCTCCATCTGCATGGTGTTCAGCCGTTCGACGACCTGCGGACTGTGAACAACCTCACCGACGCCCTTGCTGATCCGATCGGCAAGGCTGGTCGGCGTACCAGGCGGCGCCACCAGCCCAAACCAGGTGATCGAGCGATAGTTCGGATATCCGGATTCCGCGACGGTGGGAATGTCGGGCAGGACCGCGACACGCTTCGGGCTGGCGACCGCGATGATGCGCACGCGCCCCTGCTGGTGCAGCGGCAGGGACGTCGTCAGCGTGTCGAACATCATGTCGACATGGCCGGCGAGGATGTCGTTCATCGCCGTGGCCAACCCCTTATAGGGAACGTAGACCATCTTGACCCCTGCCAGCGCTTGCAGATGCGCTGCCGAGAGATGCGCCAAGCCGCCAGGTCCGGGCAATGCTGCGGTGATCTTGCCGGTTTTCGCTTGCGCGATCAGCTCCGCGAGGTCGCCTTTGAACGAACTGCGCACGGTCAGCACATACGGCACCGTGGTCAACCACGACACTGGCACCCATTTGGTGGCGTCGTAATGCATCTCCTTGAACAGGAAGCGGTTGGTCGAGATGGGTCCGGGTGGTGCCAGCATCATCGTGTGGCCGTCCGGCGGGGAACGCCAGACGTCGAGCGCACCGATATTGCCGGATGCGCCCGGCACGTTCTCCGAGATAACGGTGCGGCCCCATTTGCGAATGAGCGCGTCGGCGAGCAGCCGTGACAGCACGTCGGTGCCCGACCCCGCCGGGTACGGCACCACGAACCGGACGGTCCGCGAAGGATAGTCTTGCGCCTGGGCTGGCGCGCCTTGGAGAGCGGCGCCGAATGCCGCGAATAGGGCGAGGCGAATGAACTCAGTCATCCTGTCTCCTGAAAGGCGAGGCCGCATGCGGCCAGAAGGTTGCGGAATGTTAGTGGAGGGCGGTCGGCGGCGCCAGCGCGCGCGAGCCGCAGTTAACGTGAGAAAGGTCCGAACCTGCTCATGCCCGCCGCACTCGGCGGCGGCCGGCGATCTGCGAACCTTGCGGCTGACATAATGCGGCAACGGGGCGGCGCTATCACTGTATGCGTGGGAGAGGATCATGAGAGACACTTCGCCTCAGCTCCTGCGCATATTCGCCGCAGGTTTCATCGCTCTGGGTGCCGGCCTTTTCGGCGTCTCACTGTCGAATCCGCCGCCCGCACAGAGTCAGCAGCAGGGGTTCACCTTCGCGCTGATGGGCGATCTCGGATATGCCCCAAGCGAAGAACCCTGGCTCGAGAACGTTCTCGCCGAGATCAGCAACGACGACGCCCTGTCGTTTGTCGTGCACGTCGGCGATCTTTCGTCGGCACATTACGGCTGCACCGATGATGTGCAGTCAAGGCGTCTTGCGCAGTTCAACGCCCTTCCGCATCCGCTGGTCTACACGCCAGGCGACAACGAATGGACCCGACTGTCACCAAGGTCAAAAGGTGCAGGGCCACGATCCATTGAACCGACTGAAAGGACTGCGCGCCCAATTCTTTGAAGATGAGCAAAGCCTGGGCAGGCGGAAAATTCCGCTGCTTCGGCAAAGTCGAGACGCGGAATTTGCGACATACCGCGAGAACGCCCGCTGGGATCAAGGCGGTGTGACGTTCGTCACACTCCACGTTGTCGGAAGCAACGACGGTCTCGGCCGCTCGGAGGAGGGCGACAAGGAGCATGCCGATCGCAAACACGCCAATATCATCTGGCTTCGGCAGGCGTTTGCGCATGCCAAATCAAGCAAGAGTCGGGCGATCATGATCTTGCAGCAGGCGAACATGTATCCGGAGTCGACGCCGTTTCCCGGAAAGCCAATGAAGCCGAGCGGCTTCACCGAGCTTCGTGAGTTGCTCGAACAGGAAGCGACGGCATTTCGAGATCCAGTTGTCCTTGTTCATGGTGATAGCCACTATTTCCGTATTGATAATCCGCTTCGGAAAAGCGCTCCGCCCGGCGGGCGAGTGCCGCCGTCGCTGGAGAATTTCCGGCGCGTCGAGACGTTCGGTACGCCCAATCATCACTGGTTGCACGTAACCGTTGATCTCAATGATCCCAATGTCTTCACGTTCCGGCCGCGAATGGTGCGTGCAAACTTCATCAAGCGCCAGTAGGACGTGCCTCTACAGCGCTTCACCACGCATAAGCCGCGGCTGTGACGCCGCCGGCGCGACGCCCTCACGCATGGCTGCGCGGCGCAATGGCCCGATCCGGTCAAGCAGATAGAGCCCAAGGCCGCGCGCGCCTTGCAGCGGCAGGAAGTCGGACAACAGGCTGCGGTTGAGCAGATCGACCGCAAGACTGCGGCTGGTGACGTCGGCCCTGCGCATGTGCTCGTACCGTCCGGTCAAGTCATCCGAACCGATATCGTCGCCCTCGCGTCGCGCCGCGACGACCAGCTCGCCGATGGTGGCGGCGTCACGCAGGCCGAGATTGAGTCCCTGTGCGCCGATCGGAGGCATCACATGCGCCGCCTCGCCGATCAGGACGATGCGGTTTCGACCAAGGCACCGCGCGACCTCCGCCGCCAGCGGAAACACGCCGCGGCCGGACTCGATCTCGATCTTGCCAAGGAGCGAGTGGGAGCGACGTTCGATCTCGCCGGCGAGCTCGGCATCGGCAAGCGAACTCAGGCGAGGGGCATCGGCCGGCTTGACTACGAACACAAGGCTGGAGCGCTGCCCAGGCAGCGGCACCAACGTGAACGGACCAGATTCGGTGTGGAATTCGGTCGAGGTATCGCCGTGCGGCCGTGCATGCGCGAGGTTGAAGGTCAGCGCGCTCTGCGGATAGGTCCGGCACTCGGTCTCGATCCCCGCCGCCGTCCGGCAAAGTGAACGGCGGCCGTCGGCGCCAATGACGAGATGGGCG
>WHTP01000202.1 GCA_009377695.1 Hyphomicrobiales bacterium | reverse complement strand
TCTTACGACCAGGGACCCCACGATCTCCCGCCCGCAACCATCATGCCATAGGCGCCACACACAGGGACCCCGGTTTCCTTCAAAGGAACAGGACAACCGGGGTCCGGATCAGCGGTGCACCACTTCGTGCTGCGTTGCGACCGGGAAACGCATCATCATTCCGCTGCACTTGCGATCCGCGGTTTGTCCGGATCGAGCGCCGCCAGCCGCGGCGCGACCTCGGCCATGAACCGCTCCATCGAGCGGCAGCGCTGCTCGAGCGTGCCCCAGTCCTTGCCGTAGATCAGCAGCAACGTCCCGAAGCCGCCGACCTCGTCGTAGAGATTCTTGATGCCGTCATAGACGGTGTCGGGATCGCCGCAAATGAAGAACCCGCGGTCGATCAACTTCTCGAAGGTGAGATCGTCGGTGCTGCCGCCCGGCGGGATCACATGCTGCATGCGCCCGTAGGCGTGGCGCAGTTCGGCGTCGCGCAGATCACGCTTGGCCTGCGCAACCGAATCGCAAACATAGACAACACGGCCGACGCGTGCGCGGCTGCGCGCCGGCGCCGCGCCGCGCTTGTGCTCCGAGCTCATATAGATGCTGAGCATCTCGCGGACCTGCGCGACCGTCGGCGTCCAGCTCATCAATGGTAGAAAGCCCTTTTCCGCGGTCAGCTCCAGCGTGGTGTCGCTGCGGCTGCACGCGATGCCAACCTCAAGCTCCGTCATCGGCTTCGGGATGATGTGCCACTGCTCACCCTGCCAGACCGTGCCGTTCCAGTCGAACGGCTTCGGCGCCTCCCAGGCCTTGAGGATGAGGTCGACCGCCTCGCGGAACATGATGCGCGGGTCATGCACAAGCGTCCCGCGCTGCTTGTTGCTCTGCGCGTTGATACCGACGCCGAAGCCCGCGATGTAGCGCCCATTGGTGAGATGGTCGCAAACGGCGCAGTCGGTCGCGATCTGCAACGGATGAAAGAACGGCAGCGGACGGATGCCCGGGCCCATCCTGATCTGCCTGGTCAGCGCGGCGGCCTTGCAGATGAAGAGATCAGCGGAAGGAAGCTGGTCGGGCCGCTGGTACGCCAGGAACGTCCCGTGCTCGCTGATCCAGGCTTCCGAAATTCCAAGGCGATCGGCTAGGATCACCTCATGCAGGTCCTCGTCATAGCTGGTCTTCGCCAGCGCGTTGTTGCGATTGCCGTTGGAGAACAGGCCGATCTGCATGATCCACTCCCGCGTGCGTTCAATGGTCGGCTCCCGACCATCAGGCTGTCAAGCAGCCCAAGGACTCTTTGAAACCGGCGATCTCATGAAAGTCCAAGTCCCATGAAAATCCAAGCATGAGCGTGCTTCGCGAGCTTGCCGCCTTCGTCACGACCGTGTCGGCCAAGGCGCTGCCGGACGACGAACGCACCACGCTATGCCGGCATGTGGCCGATACACTGGTCGCGGCCGTTGCCGGCGTGAAGACCACCGAGGGACAGGCGCTGCGCCAGGTCGTGCCTTGCATCTCCGTTGCCGACCGTGCAGGAATGATCGCGGCTGTCATCCGGCACACTGAGATCGATGACATCCACACCCGATCCTGCACGACACCTTCGTCAGTGACGGTGCCAACCGCGCTCGGACTGGCGCTGGAACACGACGAATTCGAGCCCGATACCGTCGCGAGCGCGAGCTGGGTCGGGACCGAGCTGATGACGCGGCTCGGCGGCGCGATCGACGGCGCCCGCATCCTCTATCGCGGAATCTGGCCGACCTATTTCACGGCGCCGTTGGGCAGCGCCGCGACCGCGTCACGCATGCTGCACCTCACCGAGGAACAGACCACGCACGCGCTCTCGCTTGCATTGATGCTCTCGGCGGGCCGATCGGGGCGTTTCCACGGTGCACTGCCCGGCCGGTCGGTGATCCTGGCGGTGGCGGTGTCAAACGGCGTCCGTGCCGCGCAAGCGGCAAAGGAAAGCGTCGGCGGCGATCCGGCGCTGCTCGACGGGCCATGGCTCAAGGACGCGCACGGCGTCGACGCCAAGATCGAGGCGCTGACGGCGGGCCTCGGCCGCGGCAGCATCTATCGAGAGATGTCGATCAAACCGTTCTGCTCGGCCAAGCAGGCGGTCGCCGCCATCGAGGCGTTCACCGCGATCATCGACCACGAAGGAGTGTCGCCGGATGCGATCAGCAAGGTCGTCGTCCGCGTGCCGCCGCCCTATTCCCGCATGATCGCGACGAAGCTGGAAGCGGGCGCGCGCGCCTCGACCATCGTCAGCGCCGCCTTCCAGATGGGGCTCGCTGCCTATCGCCGCGAGCGGCTCTACGACATCGAGCGTGCCGACGCGATGAACGAGACCGCGGCCCTCGCCCTCGCAAGCAAGGTCGAGATCGTGGCCGACGACTCGCTGCTGGAGTTCTTCCCCGCGACGTTCCCGGCTGAGGTCGAAGTGGTTGCCGGCGACAAGACGCTGCGCAAACGCGTGACCGCCGCGGCCGGCGATCCCGGCCGCCAGCTTAGCGACGCCGCACTGGAGGACAAGGCGAAGCGAATTCTTGGCAGCGCGTCGAGGCAGATCACCGACGTCGGTTTGGCCGGATTCGACAGCAGCGAACGCTGCAAGGTACTGGCCGATACGATGTGGGGCGTCACCGTGGATTGACTGTCCGTCACCCGCGGTGTCGATTGACCGCTCGGAGGCACAAGACGGAGCATGGGGAGAAGGCGTGGCGAAGCATAGCAAGGCCATCGCGGGGCGTAAGAGCACCGCCAAGAAGAGCGGTGCCGGGTCCGCTTATGCCGCACTGAAAGCCGTGGTCGACGACCTCGTTGCCGCCAACCGCATCCTCTACAACGAGGATATCGTCGACGGCTTCGGGCACATCAGCGCCCGCGATCCGCGCGATCCGAGCCGTTTCCTGCTGTCGCGGGCGCGCGCACCAGGCTTGGTCACCGCCGCCGACATCATGGAATTCGGCATGGACGGCGAACCGGTCAAGGACAAGGGCAAGCCGATCTATTCCGAGCGCTTCATCCATTCGGAAATCTACAGGGCGCGGCCGGACGTGAATTCGGTGGTGCACACGCACTCACCGACCGTGGTGCCGTTCAGCGTCACCAACGAGCCCCTGCTGCCGATCCGTGCCGGCTTCCTCTATCCGGAGGTGCCGGTGTTCGATACCCGCGACGCCGCCGGCTGGACCGACCTCCTGATCTCCAACCCAATGCTGGGCAAGGCGCTGGCGGAGAAGCTCGGCAACAATTCCGTCGTCCTGTTGCGCGGCCACGGCAACGCGGTGGTCGCGCCCGATGTACGGGTTGCGGTCTATCGCGCAATCTACACCGAGGCCAATGCCAGGCTGGTGCTGCAGGCGAAGATGCTCGGCGGGCCGATCAAGTACCTGGCCCCGGAAGAGGCCGCGATCATGAACGCAGCGCGAACCCGTGTGCGACCCGGCCACGGCAGCGACCGCATCTGGGAACTCCTCAAGTCGGAGGCGATGGGCCCTTCCGGCAAGCGCGGCCACCGCGCTTGACAAGCGGCCGTCGCGCGCGCGTCTCGAGCTGACGGCGCGATCGCTGCTCCTCTCACCCCTCCTGCCCAACCGATGCGCGCAGGACCTTCTTCACCTCCGGGCTGACGTTGCGGATGCGATTCAAGATCTGTTCCATCTCGGCCGGGCTGACAATATCCGGTTCCTCGCCGGTGATCGCCCTGAACTCCTTGGCGAAGGCCGGATCGTGCTGGAGCGCTGCGAACGCCTTGCGTAGTTCGGTGATCGCTTCCGGTGGCGAGCCCTTGGGGACCAACATCCCGCGCTGCATCTTGGTCGAGATGTCGTTCATCAGGAACAGGGCATCGTGCTTTGCGCCGGACGGCGGCTTGCCGAAGGCCTCGCGGTAGAACTGGTGGAAGGTGATGATGCCCTGCTTCTCGAGCAGCGGGTTACCCTGGGGGCTGCCGTCCTCGGCCATAACCGGGTGATGGAATAACGCGACGCCGACGCCCTCCTTGATGATCTGCGGGATCACCTGCGTCTGGAATCCGGGCAACGAGCTGCCGGTGAAATTGACCTCGCCCTTGAGCATCGCCTGATTGACGTGGCCGGCCCCCTGGAATCCGGTCACCATCGTGTAGGGCAGATTCATGACATCGAGCACGAGCCGCAACCGCGTATCGTGGGATGTCGCCTTGCCGTAGCCGCCGGCAAAAATCCTCTTCGCCTTCGGGAAGTCGGCGGGCCTGGTGTAGCCGCCAGGCACGATATCCTTACGGCCATAGACCACGTTCCAGCCGCGGCCGCCAGCGATCGGCACATAGACATCCGGGATCTTCACCTTGAGCACGGGATCGTCGGTGATCGACGAGGTCGCGCTCATCGTGAAGAAGCCAAGCGTGAGCCCGTCAGGCTTGCCGGCGATGCCGAGGCCAAGCTGATTCATCGCATTGGCGCCACCGGCGCCGGGCAGGTTGCGGATGATGATATTGGGCTTGCCGGCGATGTGCTTGGAAAGATGGCGCTGAAAGACGCGCGCCTCGGTGTCGGCATTGCCGCCCGCAGCGTAATTCACCAGCATCGTGAGCGTCTTGTCTTTGTAGAACTGAGCCGGGGCCGGAGACGCCGTGACAACAATCGCGGCCGCGAGTGATGCGAGTCTCAGCATGATGCGATCCTCCCTGAGATTATTTACCGGGATTGTCGCAGCGATTGCGGCGGAATCAAAGAGGCTTGAAGCGCCCACTCGCCATGGCGCGGTCGTAGACGATCGCAGCCGCCGCCACGTCTTCGAGACCGACACCGAGCGATTTGAACAACGTATGCGTTGTACCGTCGCGCGCGACACGTGGGCCGGTCACGATCTGATGCAACGGCTTCACGCTCGCCCAATCGAAGCGGCCGCCCTTCACCAGATCGATGAACTCGGCAGCCTCGGCCTTCGCCTGCTCGATGTGATCGGTGACGACCAGCGATGCCTTGAGCACGCAGTCGGCATCGACCTCACGGCGATTGGCCGCATTCGCACCCATGGCGTTCACATGCGCGGCTGGCGCAAGCCACGCCTGCCTCAACACCGGCTCCGCCGAGCCGGTGGCGGTGATGACGATGTCGGCGCCCGCCGCCGCCTCCTCCGCCGATGCCGCGGCGCGCACCGGCACAGCAAGCTCCTTGCCGAGCTGCGCGCAGAACGCTTCGAGTTTGGCACGATCGCGCGCGGCGACCGCGAGCTCGTTGAGCATGCCGACCGCTTTCAACGCCGATACCTGGATGCGGGCCTGCTTGCCGGCCCCAATCAATCCGACCTTGCCGGCGCCGGCCTTCGCCATCTTCTCGGTCGCGACCGCGCTCGCGGCGCCGGTGCGGATCGCCCCGAGCGCATTGGCCTCGATGATCGCGAGCAGGCCTTTGTCCTCGGTGTAATAGAGAACGTGGAATGGGCCGCCTCCGTAGGCTTTCACCGCGAAGCGCTTCGACGCGCGCTCGCCGCCGCCCATCACATTCAGCCGCACGCTCCCGAACGGCCAGCGCGTGCGCGGAACGATGTTGGCTTGGCCCTTCGCTTCTTCAGCGAACGCATCACGCAGCGCCTGGATGCACGACGGCATGTCGAGGAATTCAACGACGTCGGATTCTTTGATGTAGATGGGCACTAATTGATTCCCTCTCTTTTGACGCACAGGCGGTCTCTCGCTCCCCTCCCCCCGCGAAGCGGCGGGGAGGGGTCGGGGGTGGGGGGCGCGCGTGGAACATGAGCAGTGCCTCAAGCACCACCCCCCACCCCAGCCCTCCCCACCGCTCGCAAGCTCGCGGAGGGAGGGAGCAGACCGAGTTCGCGGCACTGCTTCGATAAACGGCGTATCAAGAGAACTCCGGCCGCTCCTTGAGATAATGCTTGCGCATCTCGGGACGGAATTTTTCCATGATCGCGCGGTTGAGCGTAACCGGCGGCTTCTGGTCCGCCGGCAGCATCGATTTGTATTCAACGCCGCCAAGCTCCTCCTTGAACGTACGCTTGGCT
>WHTP01000035.1 GCA_009377695.1 Hyphomicrobiales bacterium | reverse complement strand
GCTCGCGATCCTTCGGCAGCATGAAGTACTTGCCGGACGACCCGGCTCGGGCTACATTCTCGATGGTCACAGTTTGAAATCTCCTTTAGCCCGGCTTGCTCCTGCAAAGAGCGGCCGGGCATTTTCATGCGCCGACGCCGGTGCGGTTGCGGAAACGCGGTTGACGCACGCAACAAAACGCCCGGCGGCCAGGCCGCCAGGCCACACAACTTCGTCGATCGGGCTGACACGCCCATCAGGCCGCGATCGGCGCGTCGATGCCGACGGACAAGATGCGCTCGATCTCGGAATTCGGGATCAGGCGCTTCTTCAGCGAGACCCGCGGGGCCTTGATCTTGCCCTCACGGATCAGGCGCTTAACCGTTCCCAGGCTCAGCTGCAGGATGTCTGCCCCCTCCCTCATGGTGTAGGCCCGGCGAAGTACCAGGGCGGCGGGTGCATTCTGGTCCATTTCAACATCCTCCGATGGTTAACAGGAACGCTTCGTTCCCACACAGCCATATAGGACCATCGCATCGTACCAGCAAGGTCAGAATGCGCTCTGGGGAGAACTTTTCGTTCCCACTCTGCGCGCGGAGTGCTACATCTGCCCCCAGGAATACCCGGAGAGGCTAATGGCAAACCCCGCACGTGACCGAGAAACGACACAACTTCGCCTGCGGATGGAACCGCAGCTGCTCAAACGTCTGCAGGACGTTGCCGACGCGAACGGCACCACCCTCGCGGCCGAGATCATCGGGCGGCTCGCTCAGAGCTTCGAGTTGGACGAGGTGATTTCCGCGATCCAGATTTCGCAAGAGCAAATGCAGGAGCTCTCGGCGCGGGTCAGCGCCCTGTCCTCCAGCCGCTTTCGCGTCCTATGGCTGATTATCCAGGCAAGGCTCGAAGCGATCGAGGAGGTTACTGGGAAACAGTGGGACAGCAATCCTGAGACACTCGCCATGTCGCGGAAGGCCGTGACTGACGCCTTGGAGTCGCTTGCCTCGCTACGCGAGGAAGTGGACACCGCGGCGCGGCGGGTACTTGCCGAGAAGGAGGAGAAGTCCGAACAGCCTGCCCGATCTCCAC
The DNA here is from genome assembly GCA_009377695.1 of Hyphomicrobiales bacterium. GTDB lineage: Bacteria > Pseudomonadota > Alphaproteobacteria > Rhizobiales > Xanthobacteraceae > VAZQ01. The sequence continues at coordinate 42,427 of WHTP01000035.1, read as the reverse complement.
TTATAAAGTGAGTGTTACCCAGCTGTTACCCAGGCCAGATTTCTGGGCATTATTTGAATGACTAAGTATTTGATATCGTTGATACTAACCGAACTAACTACCCCCACGCCTACCAGCAGATAGAACAGCGGATCGGTGATGACGGACATAGGGGAGGAAACTCAGGAGGGCAGCCGCATGTATAGAGGACGCGGCGGCACGCGCCACCCGATTCAACGCATGGCGGCAAACGTTGAAAGCATGCGGAGCTGCAAGCTCCGTTACCTCGCCCGCTTGCACCCCGAACTCGGATTTACCCGAGTTCGGCGCTGTTGGCTGGCGACCTCGGAAACGTCCGACTTCGGTTGAGAGGTCGGCGCGCCGGAGCGAAGCGAAGGCCGGCCGCGGCGCGGCCCCACCCCAACACTCTCTCCGTAAGAACCGGGCGAGGAAGCAGTACCGAGCACGCGTCGTGCGTTCCGTTCCGATCGGAAAGTCACTGCACCGCTGCCGCTTGCCGCAATCCCTCGATCATCGAGGTCCGCAGCAGCATCTCCTTCGACCGCTCCGGGTCGGCGGCGAGGCCGCGCATATGTGCCATCACCTCTTTGCGCTGATCCGCATCCCACAGCTGCATGCGGATGCGGTTCTGGTGCGACTGCGCCAGGATTTCCGCGACCGCCACCGGCCGGCGCTGGCGGGTGTAGAGGTCGAGCAGGTCCTCGCGCTCGCCGTTGCAGACGCGGGCGAGCTTGTCGGCGACGTTTACGGCGTCATGGATGCCGCCGTTCATGCCAAGCCCGCCGGTCGGTGGGGTAACGTGGGCGGCGTCGCCGGCGAGCACGATGCGGCCCTTGCGATAGTCCGGCACGATGCGCTGGTGGATGCGATAGTTGCGCTTCTCGCGGATGACGTACGGCTCGGAGCGCTTGAGGATGCCCTGCATGCGCGACTCGATGACATCGTCGGTGAGCTCCTGGTCGGCTTCGCCGGGCCGCGGATAGAACGTGCACCGCCATTCGTCGCGTAGCCGGAACATGCTGCCGGCGTCCAGCCAGGTCCAGGTGTAATTGGCACCGACCAGCTCGGGGATCTCGTCCTCGAAGCGGAACGGCGTGGTGATTAGCGTGGTCGAGTGGTCATAGGTGAAGCCCTCGAGTGGCAGTCCAAGGCAGCGGCGCACGACGCTGTGCGCGCCGTCGGCGCCGATCAGGTAGCGGCCCTCGAACTCCTTGGGTTCGCCATTCACCCTTGCGCGCGCGACCACCTTGTCCTCGTCCTGGCTGACCTGCGTCACTTGCGCGCCGAGATGAATGTCGACCAGGCCGGAGGCCTTCGCGCGTTCGAACAGGATCGGCGAGAGATGGTACTGCTCGCATTGCAGGCGGTAGGGATGCCGCGTGTGATCCTTGATTGCGGAAAGATCGAACCGCACGCGCTCGCGCGTGCCGAGGTGGATCACCTGCCAGCATTCCGTGATGATGCCGAGCTTGATGTAGTCCTCGGCGACGCCGACCTCGTCCAGCATGTCGAGCGTAGGCGGATGCACGGTCGAGGCGCGCAGGTCGCGGGGCGTCGCCGGCGATGCTTCGAGGAGGATGGACGGAATTCCGGAACGCGCCAGGCAGATCGCCGAGACCAGACCGACCGGGCCGGCCCCGACGATGACGACACGATTCCGATCTGGCATTTGTGCTTCTTGATCTTCTGTTGGTGTTCTTGGTCTTGTTGGTATTTTTATTTTCTTGGATGGTCGAGCCGCGTCCATCACTCGTGAGCGACTTGCACTCGTGAGCGACTTGCAAATGCAAGCGTGCAGAATGACAATGTCGGTCATGCAATGAAACAACAAAATGCGGCGCGCGTCATTTATGCGCAGGGAGCAACCCATGGATGTCCGCAGCAGTTGCTACCATGCCGAGTATGATCGTTGGCGACGCGATCCGGCCGTGTTCTGGGCGGAGGCTGCGCGCGACCTTGACTGGTATGAGCCCCCCAGGCGCATTTTCGATCATGATGCCGGAGTCTACGGCCGCTGGTTCCCGGACGCTGTCTGCAACACCTGCTGGAACGCGGTCGATCGCCATGTGATGCGCGGGCGCGGGGCGCAGCCGGCGATCATCTACGATTCCCCTCTGGCGGGAGCCAAACGCATCCTCACCTATGATCTCCTCCTCACTGAAGTGCAGGTGCTCGCCGCGCTGCTGCGCGACTTCGGGGTGGAGAAGGGCGATCGCGTCGTTCTCTACATGCCGATGGTGCCTGAGGCGGTGATCGGCATGCTCGCCTGCGCGCGCATTGGGGCTGTGCATTCCGTGGTGTTCGGCGGCTTCGCGGCGCGCGAGCTTGCAACCCGGATCGACGACGCCCGGCCGAAAGCGATCCTGTCCGCAAGCTGCGGACTGGAAACCGGCGGCCGCGTCGTCAAGTACAAGCCACTGCTCGACGAAGCGATCGCGCTCGCGACCCACAAGCCTGGCGTGTGTCTCATCCTGCAACGGCCGCAAGCCGAGGCGGAGATGGTCGCCGGCCGCGACCACGACTGGAAGGCATTGCGTGACAACGCCATCGTGTTCGCCAAGTCGGTTTGGGATTGCGTGCCGCTCACCGCTACCGATCCGCTCTACATTCTCTATACGTCCGGCACCACCGGCCGGCCGAAGGGCGTCGTGCGTGACAATGGCGGCCACATGGTCGCGCTCAACTGGTCGATGAAGAACATCTACGACATGCGCCCGGGCGAAGTGTTCTGGGCCGCTTCCGATGTCGGCTGGGTGGTCGGCCATAGCTACATCGTCTACGCGCCGCTGATCTACGGCTGTTCGTCCATCCTCTACGAAGGCAAGCCGGTCGGCACTCCCGACGCTGGCGCGTTCTGGCGCGTGATCTCCGAGCACCACTGTGCGACGCTGTTCACCGCGCCGACCGCATTCCGCGCCATCAAGAAAGAGGATCCGCAGGGAAAGTTCGTCGCGCAATACGATCTGAAGGACCTTCGCGCGCTGTTCCTGGCGGGCGAGCGCGCCGATCCCGACACGGTGACGTGGGCGCAGAATCTGCTCGGCGTACCTGTCGTCGATCACTGGTGGCAGACCGAGACCGGCTGGACCATTGCGGGTAACCCGCTCGGGCTTGGCCTTCTTCCTGCGAAGCCCGGTTCGGCCGGCGTGCCGATGCCGGGTTACGACCTGCACGTCGTCGATGAGCAGTGCAAGGAGGTACCGGCGAACACGATGGGCTCGATCGTCGTCAAACTGCCGCTGCCGCCGTCGTGCCTTCCGACGCTGTGGCAGCAGGACGAGCGCTTCGCGGAGAGTTACCTCACCGAGTTTCCGGGCCACTATAAGACCGCCGATGCTGGTTTCCGCGACGACGACGGCTTTGTCTATGTGATGGGTCGCACCGACGACATCATCAATGTCGCGGGCCATCGGCTGTCGACCGGCGGCATGGAGGAGGTGCTGGCTGCGCACCAGGACATTGCCGAATGCGCGGTGGTCGGTATCGCCGACGCGCTCAAGGGCGAAGTGCCGGCGGGCTTCGTCGTGCTCAAGGCCGGCGTCAATCGTCCGGCGGCGGAGATCGAGCAGGAGTGTCGCGGTCTCGTGCGCGACAAGATCGGCCCGATCGCATCGTTCAAGCTTGCGGTCGTGGTGGCGCGGCTACCGAAGACGCGTTCCGGCAAGATTCTTCGCGGCACCATGAAGAAGATCGCCGACGGCGAGCCCTGGACGATGCCGGCGACCATCGACGACCCCGCGATCCTCGACGAGATCGGCGCCGCGTTGAAGGGGAAGGGCACAGGCCAGTCGTAGAGGACACACACCCGTCTATTTTGCCGCGGATTCCGTGCCTTGAAGCATGCCGGAGGTTATGGGACCCTTGCGAAAAGGCCGCACTAGTCGGCCGCGCAACCTTACCCCGGGAGGAAGACAATGCCGCTCTGCACGCGCGTATCTGCGTTCGCTGCTTTCGCCGCCGTCGCCGTGCTTGCCGCGAGTCCGGCAGCCGCGCAGCAAAGCGTCGCGGACTTCTACAAAGGCAAAAACGTGATCCTCCTGCTCGGCACCGGACCTGGCGGCAGCTATGACCTTTACGCTCGCATCTTCGCCGAGCATCTGGGCAAACACATCCCGGGCAATCCGTCGGTGGTGATCGAACATATGCCGGGGGCGGGCGGCATCATCGCCGGCAATCACCTGTTTGGTCCGGGGCCGCAGGACGGCACCAAGGTCCTGCTCTCGCACGCGATTATCCTGGCAGAGGTGCTTGATCCGAAGGCGGGCGTGCGGTTCCAGTCGGCGAAATTCAACTGGATCGGCACTTACGACGCGATCGCCCACACCATGGCGTTCTGGCACGAATCGCCGGTGAAGACCCTTGCCGACCTCAAGAAGTCCAACGTGGTTGTCGGCTCATTCGCCAAGGCGCACTTGACCTATCAGTGGCCGGCGATGATGAAGGACGTGCTGGGGCTCAACTTCAAGATCATGACCGGCTATCCGACCGGCAACACCAACAACCTCGCGATGGAGCGCGGCGAGATCCATGGCTGGGCGCCGTCGTGGGAGAATCTGATCGGCACCCGGCCGCACTGGATCAAGGAGAAGAAGATCACGCTGCTGGCGCAGTTCATGCTGGAGCGCAAGCATCAGATCCCCGACGTCCCGACCTTGCTGGAGCTCGCGCCGCCCGAGAAGAAAGACGTCGTGGAGTTCTTGAGCGCCGGGACGCCGTTCGGCCGCGGCGTGGCGGCCGGCCCCGGGGTGCCGCCCGAACGGGTCGCCGCGTTGCGAGCGGCGTTCGAAGCGACGGTCAAGGATCCGGCCTTCATCGCCGCTACGGAAAAGCGGAAGGTCGACATCGACTGGCGCGACCACCAGCACACAATGTCGCTGGTGAAGAAGATCGTCGGCGCCTCGCCGGACCTGATCGCGCGGGTGAAGAAGTCGGTCGGCCAGGAGAACTAGAGCGAACTAGAGCGAACGGGCGAATGCCCAAAGCTCCTCGCTCGCCTGCGAGATGCCTCAAAATCGGTTAACCCCGCCGGTCCACAATGCCGGCTGGAGGACGGGACCATGGTGAAAAAAGACAGCGACATCGACTTCAACAAGCGCGCCGACGAGTGCGCGCTGCACGCCGCGACCGCGCACAACGAGCATGCGCGCGAGGTGTGGGCGAAGATGGAACAATACTGGCGCAAGCGGGCTGCGGGTGCGGAAGCACCGCTTGTCCCCGACCAGCCCACCCAACGGAACCGCGAGCGCGTACGCTAAGCGCTCCATCAGCGGAACTTGGCTTCGTCCCTGGAACCGGTGTCCCATCCACGCATTAAATAGCGCGGAAGGGGACATTTGCCATGGGACCAAGCAGTGAGGCGGCCTGGAAAAAGGCCGCGGCGTGCGACGCGCACGCCAAAGTGACCGAAGACGAGCGGTTGCGGGCCAAGTTCGAACGCCTGCGCGACTCCTGGATTCGCATTGCCAACGATGCCGAAGCCGCGTCCGCGGCGCGGAAGTAAGCGCGTGCGACGTTCGCTCGCGCGAAAAGGGAAAGAGGCGGGGCCGACCATCTGCGGCGGTCAAAAAAAATGGGACCTGTCATGATCGGAACGTTCGATTACCAAGAACGCATCAGCGAATGTGCGCAGTGGGCGGAAAAAGCCGCTAACGATCAGGCCAGGGAAATCTGGAAAGAAATGGAGCGGTTCTGGCGCCAGCGCGCGATCTGCTCCTATCTCAAGTCTGAGACGTCCCTGACGACTGACATATCGGCTGGCGTGTCTCCATCGGGCGCGTCTCCATCGGAGGCATCTTCGACGTCGTAGAACTGCGGCCGTACTCCTGCAAATTAATGGCGACGAACAATCGATCGCCTGTCCAGGCGCCCGAGGAAAAAAACGATGCCGGGAGATACGCCGTCCTCGCACCCAATGCTGTCTTGCACAGATCGTCTTGCCATCGCGTCGCAGGATTTTCTGATCCTGTGTGGGCGCGTCATGCTTGGCTGGATCTTCGTGGAAAGCGGCTGGGGCAAGCTGATGAACTTGCCGGCTTTTGCTAAGGGCCTTGCGCCGGTTCCGAGCGTCCTTGGCTACATCGCGGCGCCGGTCGAATTCGTCGGCGGCGTATGCATCCTGCTCGGGCTTGCGACCCGCTATGCCGCGCTCGCGATCCTCGCGTTCACCATCGTGGCAACGCTCATGAGGCATCGATATTGGGAATTCACCGGCGCGCAATATCGCGCGCAGAGCGGGCAGTTCTGGAAGAACGTCTCGATCATGGGCGGCCAGCTCCTGTTGCTCGTCACGGCAGGGGGCCGCTACAGCATCGATGCGCTGCTGCGCCGGAGATAGCGCATGTCCCGGAACCGGCTTTCCGAAAGGACATGCGCCGCTCAAAAAATCTAGAGCGCATCCCGATTCCGGTTCATCGGAATGCGCTCACTCGCTTCAGCGCACAAGAAACCGGCGCTACTCGTCGCCTTTGCCGCCGCTGCCGCCGAGCTGCTTGAGCTTGGCGAACACGGCATCCACGTTGAGCTCCTCGCCGGGCTTCTTTTCGGTCGGCTCCGGCTCGCGCACCTTGATCGTGGTTTCGGAGGCAGGAAGCAGAGTCGCGCCTTGCGACGCAGCGTCGGCCGGCTTCTCCTTGGCGGCGCGGTGCACTTCGAGATCGAGGTCGATCTGCGAACAGAGCCCCAGTGTGACCGGGTCCATCGGTTGCAGGGTCTGCGCGTTCCAGTGGGTGCGCTCGCGGATCGACTGGATGGTCGATTTGGTGGTGCCGACCAGCCGCATGATCTGCGAATCCTTGAGTTCCGGATGGTTGCGCACCAGCCACAGGATCGCGTTCGGACGGTCCTGCCGGCGTGACACCGGCGTGTAGCGGGGGCCCTTCTTGCGCTTGGTGACCGGCAGCCGGACTTTCGGGTCCAGGAGCTTGAGCCGGTACTCCTGATCACCCTCCGCTTTTTCGATTTCCTCGCGGGTGAGCTGGCCGGTTTGGATCGGATCGAGGCCTTTGATGCCTTGCGCGGCGTCGCCGTCGGCGATCGCCTTCACCTCGAGCGGGTGCAGCTTGCAGAATTCCGCCACCTGGTCGAACGACAAGGCCGTGTTCTCGACCAGCCAGACGGCGGTCGCCTTCGGCATCAGGGGTGCTGGTTGTGCCATGGCAATTCTCCTCTGTGCTCCGCCCGCCCCCCGGGCGAAGCCTCAAGTCATCACGGATGACTGGAATGTGCCGGGAATATATGCATGCCGACCCGGCCTGTCGATGGCCAATGCGGGCGGAATCGTGGTCCTCTTGACGCGCAAGCGGCCCTCCGCGATAGCCGCGTTTAGGGGCTGGAGCACTGCATGGCCGTTTACACTGACGTTACTGCGGAGGAACTGGCGGATTTTCTCGCCGGCTACGATATCGGCGAGCTGTTGTCCTACAAGGGCATCGCCGAGGGGACTGAAAACTCCAATTTCCTGGTCCACACCTCGGCCGGGAACTACATCCTCACCCTCTATGAAAAGCGGGTGGCGGCTAAGGATCTGCCGTTCTTTCTCGGCCTGATGCAGCACCTCGCCAGCCGCGGGATCACCTGTCCGCAGCCGATCGAGAACAAAAAAGGCGATGCGCAGGGCCAGCTTGCTGGCCGTCCGGCTGCGGTCATCACCTTTCTCGATGGATTGTGGATCAGGCGGCCGAGCGCGGTGCACTGCGCGGCCTTGGGCGAGGCATTGGCGAAGCTGCATCTCGCCGGCCTCGACTTCGGGCGCAAGCGCCACAACGCGCTGTCGGTCGATGGCTGGCGGCCGCTGTTCGAGCATTGCCGCGAGCGCGCCAACGAGGTGCACCGCAATCTCCGCGAGCTGATCGACAAGGAACTCACCACGCTCAAGCGGGACTGGCCGCGCGGGCTGCCGGAGGGCGTGATCCATGCCGACCTGTTTCCGGATAACGTGTTCTTCCTCGGCGACACGCTGTCGGGAATGATCGACTTTTATTTCGCCTGCACCGACGCGCTCGCCTACGACGTCGCGGTCTGTCTCAACGCCTGGTGCTTCGAGCCGGACCATTCCTACAACATGACCAAGGGCCGGGCGCTGCTGCAGGCTTATACCCGCGTGCGGGCGCTCGGCGACGACGAGCGCGCAGCGCTGCCACGGCTCGCCCGCGGTGCCGCACTGCGCTTCCTGCTCACGCGGCTGGTGGACTGGTTCGACGTACCGCCGGGCGCGCTGGTCCGGCGCAAGGACCCCATGGAATACGTCCGCAAGCTGCGGTTCCACCAGAAGATCAAGAGCGTGAACGACTACGGGATCGAGGAATGAGCGAGTCGCGCGTGATCATTCACACCGATGGTGCCTGCTCCGGCAATCCGGGGCCAGGCGGCTGGGGCGCGATCCTCGCTTTCGGCGGTCGCGTCAAGGAGATGAAGGGTGGCGAGCCGCATACCACCAACAACCGCATGGAGCTGATGGGCGCGATCGCGGCGCTGGAGGCGCTCAAGCGCCCATGCCTGGTCGATCTCCACACCGACAGCCAGTACCTGCGTGACGGAATCATGAAATGGATCCACGGCTGGAAGCGCAATGGCTGGCGCACCGCGGACAAAAAGGCGGTCAAGAACATCGATCTCTGGCAGCGGCTGGACGCCGCGCTCGCACAACATCGCGTCAACTGGCACTGGGTGAAGGGCCACGCCGGCCATGCCGAGAACGAGCGTGCCGACGAGCTGGCGCGTGAAGGGATCGCGGCTATCCGCTCGGGCGCCATCGGCGCGTTGACATCGACCGAGCCGCCATCGCCTAAGCAGGTGACGCGCAAGCAACAGGACCGGTAGGTGCAATTCGTTGAACAACCGCGGCTGCGAAAGCCGCGTTTTCCCTCCGCCCGTGGCTATGTCATAGTGTCAGTCGAATGTCTCACCACTGAACCCGGATACTGGTGTCCCGATTCCGCCGTTCGTATGGTCGCGCGGCATGCACCGATACGAACGGCGGAATCATGAGACACCAGCAACTATAGGATTCTAGTGTGGTTTTGACTTTGACGTTCCTATACGAAGCGTCTGCACGATGGTAGGAACTTCAAATCTGCGGCACTAGTCGGCGAGCCATGGCGAAGGACCTCGACCCGCTCAAACTCTCGTCACCCCGGATCTTCCTGGTCCGGATGCTGGTCTTCGTGATCCTCTGCGCGCTGGTCGCCGTCGTCCTGTACCGGCAGATCTGGACCGCCTTCCTCGCCAACCCTGGCCTCAATGCGCTGATCCTCGGCGTGCTGCTGATTGGCATCGTGCTGGCGTTCCGGCAGGTTACGCGCCTGTTCCCGGAGGTAGCCTGGGTGAACGGGTTCCGCCTTGCGGACCCCGGCCTGGCGGTCGAGCGGCCGCCGGTGCTGCTGGCGCCGATGGCCGCGATCCTGGGCGAGCGCGCCGGACGCATGGCGATCTCGGCGCAGGTGATGCGCGGCCTCCTCGATTCGATCGCCACCCGCCTCGACGAGGCGCGCGACATGTCGCGCTACATGATCGGACTTCTGGTCTTCCTCGGTCTGCTCGGAACCTTCTGGGGCCTGATCGACACCGTTGGCTCCGTCGGCAAGGTGATCGAGAATCTCAATGTCGGCGGCGATGCCGCTAACGTGTTCGATGCGTTGAAGGAAGGTCTCGCGGCGCCCCTCGGCGGCATGGGCATTGCGTTCTCGTCCTCACTGTTCGGCCTGGCCGGATCGCTGGTGCTCGGCTTCCTCGACCTGCAGGCGAGCCAGGCCCAGAACCGCTTCTATACCGACCTCGAGGACTGGCTCTCCACCACGGTGAGTGACCTCGGCGTAGGGACCGACGTCGGCGTGGCCACAGGCCCGCCATCAAACGAATTGAGAATAGCGATCGAGCGGCTGAAGGAGGCCATTCAGGAAAGCAGTTCGAGCCGGGCGGCGACCACCGCCATGGCCAATCTCGCGGAAGCCATCCAGGGGCTGGTCCACCACATGCGCACCGAGCAGCAGATGATCCGGGACTGGGTCGATTCGCAGGCCGAGCAGCATCGCGAAATCCGCCGCCTGCTGGAGATTTTGGTGCGCGAGACCGCCAACAAATAGGAACACCATGGCTCTGGCCCGCGCCCGCCGCGACGCCGGTATGAACTACTGGCCTGGATTCGTCGATGCCCTCGCGACGCTGGTCCTCGGCATCATTTTCATGCTGTCGGTCTTCGTCGTCGTCCAGTTTTACCTGACGCAGGAAGTGACCGGCAAAGACACCGCGCTGAGCCGGCTGAACGCCCAGATCATGCAGCTCACCGAGCTCTTGTCGATGGAAAAGACCGGCAAGATCAGCCTCGAGGAGTCGCTCGCGCAGCTACGCGCGAGCCTCGCCACCGCGGAAGGCGAGCGCGACCGTTTCCGCGGGCTCTACGAGGGCGTTGGCAGCGGCGCCAGCGATGCGCAGAGCAAGGCCGCTGAGCTGTCCACGCAGTTGGATGCCGAGAAAAAAATGAACGCGCGCACGCTCGCGCAGCTCGAAGTGCTCAACCAGCAAATCGCCGCATTGCGTCGGCAGCTCTCGGCGCTCGAAGGCGCGCTCGAAGCGGCGGAAAAGAAAGAGAAGGATTCGCAGACCAGGATCGCCGATCTCGGGCAGCGTCTGAACGTGGCGCTGGCGCAGCGCGTTCAGGAGCTCTCGCGCTACCGTTCCGACTTCTTCGGCCGGCTGCGGGCGATCCTCGGCAATCGTCCCGACATCCGCATCGTCGGCGACCGGTTCGTGTTCCAGTCGGAGCTGTTCTTCGACGTGGGACAGGCGGTGCTCAAGCCGGAGGGGCGCGTCGAGCTCGACAAGGTCGCGGGCGCGCTCCTCGACATCGAGCGGCAGATTCCCGGCGACATCGCCTGGGTGATGCGGGTCGACGGCCATACCGACATTCGTCCGATCGCAGGCGGCCGCACCAACTGGGACCTGTCAGCCGCGCGCGCCATCGCGGTGGTGCAGTATTTGATCAGCCGGGGTGTCTCCCCCCAACGTCTGGTGGCGGCAGGCTTCGGCGAGTTCCAGCCGATCGATGCCGACCGCACCGAGGAAGCCTTCGCCCGCAACCGCCGCATCGAGTTGAAGCTGACGGAGCGGTGATGGCGGGCGGGCCGCCGAAATTTGTCATTCGCCCGATGCAGGCGGCTGACCTGACGGAAACGCTCGATGTCTGGGTCGCCGCATGGCAGGCGGCATATCCTGCAATCGACTTCAATGCGCGGCGCGGCTGGACCGTTGAGCGCATCGCGGAACTCGAACGCAGCGGTTCACGATCGCTGGTCATCGCGAATGGTGGCCGGATCGTAGGCGCGATGGTCATCAATCCGGACACCGGCTATCTCGACCAAATCGTCGTGGCAACCGATTGCCAAGGCAGCGATGTTGCCGAGATGCTGCTCGCGGAAGCGCGGAGGCTTTCATCTTCTGGGCTCGAATTGCACGTCAATCAGGATAACGGCCGCGCCATCCGCTTCTACGAGAAGCACGGCTTTCGCAAGACCGGCGAGGACGTCAATCCGCGCTCGGGCGCGCCGATTTACCTGATGTGCTGGCGGCCGTAGCGTGCGGTGACGTCATCCATTTTGAAACTGCAGCTTCGCGAGGCGGGCATAAAGCCCGCCGGCGGCAGCGAGCTTTTCGTGCGTGCCTTCCTCGACGATACGGCCCCGATCCATCACGAGGATGCGGTCGCAGGAGAGCACGGTCGCGAGCCGATGCGCGATGACGAGCGTCGTGCGATGTTCCATCAGCCGCTCGAGCGCAGCCTGCACCAGCGTCTCGCTTTCGGCGTCGAGCGAGGAGGTCGCTTCGTCAAGCAGGAGCAGCGGAGCGTCGCGCAGGATCGCGCGGGCGATGGCGATGCGCTGGCGCTGGCCGCCCGATAGGGTCACGCCGCGCTCGCCGACCGGCGTCTCAAAGCCTTCCGGCAGACGGTTGATGAATTCGGACGCCAGCGCCAGCTCGGCGGCGCGTTTGACATCGGCGTCGCTCGCCTCGGGCCGGCCGAAACGGATGTTGTCGGTCACCGAGGCTGCGAAGATCACCGTGTCTTGCGGAACGAGCGCGATGTGGCGGCGGAGCGCGAGGGGATCAAGCTCGGCGATCGATACGCCGTCGAAGCTGATTGTGCCGGACGAGGGATCGTAGAAGCGCAGGATCAGGTGGAAGATCGTACTCTTGCCGGCACCTGAGGGTCCGACGATCGCGACCTTCTCGCCCGGCCGCACGCGCAGCGACACACCGTCAAGCACAGGGCTCTCCAGACGCGTCGGATAGGCGAAGGTCACGTGCTCGAACGCGATCTCGCCACGCGTCGGTTCCGGAAGTGCGATCGGCTGTTCCGGCGCCTTGATCTCCGGCTTGACGTTCATGATCTCGAACAGCCGCTCGGCGGCGCCGGACGCCTGCGAGAGCTCGCCCCAGACTTCGGAAAGCTGTCCGAGGCCGCTCGCGGCGAACACGGCGTAGAGCACGAACTGCGACAGGCGTCCGGGCGTGATGTCGCCCGCGATGATGTCTTGCGCGCCGACCCACAACACCAGGACGACACTGCCGAACACCAGGAAGATCGCGATTGCAGTCAGCACCGCGCGGGCGCCGGTCGCGCCTTTCGCCGCTTCGAAGGCGCGCTCGACCGCGGCCGCGAAGCGACTTTGCGCCAGGCTCTCATTCGTGAAGGCTTGCAGCGTGCGCATCCCGCCGAGCAACTCGCCGGCGTAGGCCGAGGCGTCCGCAAGCGTGTCCTGCGCGACGCGTCCGCGCTTCCGGATCGCGCGCCCGAAACCATAGAGCGGCAGCACGATCACCGGAATAGCGATGAGCACGAACAGCGACAGCCGTGGGCTCGTGATCACCATCATGATTGTGGCGCCGACGAACAGCACGATGTTGCGCAACGCGACCGACACCGATGCGCCGACCGCGGACTTGATCTGAGTGGTGTCGGCCGTCAGTCGCGAGAGGATTTCGCCGGTCTTGGTCTGGTCGAAATAGGAGACCGAAAGCGCAGTGAGGTGACTGAACACGTCGCTGCGCAGATCGGCGACGATGCGTTCGCCAAGCGTGATGACGAGGTAGTAGCGCGCCGCGCTTGCGACCGCGAGCACGCCGGCGACCGCAATCATCACAGCGAAATAGCTGTCGATCAGGTTCAGGCCCTGGTGGGTGAACCCGAAGTCGATCATGCGGCGCACGGCGAGTGGAACCGCCAGCGTTGCCAGCGCCGCGACCAGCAATGCAGCGAGTGCCGCGAGCGCCCGCCCGCGATAGCGCGCGACGTAAGGAATGAGCGAGAGCAGCGGCCGAAGCTTCGGGCCGCGGGGCGCCGACGGCTGTGTGGGCGGCGATTTCGCCGCTGGTTGCGGCAGTTCCGCAGGCAGGCTCGACCCTTGCGAGGGCGCTCGTTCGACCACATTCATCGCGACGCAACCTTACGCTCCGGCAGTGCCTGCCGGAAGGGCCGCTGGCAATCCGGTGAAGGCCCGCTCCAGCGCTACGAGCCCGCAATTGGCGTTTAAGGGCGCCGCTTGCTTCAAAACGGCGTCCACGATATAGAGCGCGCAAATTTCCGCGCCCTGCGAGGACCCATGAAGGCCGACATTCATCCCGACTATCACACCGTCAAGGTGGTGATGACCGACGGTACCGAGTTCACCACCCGCACCACCTGGGGCAAGGAAGGCGACACCCTGCACCTCGACATTGACCCGAAGTCGCATCCGGCCTGGACCGGCGGCCAGCAGCAACTGCTCGACCGCGGCGGTCGGCTCTCGCGCTTCCAGAAGAAGTTCGCGGGCCTCGGACTCAAGAAATAGTTCTTCGGGTCTTCCGAAATGCAAAGCCCCGCGCGAGCGGGGCTTTTTGCTCTTGGTCGGCACCCGCGGCGTACGGCAGACCGGATCACTCCCGCTCGAACGCGGCCTTCAGGAGGCCGAGCTGGCGTTCGACCGGATTGTCCGGCGCGATATGTGCGGCGTCGGGCCGTGTGTGCATCGTGTTGTCGAGCCGGCGGATCGCTCCATGCAGATGGCGCGAGCGATCGATCAGGTGACGCAGCCGTTCCGGCAGGACCTTGTAATTGTCGTCGTCGTTGTCGACGGCGGTGAGCTTCACTTTGGCCTTTTCCTTGTTGGCCTGGGCGAGCGACATCTCGCCTTCCTTGACCGCGCGATGCAGCAGCAGCCAAGACGCAAGCTGCATCAGTCGCGTCGTCAGCCGCATGCTCTCGGTCGCGTAGGCGAGCGCGGCGTTACGATCGAGCTTCTTCGATTCCTGACGGCCGGGACCGTCGAGATAACTCGCGGTCTCCTCCACCAGCGCCATCCCGTCGCGGAACAGATTGCTGAACGCTTGCGAATTCGCCAGCCGCTCGCCAAATGAAACGGCGACTTCGTTGGCCGTCATCTCAGACATGTCACACGCCCCACACAATACGACGAAATTTTCTTGGTCGTGCGCCCCATTAGTGTCCCCGAATCCCGAAGTTCGCCGGATCGTGCTGCACATTCGTGAGCGAACTTCGAATTCAAAGGGACACTAGTGTCCCGCTTCCGAAGTTCGTACCATTTCGCGGCGGCCTGTTATACGAACTTCGGGATCGAAGGACACTAGCAACTCTTTGAATCGAGTGCGGCTTTGGTTCAGAAGTCCGCATGTCGGACTCGCCGCAAGAATGATGCGGACTTCTGAACCGCCACACTAGCACTTAACAAGTTCGCTAATGTGGCTTTTGTTCACAAGTTCGCTAGCGACCTGGCCGCGAAGTATGGCGAACTTCTGACCCGCCACACTAAGCGGCGAGACGATCAGGATTGCGCCTGGGCCGCGCTTCTGTCCACAGCTAGAAGGCGAACGTGCAGACATAGTTGCCGCTCGCCACGAGTTGGAGCACGGACGGCGAACAATTTGCGGCGGGCGGTATTGCGGGCTGCCACCGAATAGCGCGGTGCTGGCCCAAAATGGGACACAAACAAAAAGGAGCCGCCGTTGCCGGCGGCTCAAAAGTTAAACAGGGAGGCGTCAAACAGAGTGGACAGGAGCCACTCAATGTCCAGAAGATGGACAAACTAGTAATGAAGGGGAAAGCTTAACAAGCCATTAAGCGAACGGATAATTTTGCAGCGACGTGGTCGTCGCGCCGCGACAGGCATGGCACGCGCACGCGAATGAAGAGCGCTCACTAATTCCGTGAGGAGCGCTCACTTCTTGAAAAATGAATCGGCGGCGCCGCGGGACGATTGCTTGCTCGCGATCGATGCTTTCAGCCGCTCGATCTCTTCGGCGAGCAGCGCGATGCGTTCCTCGAGCTCCTTGACCGAGAGCAGATAAAGATCCTGGCCAATCTCATGTGTGATCTTTTTCTTCGGCCGATCGTCATCGTCGTTCATGCTTAGTGTCCTGGTTCCGACGCTTGTATCCCTTTGCCGCACACGCGTTTACAAGCGTCGGAACCAAAGGGACACTAGCATCTAGTAGCTTGCTAGTGTGGCTTTGGATTTGACGTTCCTACGACGGACGCGCGGAAATGCTGGAACGTCAAATCCGCCACACTAGCCGTCTCCGCTACGCCGATAGCGCCTGGCTGTGCCGACGCTTCTCACGCACACCCATGCGCTCGAGCCGCGGCAGCACCTCGTCGCAGAAGAACGGCAGCTCGTCGAGATAATTCACCAGCGAGATTCCTATTCCGGTGAGGCCGGCATGGCTGAGCTCCGCCATCGTCTTGGCCACATGGTCGGGGTCGCCGATGATCGGCAGTCCGCCCATGCCGTTGGCATAGAAGTGGCGCTGGCGCTTGAATTCCTCGTGGCCCTTGGTTTCGGGCGTGATGTCTTTCATCGCGAGGATTCGGTCGATCGCCGAGAAATCGGCGTTCTCTAGGATGACATGGCGGTAATAATCCTCCGCCTCTTTCTTGCTGCGGCGGCAGGTGACGACGCCAACCGAATAGCAGCCGATCTCGCGGCCCTGTTCACGTGCGAGGTCCTTCGCCTTCTTGATGCTGGCGGCCGTTTCCTCAGTCGATGTGCGCGACGCTTGCAGGAAGAAGGCGTCGCAGTTGCGCACCGCGAAGGCGCGCCCGGTGGGCGATGCGCCGGCGTTCATGATCAGCGGACGCGA
Source organism: Hyphomicrobiales bacterium (assembly GCA_009377695.1). GTDB lineage: Bacteria > Pseudomonadota > Alphaproteobacteria > Rhizobiales > Xanthobacteraceae > VAZQ01. Next base: position 26,302 of record WHTP01000035.1, on the reverse strand, counting down.
GCCGCCGACGGGCTTCGGCTTGGCGCGGATGCCCTTGAGCTTGAGATACTCGCCTTCGAAATCGAAATCCGATTTCGGCGACCAGATCTGCTTGATGGCGTCGATCCATTCCTGCGCATACTCGTAGCGCTTTTCGTGCTCGCGCTGCTCGACGCCGAACATCTCGAACTCGCCCTCGTTCCAGCCCACGACGAGATTGAGCCCGAAGCGGCCGTTGCCGATATGGTCGGCGGTCACGCATTCTTTGGCGGCGATCACGGGATTGAACAGCGGCGCATGCACGGTGCCGAACACGGTGATGCGTTTGGTCGAGGCGAGCAGGCCGGACGCCCAGGTCAGCGTCTCGAGGGTGGCGCCCTGATAATCGGTGTCGCCGCCATAGCCTTTCCAGCGTGCAATGGGCAGCAGGAAATCGATGCCGGCCTCGTCCGCCATGCGCGCGAGCTTGAGATTGTCCGGCCAGCTTCCCGACCAGCGCTCCGGCACCATCGTGACGGCGCGGCCGGATGAACAGTTCGACCCGAACAGGCCGATCTGCAGCCGGTTGGAACCATACATGGTGGCGCGTTCGGGGGAGGTGGAGTCGACCATCGATCGGGCGTCCTGGAACATTTCAAGTCTCGGGGTCCGAAAGGCTAGTGTCCCGATTCCGAAGTTCGTATCATTTTGCAGCGACCTCCTATACGAACTTCGGAATCGAAGGACACTAGCAAAGCTTTGAATCTAGTGTGGCTTTGGTTCAGAAGTCCGCATGTCGGACTCGCCGCGAGAATGATGCGGACTTCTGAACCGCCACACTAGCACGGGTGCGACGGCCGGTGTACCACTCGCGGTCCTTACGCAAGGACAATTCCATGACAGTCCCTTCAACCATGACCGCGATCATCATTCGTGCGCCTGGCGGACCCGAGGTGCTGGTGCCGGAGCAGCGTCCCGTTCCGCAGCCGGGCGAGGGCGAGGTGCTCGTGAAGGTTGCGGCCGCCGGCGTCAATCGCCCGGACGTGATGCAGCGGCAGGGACTCTATCCGCCGCCCAAAGGGGCCACCGACATTCCCGGTCTCGAGATCGCCGGCGAGGTGGCCGCGCTTGGTCCCGGTGTGACGCGTTGGAAAGTCGGCGATCGCGTGATGGCGCTGGTGGTCGGCGGCGGCTACGCCCAGGATTGCCTCGCGCATGAGAGCCACTGCCTGTCGGTGCCGCCGGGATTGTCGATGACCGAGGCGGCGGCGATCCCGGAGACCTTCTTCACGGTTTGGCACAATGTGTTCGAGCGGGGAGGGCTCAAGGCGGGTGAGACTCTGCTGGTGCATGGCGGTTCATCTGGCATCGGCACGGCCGCGATCCAGCTCGCACACGAGACCGGTGCGCGTGTGATCACCACCGCCGGCTCGGCCGAGAAGTGCGAAGCTTGCCGCACGCTCGGCGCCGACCTCGCGATTAACTACAAGACCGAAGACTTCGTCGCCGCGACCAAGGGCGCGACCGGCGGCAAGGGTGCCGATGTTATTCTCGACATCGTGGGCGGCGACTACATCGAGCGCAACTACGAAGCGGCCGGCGTCGAAGGACGTATCGTGCAGATCGCCTTTCAGGGCTCGCCCAAGGCGACCGTGGACTTCCGCCGCATCATGTTGAAGCGGTTGACCCACACGGGATCGGTGCTGCGCTCGCGGCCGGTCGCCGACAAGGCCGCAATCGCGCGCGGTGTCGAGCAGCACGTGCTGCCGCTGATCGCCACGGCCAAGGTGAGGCCGGTCCTGGACTCGACGTTTCCGCTGGCGCAGGCCTCGGCCGCCCATGCCCGGATGGAGGCGAGCGCCCATATCGGCAAGATCGTCCTGACCGTTTGAGCTATGATACGGCTGTAATGATGAGACCAAGCCGACCGGCGGTCCAGGCAATGCGCGCAAAGGGCCGCGAAATCGACGTAATGTTAGCCGACCCCAGTCAGCTTCCCGCCCTTGCTGAATGGCTTCGAACGCCCGGAGGTCGCAGCTTGCTTGTTACCCGCCTCATCGGAGTCCTGGCGGCATTTTTGGCGGCCTGCGCGATCCTGTTGGGCGGATTGCAGCCGGCCAGGGCCGTCGAGGCCATCGGCGTGCGGCTCGACGCGGCCGCGATCGACCTGACGGCAGCGGTCGAGCGCCATCGCACCGAGACCGACCGCATCCTGGTGTCGACCGCGCCTGGACCGGACGGCATCGTGCAGCGCATGGACGTGCGCGCGCGCGACGGCAACCTCAATTGGGCGGTGTTTGCGCTCGCCAACTCCGGCAATGAGCAGATCGACCGGCTGATCGTCATTCCGCATTACCGGCTGGTGGGTTCGGGGTTGCTGTGGCCCGATCTCGGACTACCGCGCGTGGTGACGATCACATCGAGCGGCGATCGGCCCGAGCGCCAGGTCGCCACCGGCGCCGACGTCTATCGCATCACGCTCGATCCCGGCGCGGTGATGACTTACGTCGTCGAACTGCGCACCAACAAACTTACACAGATCTACTTGTGGGAACCCGACGCCTACAAGGACAAGATCAACAGCATCACGCTCTACTACGGCATCGTGATCGGCATCGCGGGCCTGCTCGCGCTCTTCCTTACCATTCTGTTTGTGGTGAAGGGCAGCGTGATGTTCCCAGCCGCCGCCGCGCTGAGCTGGGCAGTGCTCGTCTATATCGGCATCGATTTCGGTTTCTGGGGCAAGGTGTTCGACATGTCCGCCGGTGCCGAGCAGGTCTGGCGTGCCTCCGGCGAAGCCGTACTGGCGGGAACGTTGCTGGTGTTCCTGTTCGCCTATCTCAATCTCAACCGCTGGCACGTGCGCTATTCCCACATCACGATCGGCTGGCTCGCGATCCTTGGGCTATTGATCGCACTCGCGCTGGTCGACCCTTCGATCGCGTCGGGCATCGCGCGGCTGTCGTTGCTTGCGGTATCGCTGTTCGGCTTCTGTCTGGTGATCTATCTCGCCACCCACGGCTTCGACCGGGCGGTGCTGCTGATCCCGACCTGGCTGTTGATGCTGGTGTGGACGATCGCCGCCGGCGCGGCCATCACCGGTGTTGTCACCAATGATATCGTCGGTCCGGCGTTGCTCGGCGGTCTCGTCTTGATCGTGATGCTGATCGGCTTCACGGTGATGCAGCACGCCTTTGCTGGCGGCATCACCCACGGCATTGTCTCCGATGTCGAAAGACGCGCGCTCGCGCTGACGGGCGCCGGCGACATGATCTGGGACTGGGACGTTTCCGCCGACAAGGTGTTCACCAGTCCGGAGACCGAGTCGCTGCTCGGCCTCAAGCGCGGATCGCTCGAAGGTCCGGCGGCGCGCTGGCTCGAGGTGTTGCATCCGCTCGACCGCGATCGTTTCCGTGCCGCGCTCGACAGCGTGCTGGAGCAGCGGCGCGGCCGCTTGGTGCAGGACTTCCGCCTGCGGACGCCCGACGGCCATTACATGTGGTTCGCGCTCAAGGCGCGGCCGGTGGTCGGCTCGGACGGTGAGGTGGTGCGGCTTGTCGGCACCATCACCGACGTCACCGAATTCAAGAATGCCGAGGAACGGCTCCTGCACGACGCCGTGCACGACAATCTCACCGGCCTGCCCAACCGTGAGCTGTTTGTCGACCGGCTCGAATCCGTGCTGGCGCTTTCCAAAGTCGATCCGGGCATCAAGCCGACGGTGGTGGTCATCGACCTCGACCGTTTCAAGCAGGTCAACGACTCGGTCGGCATCGCCGTCGGCGATTCCATCCTGCTCACACTGGCGCGCCGGCTCGGGCGGTTGTTGAAGCCGCAGGACACGCTGGCGCGGCTGTCCGGCGACCAGTTCGCGCTGATCCTCCTGTCGGAGAAGGAATCGGAGCGCATCATCGCCTTCGCCGAGACCCTGCGGCGGGCATTGCGTGCGCCGATCACGTTCAACGACCGCGAGATCTTCCTGACCGCCTCGATGGGGATTGCGCTTGCCGACGGCCAGCCGACCCGCGCCGACGAGGTGCTCAAGGATGCCGAGCTTGCGATGTATCACTGCAAGCGTATCGGCGGCGACCGCATCGAAGTGTTCAAGCCGTCGATGCGTGCGCGCAAGACCGACCGCCTCACGCTCGAATCGGAGTTGCGCCGGGCGCTCGAGCGCGAAGAAATCACGCTCCTCTACCAGCCGATCGTCCGGCTGGAGGACCGGTCGGTGGCGGGCTTCGAGGCCTTGGCGCGGTGGGATCATCCCAAGATGGGCCGCATGTCGCCGGCCGAATTCATCACTATCGCCGAAGAGATCGGCTTGATCGTCGATCTCGGATTGTTCGTGCTGGAGCGCGCCGCGCGCCAGCTCGGGCAGTGGCAGCGCACGATTCGCCAACGCGATCCGGTGTTCTGCAGCGTCAACGTGTCGTCGCGCCAGTTGCTGCGGCAAGACCTCGTACATGATCTGCGCACGGTGATCGCGCGCTCGGGGCTTGCGCGCGGCACGCTCAAGCTCGAGCTGACGGAGTCATTGGTAATGGAAAATCCGGAGCACGCGGCGCAGATGCTCCAGCGCATCCGCGAGCTCGGCGCCGGCCTTGCGCTCGACGATTTCGGTACCGGCCATTCGTCGCTCGCCTACCTGCAACGGTTCCCGTTCGATACGATCAAGATCGACCAGTCGTTCGTGCGCGCGTCGAACAAAGGCCAGCGGCCGGTGATCCTGCGCTCGATCATCGCGATGGCGCATGACCTCGGCATGGAGGTGGTGGCGGAGGGTGCAGAGACCGATTCCGACGCCGTCGAGCTCTACCAGCTCGGCTGCGAATACGCACAAGGCTACGTCTTCGGAGAGCCGATGAGCGCCGACGATGCGCGCCATCTGTTGCAGTCCGAGCGGCTTGAGCTCGCACGCTGATTTCGACGTCTGCTATTTCGGCGGCTGCAATCAAACAAGCAGTGACGCATGTCGGCGGTGCCCCCGGCATGCGGCCATCTCATGGGCGGCCTTGAAGGAACACGACGGCGTCATCCCCGGCGTTCCCCCGGGGTATCAGGCGTGCCCGGCTTCGCCGGACAGCATCCCGATATCGATGCCGATCTTCTTCAGCGCCTTGTTGTACTTGCCGTCGTTGTCTTTGCCGAAGACGAGCTCAGCGTCAGCGGAGCAATGCAGCCAGCCATTTTGATGAATCTCGTTCTCGAGCTGGCCCGGTGCCCAGCCGGCATAGCCGAGGGCGAGCACGGCGTTGGCCGGGCCTGTGCCGCGCGCGATCGCCTTAAGGATATCGAGCGTCGCAGTGAGGCAGATTCCGTCATCGATCGGCAAGGTCGAATTCTCGATAAAGAAATCGTTCGAATGCAAGACGAATCCGCGCTCGGTTTCAACCGGACCACCCTTGAGCACCTTCACGCCGCCTGCGCTCGAGGGAAGCTCGATCAGGTCGGACGCAGGGATCACATCGAGTTTCACCAGAAGGTCAGCAAAACTGATGTTCGATACCGGCTGATTCACGATGATGCCCATGGCGCCATCGGACGAGTGAGCGCAAACGTAGATGACGCTGCGGGAAAAGCGGTCGTCGCCCATGGACGGCATCGCAATCAGCATCTGGCCGTCGAGATAGCCGCGCCGGGGATTTGAGCCACGAGTCCTGCTTTTTCCGCGTCCGGACCGGGTCACGCTGACGTCGACCGCGGGCTTGCCGGTTTCCGGCTCGGGCTTCGCAGGGGTTTCGTCACGTTTGCCTGTCTTGCGACCGAGTTTCATGGCGAAATGCTACTCCATTGCCTGCTGATTGCAACGACGAGACACCTGGATTGGTTCATTTCGCCGCAAGCGGCGGCGGCACGCGACGATTCAAAATAGCATCTATGTCTTTCATGTGTCGTCCTCTAGGGGCCGTTCCTGAGCCCTCACGATGATTTCAATGGCGAAGAATAGACTTGGCCGGTAAAGCGATGTGCATGTTAGCCAGGATCGATCGGTTGCGGCTTGCCGCGGCGATATATACCGCCGGCGTTGCGCTTGGCGCGGTGCTTGGCGTGGTCCAAGCATCGGCGACCGAAGACGTCACGAACTGGGACGGCGACGCCCGCAGCGGTGTGCGCATCATCGCGGGAGCGCGACCTGCCGACGCTCCGTATCTGCGGGCTGGAGTCGAAATCCGGCTGAAGCGGGGATGGCATACTTACTGGCGGTATCCGGGCGACGCAGGCGTACCGCCACAATTCAGTTTTGACGGCTCGCGCAATGTGAAAAAGGTTGACGTGCTGTGGCCGGCGCCGGAGCGGATGGTCGACAGTGGCGGCGCGTCGATTGGATATTCCGGCGGCGTCATCTTCCCGCTGCATATCGTCCCACAGCACGCGAGCAAACCGGTCTCGCTGCACCTGCGGCTCCAATACGCCATCTGCGAAAAGCTCTGCGTGCCCGCGGAGGCGCGCAGCGAATTGACGCTGACGAGCGGCCGCGCCTCGCAGGATGCCGCGCTGACCGCCGCCGAACGGCGCGTGCCGAAGCGGCGGCACCTCGGCGACGGCGGCGATCTGGCAATCCGCTCGCTGCGGCGCGAGCATGGCGCGAACGACAAGGAACGCGTGGTGGTGGATGTGGCAGGACCTGCGGGTGTCGACCTGTTCGTCGAAGGCCCGAACCAGCAATGGGCCTTGCCGGTGCCGACGCCGGTCGCGGGTGCTCCCGCCGGACTTCAGCGTTTCGTATTCGATCTCGACGGCGCTCCCTCTGGAGCGAGCTACCGGGGCGCGGTTTTGACGCTGACCGCGGTCGCCCCTGGCCGATCGATCGAGGTTGCCACCCGTCTCGACTAATTCGCTCAGCCGGTTAGTTTGTGCTCCCGGCTAGTGTGGCGGTTCAGAAGTTCGCCATGCCTTGCGGCTGGGTCGCAAGCGAACTTTTGAACCGAAGCCACACTAGCAAACCTGTTTAAGTGCTAGTGTCCCTTTGAATCCGAAGTTCGCTAAACGAACGTGCCGCAAAATCGAGCGAACTTCGGATTCGGACACTAGTCCCGCTGGCGGCGCATTTGCCGTCGGCGGACTGCAGTTCAAAAAGCCATCAGTCACGAGAGGACGAGCATCATGCCCATCAAGGTCGGCGATCAGCTTCCCAGCGCCAAATTTCGAGTCATGTCCGCCGAGGGGCCGGCGTGGAAGACCACCGACGAGATTTTCAACGGCAAGAAGGTCGCGCTGTTCGCGGTGCCCGGCGCTTTCACCGGCACCTGCCACAAGATGCACGTCCCCTCGATCGTGCAGAACCTTGCCGCGCTCAAGGCCAAGGGCGTCGATACCGTCGCGCTGACTGCGGTCAACGACGTGTTCGTGATGGATGCATGGAAGAAGGCAACGGCGGCCGAAGGCGTCGACTTCATCGCCGACGGCAACGGCGAATTCGCCAAGGCGACCGACCTCTCCTTCGACGGCTCCGCTGGTGGGCTCGGCACGCGCTCGCGCCGCTACGCCATGCTGGTCGACGACGGCACGGTGAAAATCCTCAATGTCGAGGAATCCCCCGGCAAGGTCGAAGTCTCCGGCGGCGACGCGCTGCTGAAGGCGTTGTAAGTACGCTCTGTCGTTGCGGGGCACGACCCGTCGTCATTGCGGGGCACGACCCGTCGGTCGCGAGCCCGGAATCCATACTCCGCAGCGGTGGTTGCAGCGATGGTTATGGATTCCGGGTTCCACCCGGCCCGGAGTGACGAGATTTCCTACGCGTCCTTCCCCGCCGTCTTCAGGACCTTCAACATCTCACGGTGGATTGTCTCGTTGCCCGCGAGCACATCGAGCGTCGCGGGTGTCGTTTCCTTGCCATCGACGTCGGTGATATAGCCGCCGGCTTCGCGCACCATGATCAGCCCGGCGGCGATGTCCCACGGCGACAGATTGCGCTCCCAATAGCCGTCGAGCCGTCCTGCGGCGACCCAGGCGAGATCGAGCGCGGCCGATCCGAACCGCCGCAGCCCCGCCACGTACGGTTGCACGGCCGCGATCTCCCGCGCACCGAGCGCGAGATCGCCGCGCCCGAGATGCGGCAGCCCGCACCCGATGACTGAATCGGCGAGACGGCGACGCGCCGCCACGCGCAGGCGCGTGTCGTTGAGGAAGGCGCCCTTGCCACGCTCTGCGGTGAACAGGTCGTCGTTGGCGGGATTGTAGATCAGTCCGGCGACGACGGTGCCCTCGCGCTCGAGCGCGATCGAGATCGCGAAATGCGGGATGCCGTGCAAGAAGTTCGATGTGCCGTCGAGTGGATCGACGACCCACGTATGTGTCTTGTCGGTTCCCTCGTGCCGCCCGCCTTCCTCGCCCAAAAAGCTGTAACCGGGACGCGCGGTGCCCAATTCCTCGCGCAAAATCTCTTCCGCCTTCCGGTCGGCGGCGGTGACGAAGTTGGCCGGGCCCTTGAGCGACACCTGCAGGTGCTCGACTTCGCCGAAGTCGCGCTTAAGCCCCCGCGCGGCCTTGCGTGCGGCCTTGATCATGACGTTGAGGAGGGCGGAGCGGAGCATGGCGTGCCCGTTGCGACAGACGATTTACGAGCGCGTGGGTCTGCCCGGCGCGGGCGGCGGCGTCAAGAGCGCGGCTCGCGGGCGAGCCTGAGCGCCTCGATCGAGGGATGCGCCGCCTTGGTCGCGGCCGCGATTGTGTCGGCATTCTGCGCCCGCATGAATGCGTCAAGCTTCTGGTCGCTGGCGCCGCCCTCTTTCGAGATCAAGTGCCACTTGATCGCCTCGACCGGATCGGCGGGAAGGCCGCGTCCGATGACGAGGATATGGGCGAGGCGGTTCTGCGCGATCGGGCTGCCGCGGCGCGCCGCGCGCTCGAGGAAGCGGGCAGCCTCCTCCTCGTTCTTGGCGACGCCGGAACCGTTGAACAGCGCGATCGCATATTCGACCTGCGCATCGACAAAATCGGCGACAGCGGCGAGGTAGAGCAGCCGCGTCGCTTCGACCACGTCCTTCTTCACACCGCGGCCTTCCTTGTAGAGCGCGGCAAGCGCGTATTGCGCTTCCGGGCTGCCGGCTTCGGCGGCGACACGGAAAAGTTCTGCCGCGCGCGCGAAGTCCCGCGGGAACAGTTGGCCTTGAAGATAGAGCATCCCGAGATTGTAGGATGCCAGCGGATGATCGAGCCGTGCAGCGGCGGCGAGCAGTTTCGCGGCCTCGTCCCGATTGACGAAGCCGCCGCGCCCCGCCATGCGCAGCATCGCCAGCGCGAACATCGCCTCGCGGTCGCCGCGGTCGGCGGCGCGCTGGTACCATTCGATCGCCTTGCCGTCGTCCTGTTGCACGCCGAGGCCGGAGGCATAAAGCTCGCCCAGGAGCGCCATCGCCTTGACGTCGTCGTTCTGCTCGACCCGTTGGGTCGCGATCGTGAGCGCGGTCTTGTAATGGCCGCGTTGAAATGCGGCAAAGGCCGCGTTTGCGCTCCCCTCCGCCGGTGGGTCGGCCGGCGCGGCAGCGGTGGGTGGTGAGGCAGGTTTCGGCGTCGGCGTGGCGACGGGCGGTGGCGTGACTAATGGTTGCGCCGCGGCTGGAGGCGGTGTTGGGGCGTGCTTAGGCCGCGCCACCGGTTTCTGTCGCGGGCGCTTGCGACGCGGTTCGGGCTTCGCCGGTGCTTCCCGCGGTGCGCCGATCACGCTGTCAGGGGTGACCTGAGACGGTTTGAGAGTTTCCCTTGGTGCGCCGCCACCGCTGTTGGGAGCCGCCTGAGCAGCATTGGGAATGGCCGGAGGAACATTGGGAATGGTCTGGGGAGGTATGGGAGGAGCTTCCCTGGGCGCGCCGGCCGCGCCCCTGGGAACGATCTGCGATTGCGCGATCGTGGACGCGCCGAGTGTGATTCCCCACGCGCCCGCCAACAACACCGCCAAGTGACGGATCAAGTGACGCCGGAAATGCGTCATTGCACGGCCCCCGGAATGACCAGGCGAGCCATGCAATCTTTCATCGCTGCGGCAAGGCCGCGCGGATCGTCGAAGGTGAACACGCCCACGGCGATGAAGTCGGCACCGGCGGCTACCAGCGGGGCGATCTCGTCCAGGGTCATGGCGTAACCCACGCACGGGATCTCGAAGACCTCGGCCCACCATTCGACGCGTTCGAGCACGGCCTCGAATGATGGCCGATGTCCGTTTTCATCCGGCTCACCGAACATCACGTAGTCGGCGCCGGCTTCGACCGCGAGCATCGCATCGTGACGGGTCGACAGGCCGCCACAGCCCGCGATCCGCTGCGGCTTCAGGGAAGCGACCGCGGTGCTGAAGTCATCGATCCCAATGAGGTGTGCGCCGTCGGCGCCCGCGCGTGCGACAAGGTCGGGGCGGCCATCGAGCAGCAAGGCGGCGCCGGCGCTTTGCACCGCCGGCGCCAGCACCTTGAGGCCGTTGAGCAGGGCACGCTCGTCGTCGCCCGTGAGCGGCACCAGGACGGCGGCCACATCGGCAGCGCCAGCCGCATCCGCGAGCGTGTCCGCGAGCCGCGCCGGTTCGGCGGTTGGCGCCGTCACGAGATAGAGACGCGGGGCGGGGCGCCGCGGCTCGGATGGTTGCTGTCGGGTCGCCATGACGGGTCGATTGCCCTTGCAATCAGGCGGTTTGGGGGCGTTTGTAGACCCGTAGCCCTACAAGAGGGTAAAGGTGGCAGGATCCGCAGCCCTAAATCGTCCGCGCGAGCCCCAAGCTCTTCACCAGTCCGCCCCGCTTGCGATTTCTGATTGATGCCGCGCTGGGATTCCGCAATCGGCGGCTGCGCACAGGGGATGAGGCAAGCGCTCTGCAGGTCCGGGTCGCGGCAATACGCGTCATCTCCGTGTGCAACCGGTTGACGATGGGGTGATGTGCAACCTCGCCAAGCGGGCGTTTTACAAAACTTTACAATTCCGAGAAGCCGCCGAAACGCCTGCGATGGAGATTGCCGGGATCGGGCGATGTTGCCCGGACAATCAACATCAAGGGATCCAACCATGACAGCTCCCAATACAAGCCATGACCTCGCAACGCGCCCGGAACAGCCTCGGCAGCCGGCGAACCCCGCGAGCCGGATTTTTCTCGTCGCAATTGTCGTCGTAGTCGCCGCCATCGCCGCGGCGTTCGCGAGCAGCGCGTTCAGCCAGGGTTTTGGGCCGCCGTGGCATTCGCGGCCATTCTGGAGTCAGACATTCGATCCCGCTGCGATCGAAGATCGCGCCGACCGCATGGTGCGTCATCTCGCGATCGAAGTGGATGCGACGGCTGAACAACAGGAGCGGCTGCGGACCATCGTCCGCTCGGCTGTCCGTGATCTTGTTCCATTTCGTGAGAAGGCGATGAATTCGCGCCAGCGCGGACGGGAGTTGCTGACGCAGACCACGATCGACCGGGCGGCGATCGAATCATTGCGCGCCGAACAGATGGCGCTCGCGGATCAGGCCACCCGCAGGCTTTCACAGGCGATCGCCGATGCCGCCAGCATCCTGACGGTTGAGCAGCGCCGGAAGATCGCCGAGCGGATCGATACGATGCATGCGCATCGATGGGGTAGATGGGGCTGGCATCGCGGTTAGAATAGCCCGGTGACTGACCGCATCTTGCTCATCGAGGACGATCCAGGTCTCGCCGAGATGGTGAAAAGCTATCTCGGCGAGGCCGGATTTGACGTCAGCGCGGCAGGACGCGGCGAGACCGGCATCGCGATGCTCGCGCGTGGGCCGTTCGATCTGGTCATTCTCGACCTGATGCTGCCGGACTTGGACGGTCTCGAGGTCTGCCGGCGCATCCGCGCGCGTGGACGAACGCCGATCCTGATGCTCACGGCCCGCGGTGACGCGATGGACCGTGTTGTGGGCCTGGAGCTCGGGGCCGACGACTACCTGCCGAAGCCGTTTGAACCGCGAGAACTGCTCGCGCGTCTGCGCGCCATCCTGCGCCGCGCGAAGGGGCATGAAGAATCAGACTTGATGCGATTCGGGCGGCTGGAGATCGACATTGGCGCGCGTGTCGTCCGGCTCGACGGAGAGATTCGTTCCATGACCGGCCACCAGTTCGCGCTTCTCCTCGTCCTCGCCCGGCATGCGGGGCGCGTGCTGTCGCGCGACGTCATCATGGATTTGCTCAGCAACGAACCGCTCGAGGCTTTTGACCGGTCGATCGACGTGCACATTTCGCGTATCCGTGCGGCCATAGAAGACGATCCGAAGAATCCACGTCGCGTGATCACCGTGCGCGGCGCCGGATACGTGTTCGCCAAGGCGCAGGACTGACATGCGCCGCCTGTACCAGAAGATCTATCTCACCATCATCGCCAGTCTCGTCCTGGTCGTGCTGACGGTCGGCGCGCTGTGGCGTTTCACGGCAGAGAATTCGATGGCAACGCATGGGCTCGAAATGGCGGGCGAGCTTGTCGCCAGTGCGCTACCGGCCGCGACTGCTACGCGAGAGGCGCAGCGGGCCGCCATCGACCGCCTGGGAAGCCGGCTCGGTGCCGACGTTGCGTTGTTCGATCCCGGTAGGGAGCTTATTGCATCGGCCGGCCGTCCCTTGCCCAGTCCGCCACCGCGCGCTCGGCCAGGATGGTTTCGTGGCGCTTGGAGCGTGCAATTGCCGGACGGTCGGTGGTTCGTCGTACGGGCGCCGCTGCGCCATCGTGCGCCGCTGTTCGGGCTTCTGCTCCTGCTTGGAAGCATAGCGCTTGCGGTGGCGGTCGGCGCCTATCCGGTGGTGCGCGGGCTGACGCGCCGGCTGGAACGTCTGCAGACCGGTGTCGAAACATTCGGCGCCGGCAATCTCGACACCCGCGTCGAGGTCGAAGGCCGTGACGAGGTCGCGCAGGTGGCGGAGGCTTTCAACCACTCTGCCGTGCGCATCCAGGACCTGGTGAATGCCCACCGCCTGTTGCTCGCCAATGCCTCTCACGAGCTGCGCACGCCGCTGTCGCGGCTACGGCTCGGGATCGAGCTCTATCAGCAGACGCGGGATACCAAGTACAAGGAGCAGATCGAACGCGACATCGTCGAGCTCGATGCGCTGGTCGACGAGATTCTGCTGTCGAGCCGGCTGAACGCGAATCCAGCGTTGCAGACAGCGGAGGACGTCGATCTTCTGGCCATCGCAGCCGAGGAATGCGTGCGTATGGAGGGATGCAGTCTCGACGGCACACCGGCCATCGTGCGCGGCGAAGCCCGTTTGCTGCGGCGTATCGTTCGGAACCTCTTGGAGAATGCGCAACGGCATGGCGCGCCGCCGGTGCGGATCAAGCTCCGGTGCGCCGAAGCGCGTGCGGTTCTCGACGTGATTGACGCGGGTCCCGGGATCCCCGACGCGGAACGGGAACGCGTGTTCGCTCCGTTCCATCGCCTGGGGCGCGACGGCACCGGCACCGGCCTCGGCCTGTCGCTGGTGCGCCAGATCGCGCGCCTGCATGGTGGGGATGCGACGGTGGCACAGCAGCCACCGACGTCGAGCTGCTTTCGTGTGACGTTGCCCGCCAAGGCGGGCTAAACGTGATCGCGAAAGCGCATGTCCCATTTAGTGATTCGCCCATGTGCCACTCGTCCCCACGAACGCGGGGACCCAGAAGCAACAGTGCTGGATTCCCGCTTTCGCGGGAATGAGCCATCGCAGGCGACGTGGAATTACGCCGCCTTCTTTTCCAAATCCTGCTTCCACTGCCCACGTGCGGCGAGCGAGTTCATCACGGCGCGATGCGAGAACGCGCGTTGCGCGGCCGCCACGTTCTCGGACTTGCCGCTCCAGGCCTTCTGCGGCGCAGCTTGTAGCGCGCGGCCATAGGAGAACGTCAGCGCCCAGGGCAGGTTACCGATCTTGTTCATGGCGTCGAGATGGGCGGTCGCTTCTTCGTCCGACTGTCCGCCGGAGAGGAACGCGATGCCCGGCACCGCACCCGGCACGCAGGCCTTGAGTAGTTTCACGGTCTTCTCGGCGACTTCCTCGACGCCGGCGCGCTTTGAGGCCTTCTTGCCCGAGATCGCCATGTTGGGCTTGAGCACCATGCCTTCGAGCGCGACGCGCTGATAGTAGAGCTCCTGGAACTGCTCCTTGAGCACGAACTCGGTGACCTCATAGCAGCGGTCGATGCTGTGGTCGCCATCCATCAGCACCTCCGGCTCGACGATCGGCACGATGCCGTGCTGCTGGCAGAGCGCGGCGTAGCGCGCCAGCGCGTGAGTGTTGGTGTGGATGCAGGTGTAGGTCGGGATGCCGGCGCCGATGTCGATGACCGCGCGCCACTTGGCGAATTTCGCGCCGAGCTCGCGATACTCGTCGAGCCGCTTGCCGAGGCCGTCGAGGCCTTCGGTGATGACCTCGCCTGGGCAGTTCGGCAGCGGCTGCACGCCCTTGTCGACCTTGATGCCCGGGATCGAGCCCGCCTTTTCGATCAGCTTGACCAGCGGCGTGCCGTCCTTGGCCTTCTGGCGGATCGTCTCGTCGTAGAGGATCACGCCGGAAATGCATTTCGACATCGCGTCGGTCGCACGGAACAGCATCTCGCGGTAGTCGCGGCGGCTGTCCTCGGTGCATTCCACGCCGATTGCGTCGAAGCGCTTCTTGATGGTGCCGGAGGATTCGTCCGCCGCGAGGATGCCGCGGCCCGGCGCCACCATGGCATTTGCAACCTTGTTGAGTTCCGCAAGGTTCATCGTTTTCCTCCAAAATCAGGCGGGGCGGAACGGCCCCGGATCGAGGCAATTTCTACCCGGCCGGCGCGTGGCCCGTCTACTCCGCAGCGTCGCGCTGCGTGTGGAATTTGGGATCAGGCTCACCATGGGCATACCGCTGCGCCATGGCCGGCAGCGGGAGGGCCTTGATCTTCGATGCCTTGCGGACTTCTGAGCCGCCACGCCCGGCGCAGCGGAGTAGCCTAAACCCGAAGCACCTCGACACCGGGAAGGGCCTTGCCCTCCATCCATTCAAGAAACGCGCCACCCGCCGTCGAAACATAGGTGAAACGCTCGGCGGCGCCGGCAGCGTTCAGCGCCGCTACGGTATCGCCGCCCCCCGCTACCGAGACAAGCTTGCCGGCTGCCGTCAGTTCCGCTGCCGCTTCAGCGGCTTCGACGGTTCCGTTGTCGAACGGTTCCAGCTCGAACGCGCCGAACGGTCCGTTCCACACCAGCGTCTTGATCCGTCCGAGCACCGATACCGCGTGCTCGATGCTCCTGGGGCCGATGTCCAGGATCATCTCGTCATCGCCGACCGCATCGACCGAGACGGCGCGCGACGGCGCGTTGGCTTTGAATTCCTTCGCCACCACCGCATCGACCGGCAGCACGATCTCGCAGCCCTGCGCTTTCGCCTTGGCGAGGATGTCGCGCGCGGTGCCGGCCAGGTCACGCTCGGCCAGCGATTTGCCAACATTCTTGCCCTGCGCCACCAGGAAGGTATTGGCCATGCCGCCGCCGATGATCAGCACGTTCACCTTAGAAATGAGGTTGCCGAGCAGGTCGAGCTTGGTCGACACCTTGGCGCCGCCGACGATTGCGGCCACCGGCCGCTGCGGCGCATCGAGTGCCTTACCGAGCGCATCGAGCTCGGTCTGCATGCTGCGCCCGGCATAGGCGGGCAGCACGTGGCCGAGGCCTTCGGTCGAGGCATGGGCGCGATGCGCTGCGGAGAAGGCATCGTTGACCCAGAGGTCGCCGAGTTTCGCAAGCTCGGCAACGAAAGCCGGATCGTTATTCTCCTCGCCTTTGTGAAAGCGCGTGTTCTCAAGGCAGAGAATGTCGCCGGGCTTCATCGCGGCGACCGCGGCCGCCGCCTTCTCGCCGATGCAATCCTCGGCGAACGCGACCGGTCGCTTGAGCACGCGCGCGACCTCTTCCGCGATCGGGCGAAGCGACTGCGACGGATCGGGACCCTTCGGCCGGCCGAAATGCGACAACAGGATCACCTTGCCGCCCTTGTCGGCGATCTCGGTGATGGTCGGCGCCTGCCGTTCGATGCGCGTGGCGTCGGTGACCTTGCCGTTCTCGGTCGGAACGTTGAGGTCGACGCGGACGAGAACGCGCTTATTTTTTACGGCGGCGTCGTCGAGGGTGCGAAACTTTGGCATTGCAGACCTCGTGTCCCGGGCGCAACGCAGCACGAAGTGATGCGTTGCAGAACCGGGACCCCGCTTTCTAAGTGACAAGTCTAACCGGGGTCCGGATCAGCAGTGCACCGCTGCGCGCTGCACTGCGTCCGGGACAAGCAATCAGAGCAGCTTGCCCATCGCGACTGCGGTGTCGACCATGCGGTTGGAGAAGCCCCATTCGTTATCGTACCAGGACATCACCGATACGAACTTCCCATCCATCACCTTGGTCTGGTCCATGTGGAATACCGAGGAATGCGGGTCGTGGTTGAAGTCGGTCGAAACGTTGGGCCGTTCAGTGTAGCCGAGAATGCCTTTGAGCTGCTGTTCGGCCGCGCGCTTCACGGCGCCGTTGATCTCGTCCTTGTTGGTCGCGCGCTTGGCCACAAATTTCAGGTCGACGACCGAGACGTTCGCCGTCGGCACGCGGATCGAGATGCCGTCGAGCTTGCCCTTAAGCTCCGGCAGCACGAGGCCGACGGCCTTGGCGGCGCCGGTCGAGGTCGGGATCATGTTGAGCGCCGCCGCGCGCGCGCGATATAGGTCCTTGTGGTACTGATCCTGCGAAGGCTGATCGTTGGTGTAAGAGTGGACCGTGGTCATCATGCCGTGCTCGACGCCCACGGCGTCGTGAAGCACCTTTACGACCGGCACCAGGCAGTTGGTGGTGCATGACGCGTTCGAGACCACCACGTGGTCCTTGCTAAGCTTGTCGTGGTTGATGCCGTAGACGACTGTGAGATCGACGTCGTCGGCGGGCGCAGAGATCAACACGCGCTTGGCGCCGGCCTTTAAATGCGCGGATGCCTTTTCCTTGGACGTGAACAGGCCGGTGCATTCGAGCGCGATGTCGACGCCAAGATCCTTCCACGGCAGCTTTGATGGGTCGCGTTCGGCCAGCACCTTGATCGGGCCGGTGCCGCAGTCAAGCGTGTCGCCCTTGACCGTCACTTCGCCGGGAAAGCGGCCGTGCACGGAATCAAAGCGCAGTAGGTGCGCGTTGGTCTCCGGCGGGGCCAGGTCGTTGATGGCGACTACGGTGATGTCGTTGCGCTTGGCCTCGACGATGGCGCGCAGGACCATGCGGCCGATGCGTCCGAACCCGTTGATAGCGACCCGAATGGACATTCGTTCGTTCTCCCAAGTGTTCAACTGTCATGGCCGGGCGACTTCCGGCGAACCACGTCTCGCTTGCGGAGTTCCTAAGACGTGGATGCCCGGCACGGCAGACAAGTTTACGCAGTCTGCGCAAGCTTGACTGCGCTAGGCCGGGCATGACGGGCGAAAGTGACCAGCGCTGACGCTCGTTATAGCGTTTTTCAGAGCTTGCTCAATGCCGCATCCGCGACGGCCTGCGGCGTCAATCCGAAATGCTTGTAGAGGTCCTTGAAAGGCGCGCTGGCTCCGAAGGATGTCATGCCGACAAAGGCGCCATCTGATCCAATGATGGCGTCCCAACCCTGACGGATGCCTGCTTCGACGGCAATATTGACCGGAGCGTTGCCGATCACCGCGCGGCGCGTACGCTCCGGCGATTCCATGAGCAATTCGAAACTTGGCACCGAAACAACGCGCGCCAGTACACCGCGTTCCGACAAAAGCTTCCTGGCTTCGACGGCGATCGCGACCTCGGAACCGGATGCGAACAAAGATGCCTGCGCCCTGCCTTCCGCGGGCACGATCTCGTAGGCACCACCGGCGCAGCGGTTGTTCTCGTCGAACTGCAGACGGAGTTGCGGCAGGTTCTGCCGCGTGAGCGCCAAGACGCTCGGACGATCTTGGGCTTCAAGCGCGAGCTGCCAGCATTCCGCGGTCTCGACCGTGTCGCACGGCCGGAACACCAGGAGGTTCGGGATCGCGCGCAGCGACGCCAGGTGCTCGACCGGCTGATGGGTCGGGCCGTCCTCGCCGAGTCCGATCGAGTCGTGCGTCATCACATGGATGACCCGCTGCTCCATCAGCGCAGCAAGCCGGATCGCCGGCCGGCAGTAGTCGGAGAACACCAGGAACGTACCGGAGTAAGGGATGATGCCGCCATGCAGCGCCATGCCGTTCATGGCGGCGGCCATGCCGTGCTCGCGCACGCCGTAATGGATGAAGCGACCGGCATAGTCGGACGCCGATAGCGTCTTCATCGCCTTGGTGCGGGTGTTGTTGGAGCCGGTAAGGTCGGCGGAGCCGCCGACCATCGCGGGGACCGCTGATGTAATCGCTTCCAGCACCTGTTCCGACGCGACACGGGTCGCGATCTCCTTCGGCGCTGCGGCGAGTTGTTTCTTCACCGCCAGCACGGCGGTCGCAAGCTGCTGCGGCAGCTTGCCGGCGATGCGGCTCTCGAAATCAGCACGCTTGTCGGCAGCGAGCGCCTGCACGCGTTGCGACCAGGCCGCGTGCGTCGCCTGCCCGCGCTTGCCGGCGGTGCGCCAGAGCTCGCGAATATCGGCAGGAATGTCGAACGGCGCTTCCGACCAGCCGAGCGCCTTGCGTGCGCCCGCGATCTCGTCGGCGCCGAGCGGCGAGCCGTGCGACGACGCCTTGCCGGCCTTGGTGGGCGCGCCGAAGCCGATGGTGGTGCGGCAGGCGATCATGACCGGACGATCGGACGTCTGCGCAGCTTCGAGGGCGGCGGCGATCGCGTCCGGATCGTGCCCGTCGATGCGGCTCGCGTTCCAGCCGGCGGACTCGAAACGTTTCACCTGGTCGACCGAGTCGGCGAGCGATAATGGCCCATCGATCGAGATGCCGTTGTCGTCGAACAGCGCGATGAGCTTGTTCAGCTTCAGATGGCCGGCGAGCGCGATCGCCTCTTGGCTGATGCCTTCCATGAGATCGCCGTCGGAGACGAGCACATAAGTCCGATGGTTCACGACCTCCTTGCCGAAGGTCGCGCCAAGATGCGCTTCGGCAATCGCCATGCCGACCGCATTGGCGAGCCCCTGGCCGAGCGGGCCGGTGGTGGTCTCGACGCCCGGCGTGATGAAGTTCTCAGGATGGCCGGGCGTCAGCGAGCCGAGCTGGCGGAAGCGTTTGATCTCGTCGATGGTCATCGCCTCGTAGCCGAGGAGATAGAGCAGCGCATAAACCAGCATCGAGCCGTGGCCGGCCGAGAGCACGAACCGGTCGCGGTCGGGCCAGGCTGGATGGGCCGGGTCGAATGTCAGGAATTGCGTGAACAGCACGGTCGCGATGTCGGCTGCGCCCATCGGCAGGCCGGGATGGCCGCATTTCGCCTGCTCGACGGCATCCATGGCGAGCGCGCGGATCGCGTTCGCCATGCGGTCGTGCTGGGTGCGCGGGACTGCGGACATCGTGCCTTGGTCAGAAAGATCGGCCGAGGATTCAACCGCGGCGAGGGACGATTTCGGCGGCGTCATCGAAAACCTGCCGGTTGCGGGGATCGCCCGCCGATTCTGAAGGCCTACCCCTCAAAATGCGCGGATTGCTTAACATGTGCGCACTTCGAGTCAATCCGAACGGCTGGCTGCGCACGGGCTCTTTGGATAAACCAGCGCGACTGGGCTTGAACCGGTCTGAAGGGCTCATGGGAGCTAAGGTGGCAGCGGCGGAGCAGGGAACGGACCTGGTACACGTGGTCGCGCTGCTCGGCGCGGCGGTGATCGCCGTCCCGCTGTTCAAGCGGGCCGGGCTCGGCTCAGTGCTGGGCTATCTGGCCGCCGGGCTCGCGATCGGCCCGTTCGGTCTGCGGCTGTTCACCGATCCACAGGCGATCCTGCATGTCGCCGAGCTCGGCGTAGTGATGTTTCTGTTCATCATCGGGCTCGAAATGCAGCCGTCGCGGCTGTGGGCGCTGCGGCGGGAGATCTTCGGACTCGGCGTCGCGCAGGTTGTGGTCTGCGGTGCACTCCTCACCGGCGTCGGAATGCTTGCCGGGTTTTCGCCGGTCGTGGCGTTCCTCGCCGCCATGGGCTTCGCCCTGTCGTCCACCGCCATCGTCGCGCAGATTCTCGATGAACGCGGCGACACCTCGACGCCAGTGGGGCAGCGGGTCGTGTCGGTCCTGTTGCTGCAGGACCTTGCCATCGTTCCACTGCTCGCGCTGGTGGCGTTTCTCGCGCCGGCTGCGCCGCAGGCAACGGCCGGCAGCCGCTGGATCGCGATCGGCGTTGCGCTCGCCGCCATCGCAGCGCTCGTGGCGGCCGGACGCTGGCTGCTCAATCCGTTTTTTCGCATCCTTGCCGATGCCTATGCGCGCGAGGTGATGACCGCGGCGGCGCTGCTTGTTGTGCTGGGCGCGGCGCTGATCATGCAGATGACCGGGCTGTCCATGGCTTTGGGTGCGTTCCTGGCCGGCGTGCTGCTTTCGGAATCAACCTTCCGCCACCAGCTTGAGGCCGACATCGAGCCGTTCCGCGGCATCCTGCTCGGCCTGTTCTTCCTTGGCGTCGGAATGTCGCTCGACCTTGCAGTGCTCGCGCGCCACTGGCCGCTGATCCTCGCGGGCGTGCCGGCCTACATGCTGGTCAAGTCGGGGGGCATCTACTTCGCGGCGCGCCTGTTCAAAGGGAGCCACCGCGACGGCATTTATCTCGCCACGCTGCTGGCGCAGGGCGGTGAATTCGCTTTCGTGCTCTATGCCGCGGCGGCGGCCGTCGGCCTGTTCGATGCCACCACCAATGCCGTGCTTACGGCGATCGTGATCATCTCCATGGCGGTCACGCCGCTCGGCGTGTTCGCGCTGCGCTGGTTGCTTCCCGCGGACGAGCAATCGATGGACGGCGTCGACGTCGCGGAGGACCTGCACGGCACTGTCCTGCTGATCGGCTTCGGGCGATTCGGTCAGGTGGCGAGTCAGTCGCTGCTGGCGCGTGGCTTTGAGGTCTCGATCATCGACAACGACACCGAAATGATTCGCAGCGCCGCGCCATTCGGCTTCAAGGTCTACTACGGTGATGGCACGAGGCTCGACCTGCTGCATACCGCCGGGGCCGGCAAGGCTAAGGCGATCCTCGTCTGCGTCGATAAGCGCGACGCCGCCGACAGAATCGTCGCCCTGGTCCAGCATGAGTTTCCGCTCGCCAAGCTGCTCGTGCGGTCGTTCGACCGCGAGCACGCGCTCAAGCTGGTCGAAGCCGGCGTTGATCTACAAATACGCGAGACGTTCGAATCGGCGATGCGGTTCGGTGAGATGGCCCTGCGCGAACTCGGAGTCCCGGACGACGAGGCGTCCGAAACCGCGGAGGACATCCGCCGCCGCGATGCCGAGCGCTTTGCGCTGGAAACCACCGGTGGGCTCTTGGCCGGGCGCGACCTCCTGCATGGTAACGTGCCGCAGCCCGTGCCGTTCACCAAACCGAAGCGCCAGCGCGCGGCCGAGCCGTCGCCCCTCGATAGTGTGGAAAAGAACGGCTGAGCAAGCCGGAGGTTGTTGTTTCGGCAGAAATGACGCAAAGTCGTCGCATCACGTCAGCGTCCGTTTCTAAGCATTTGCCGCTGTGGATATTTCTTGCTGCCTTACAGATGCCGAATCCGGGGCCTAGGTCAGCCTTGGGGGATAGGGGCAATGTCGGATACGAGTGCGATCGATGCCGCCAGCAGGCGCCTCGCGCTTGCCTTGGATGCGCTCGAAGCGGCTGTCGAGCGGCGCCATGAGGTGGACCGCGGCCAATCGGACCTCTCCGAGCAGCTCCATGCGCTCGGGACCGACCGCTCGCGGCTTGCCGCCGATCTCGATACCGCGGCGGCCCGTGCCAGGTCGCTCGAAACCACCAATCGCGAGATCGCGCGGCGGCTCGACATCGCAATCGAATCGGTGCGCGGCGTTCTGGATGCGAATGACCGGTGAATGGACAGAGGCCAACGGCAACGGGCGGAGGAGGGGACAGAGCATGTCGCAGGTGACCGTCACCATCAACAGCCGGCAGTTCCGCATGGCCTGCGAGGACGGGCAGGAGGGTCACCTCATCAGGCTTGCCCAGGATCTCGATCAGCGTATCGACAAGCTCCGCGGCAATTTCGGCGAGATCGGCGACGCACGGCTCACCATCATGGCGGCGCTGACGGTCGCCGACGAACTGGCGGACATCAATAACCGGCTCAAGCGGGTCGAGCAGGAGCTCGCCTCCCTGCAGGAGGCGCGCGTGGCCTCCGCCGAGCATGCCAAGGCGACCCAAGCGGCAATCTCGGCCGCGCTCAACGCGGCGGCGGAACGCATCGAGGGCCTGACCCGGCAGCTCAATCAGACCGGGGCTGAAGCCGCTGTCGCGATGGGGTGAGGCTTCTTTCGGCTCATCGGAGCGAAGTTCGGTGGCGGCAGCTGACCATCCGCACTACATTGTCTTGGCGGGGCTGCACGGTTCGTCAGGAGCAATATTCTCGGGGCCTTATCGATCTCTAAGGGAGCTGTCCCTGGCCGGGCCCGTGGGCCCGGACACACGGTGCCCACCTACTTGTGTAGGGAACCCGGGATCGACGCTCCAACGGCCATTGCGGCTCCGCACTTTCCGATCCGTCATTCCGGGGCGCGGTCGAAGGCGGCGCCCCGGAATGACGAAGAGCTTGCATCGTGCCCGCACCTTCTCCTTCACCGCCGGACCTGAAAGCTGCCCTCCGTCGCGATATGACAGTGCGACGCGATGCGTTGCCAGCAGCGGATCGCCAGCAGGCTGCCGAGGCGATCGCCGCCCGTCCGTTTCCAATCGCAATCCCGCCCGGCGCGCTCGTGTCCGGATTCATGCCGCTCAAGAGCGAGATCAATCCGCTGCCGCTGATGCGCAAGCTTGCGGAAGCCGGCGCCAAGCTTGCGCTGCCGGTCGTCGCCGGCAAGGGCCTGCCGCTCGTCATGCGTGCTTGGACATTCGGCGCGCCGCTCGCGTCGGGCGTCTGGGGCATCCGCGAGCCGATGCCCGATGCATCCGCCGTCGATCCCGATGTCCTGATCGTGCCGTTGCTCGCGTTCGACCGCCGCGGCCATCGCCTCGGCTACGGCGCCGGCTACTACGACATGACGCTTGCTGCGCTGCGCGCCAAGAAGCCGATTGTTGCAGTCGGCATCGCCTACGCCGCGCAGGAGGTCGATACGGTTCCGACGACTCCCCGCGACGCGCGCCTCGATCTCGTGCTAACCGAGCGCGAGACCATCGACTTACGGAGTGCCTGAGGCGTGCGAATTCTTTTCATCGGCGACGTGGTCGGCCGCAGCGGGCGCACTGTGCTGTTCGAACGTCTGCCCGGACTGACCCGCGACTGGAAGCTCGATTTTGTCGCGGTCAACGGCGAGAACGCGGCCGGCGGCTTCGGCATCACCGAGGCGATCTATCATGAGTTCGTCGACGTGGGCGCCGATGTGATCACGGGTGGCAATCACTCATGGGACCAGCGCGAGGCGCTGGTATTCATCGAGCGCGCGCCAAAACTTCTCCGCCCGATCAATTATCCATCCGGCACGCCCGGCCGCGGCGCCGCGCTGATCGAAGCGAAGAACGGCGCGCGTGTGCTCGTGGTCAATGTGATGGGCCGTATCTTCATGGACGCGCTCGACGATCCCTTCGCTGCGGTCGATCGGGAGCTCGGCGCCTGCGCGCTCAAGCGTGACAGCGATGCAACCATCGTTGACATCCATTGCGAGGCGACCAGCGAGAAGCAGGGCATGGGTTACTTCTGCGACGGGCGCGCGAGCCTCGTCGTCGGAACCCACACGCATGTGCCGACCGCCGACCATCAGGTGCTTGCGGGCGGTACCGCGTTCATCTCGGACGTGGGCATGACCGGCGACTACGACTCCGTCATCGGCATGACCAAGGAGGAGCCGCTCAATCGTTTTCTGCGCAAGATTCCCTCGAGCCGGTTCGAGCCGGCGCTCGGCGCGGCAACCCTGTGCGCAGTCGCGGTCGAGACCGACGATGTGACCGGGTTGGCGCGCCGGATCGCCGCGGTGCGGCTCGGCGGACGACTGGAACACGCAAAGCCGACATTCTGGGAGTAACTTTATTTCTGCGCCGACGCGTCATATAACGCCGGCATCAAACGCAATTTCGAAGGGTACGCGCCGCATTTTGCGCAGGCTCGCATGCTGACCACGGAGTCGTTGGGCAAGGAATCATGGCCGGTCATTCCCAGTTCAAGAACATCATGCACCGCAAGGGACGGCAGGACGCGGTCAGGTCCAAGCTGTTCGGCAAGCTTGCCCGCGAAATCACGGTGGCGGCGAAGCTCGGCTTGCCCGATCCGGCGATGAACCCGCGGCTGCGGGCGGCGATCATCGCGGCGCGCGCCGAGAACATGACCAAGGACACGATTGAACGCGCGATCAAGAAGGCGTTGGGCGGCGACGCTGAGAGCTATGACGAGATTCGATACGAGGGCTATGGGCCGGGTGGCGCGGCGGTGATCGTCGAGGTGCTCACCGACAATCGCAACCGCACCGCCGGCGAGGTGCGGGCGACCTTCACCAAGCACGGCGGCAACCTCGCAGAGACCGGCGCCGTTTCGTTCATGTTCGATCACGTCGGCGTTGTTGAATTCGATGCCCAGGTGGCGAGCGCCGACGCCATGCTGGAGGGCGCGATCGAGGCCGGCGCCGAGGACGTGACCTCGAACGAGAACGGCCACGAGGTCTACGCCGCGCAGGATGCGCTGCGCGATGTCGCCAAGGCGCTGGAGGCGAAATTCGGCGAGCCGCGCAAGGCTGCGTTGGTCTGGAGGCCGCAGAACACGGTGGCGGTCGACGACGTGCAGGGCGAGAAGCTCTTGAAGATGATCGACACCCTCAACGACAATGACGACGTGCAGAACGTCTACGCCAATTTCGAGGTGTCGGACGCGCTGGTCGCCAAGATGAGCGCCTAGCGTCCTCCGATTCGGATTGCTCTCTACTCCGCTCATGCCCGCGAAGGCCGGGAATCCAGAACCTTCTTTCAAACTGATGCCGCTTGCGCGGGGACGAGCGGGCAAACAGGCCCGACCATGGCAAAGCTATCGAAACAGCCCATCTAATATCGGCATGCTGACGAGCGCGGCCGCAGCGACGATGGCATAGGCGACCCGGCGATAGGTTTGCGCCGAGGCAGCATGGAACAGCCGCGCGCCGCTCCTAAGTGCGAGCACCTGTAGTGGGCCAAGCAGCAGCCCCAGCGTGATGACATGCGCCGGCAAGAGCCCGCGCACGATATAGGTCACGAACAATGCGCACGCGAAAACGCCGAAGAAGGCATTGAGGTTCGCCCGTACGACCGCAGGGCTCGAGGAGCTGCCGAGCCAATAGACGATCACCGGTGGGCCGACGATCTGGATCGCGCCGCCAAGCCCGCCCGCGAGCGCACCGACGGCGAGCGTCACCGGCATGATCGGCCGGCCGTGATAGCGCCACCCCGACATCAGCACCGCGAGCAGGATCAGCACCACGACGGCGATGCCCCAGCGCAGCGTGATCGCGTCCGTATAGATGAGGATCAGCGCGCCGAATTGCGCCGCGATGACCGCAGCCGCCGCGAGCGGGAACACGTCGCGCCAATGCGCCTCGCGCGCCACCGTCGGTAACACCGTGAGCCCGACCGCGAAATCGATCATGAGGAAGGTGCCGGCGGCGGTGCGCGGATCGTAGATCGCGCTCATCAGCGGCACGAAGATCAGCGCGGAGCCGAAGCCGGAGAAGCCGCGCACCGCTCCGGCAAGGATCGACACGACCATTGCCGCATAGGTTCGTGGGTCCGCCAAGATGGCGGCGAACATCGCGCTGTCGGGCAGTTCGATCACGATGGCTGCGGGCTGTGCGGATGCGGGAAACGGGGACACCTCCTTATCAGGGGCATCGGCGCGCGGCGACCGGCTAGTGGTCCGATTCTAACATTCGCATCCCTTGTCAGCGGGCGACTTTGCGAACGTTAGAATCATAAGGGACCACTAGCAAATATAAGCTGCTAGTGTGGCGGTTCGGAAGTCCGCAACAGTGTTGCGGCGAGTCCGAATTGCGGACTTCTGAACCTAAGCCACACTAGAATCAATGAGTTCTAGTGTTCTTCGATTCCGAAGTTCGTATTGGAGGCCGCTGCGAATGCGTACGAACTTCGGAATCGGGACACTAGTGGAGTTTTGGATTTGACATTCGCTTTGCGAGTCTGCGGTCAACAGGGTAGCGAATGTCAAATCCACTCCACTAGGAGCCTGTCCAGATAGCTCTGGTGTGGGGCTGTGTTCATGGACGATAGGTGGCTTAGGCCGCGCTGGCGAGCTTGGTGATGTTGTGGGCGGTGCAAATCAACGCCCATTCGGCCCTCACGTTCTCGATGCCACGC
>WHTP01000078.1 GCA_009377695.1 Hyphomicrobiales bacterium | reverse complement strand
GGCGCTCGCCGGCAAGGGCTATGCGCCGGTCTTCCTGATCGGTCCGCAGGAGCGGGAGTGGCTTGCGACGCTGCGCGCCGCGGTGCCGCAGGCGCTGTTCCCCGAAGCCGAGCCGGTCGATCCGGCGCTTGGGATATCGCGGCTGGAATTTGCAATCGCGCTTGGCCGGCGGCTGACGGCGGTTGTCGCCAACGACAGCGGCGTCGGGCATCTCATGGCGGCGATCGGAACACCGCTGGTGAGCCTGTTCGGTCCGAGCGACGCCGCACGCTGGGCGCCCTTCGGCGAGCGTGTCGTCATCGTTCGCGCGCAGGACTTTGGGGGAGCGGCGATGGAATCGATTCCAGTTGACGCCGTGAACACCGCCGTCGACCGGTTGCTTGCGAGCTCCGGCAAATAACTGGGGCGCGGACTTGCGGCGCCTAAACTATTTTTTGTGGTTTCCCGCGAATGCGGCGGTGAGCCCGAGGCCGATGAATAGGACGCCACTCGCATAGCGTTCAAACCTGAGATAGGCGCGGCTGCGCTTCAGCCAGTTGCCGGCAGTCCCGGCGGCGAGTGCGTAACAGCCATCGGTCATGAAGCCCATAAACGTGAAGAGGAGACCCAGAAGCACGATTTGCATCGCAACATGACCGCGGTTCACATCGACGAATTGCGGCAAGAACGCGAGGAAGAAGAGCGCCGTCTTCGGGTTGAAAAGGTTGACGATGAAGCCATCGCGAAACAGACGCGCGTATCGCGTGCGCTTCAGCGCGGCGCCAAGATCGGATGCCTCTGTGCGGCCGAAGATCTTCTTGAGACCAAGCCATACGAGATAGGCTGCGCCGGCATATTTGACGACGCTGAAGGCAAGCGCCGATGATGCGAGCAGCGCCGACAGTCCCAAGGCGGCGGCGAGGACATGGACGAGCGTCGCCGTATGGATTCCGAGATCCGAAACAAATCCAGCGAGCCGTCCCTGTTCGACCGAGCGGGCGACGATGTAAAGAACCGCGGGCCCGGGAGTGAGCAGAAGCACCAAGGCGGCACCAATGAACAGGCCGAGATTGGTCGCACCGGGTGTGACGATCTCCATTGGGCAGAACTCTGCTTAGTTGACGCGTGGCAAGTCCGCAATGTGGCGGCCGCACCAGTGTGGCGGTTCAGAAGTCCGCATCATTCTCGCGGCGAGTCCGACATGCGGACTTCTGAACCAAAGCCACACTAGATCCAAAGAGTTGCTAGTGTCCTTCGATTCCGAAGTTCGTATAAGAGGCCGCTGCGAAATAGTACGAACTTCGGAATCGGGACACTAGCTGGAGCTCAGCGCCCTTCGCGCCGCGCCATAAACGCCAGCCGTTCGAACAGGTGCACGTCCTGCTCGTTCTTGAGCAGCGCGCCGTGCAACGGCGGGATCAGCTTCTTGGGATCGCGCTCGCGCAGCGTCTCCGGGCCGATATCCTCGACCATCAGGAGTTTCAGCCAGTCGAGCAGTTCGGACGTCGAGGGTTTCTTCTTCAGCCCTGGCACGTCGCGGATCTCGTAGAACAGCCGTAGCGCCTCGGAGACCAGCCGCTGCTTGATGCCAGGGAAGTGCACCTCGACGATCGCCGACATGGTGTCGTGATCGGGAAAGCGGATGTAGTGGAAGAAGCAGCGGCGCAAGAACGCGTCCGGCAATTCCTTCTCGTTGTTCGACGTGATAACGACGATCGGGCGCCGTGCGGCCTTGACGGTCTCGCTGGTCTCGTAGACGAAGAATTCCATGCGATCGAGCTCGAGCAGCAGGTCGTTTGGGAATTCGATGTCGGCCTTGTCGATCTCGTCGATCAGGAGCACCGGCCGTGCGTCCGAGACGAACGCGTCCCACAGCTTGCCGCGCTTGATGTAGTTGCGGATGTCCTTGACGCGCTCGTCGCCGAGTTGGCTGTCGCGCAAACGCGACACCGCGTCATATTCATAGAGGCCTTGCAGCGCCTTGGTGGTCGACTTGACGTGCCACTCGATCAGCGGCGCGCCAACGCTCCTGGCGATCTCCAGCGCGAGCACCGTCTTGCCGGTGCCGGGCTCGCCCTTGACCAGCAAAGGCCGTTCGAGCGTGATGGCGGCATTGACCGCCACCTTGAGATCGGCGGTCGCGACATAGGCGCTGGTGCCTTCAAAACGCATGCGGTGGTCCTTGTCCGTGCGGGACGCTCGTGTGCGCAACGAACGTAGCAAGTCTGCGGCAGGTCGGTCGATTCGTGAAAAACGCCGCCACAGGGCGCAGAAGAGCGTCGTCCCGCGCGTTCTGGCCTCCTGCGACGGAAGCGGCGGCGAAGGAGTCGGGAGCTCAGCGATCTGAGATTTTGAGACCGGTGGCCGCGATCAGCGACTTCCATTTGGCGATGTCGTCAGTGATGCGCTGGGTAACGTTGGCGGGCGGACCCGGCTCCGGCTCGAACCCCTGCTGTGCCAGCGTTTGCTTGGTGTCCGGCGCGCTCAGGATGTCGGTCATGGCGGCATTGAGTTTGCCTACGATCGCGTCTGGCGTCTGCGGCGGCATGACAAAGGCCATCCAGAGCACCAGCTCGTAATCCGGAACACCGGCCTCGATCATCGTCGGCACGTCGGGCAGCGTGGCAACGCGACGCCGACCGGTCGTCGCCAGCGCCCGCAGCTTGCCGTTGCGGATGTTCTCCATGGTCGGCGCAAGGGTGGCGATCTGCATCTCCAGGCGGCCGCTGATGATGTCGATGACCGACTGGGACGACGCTCTGTAAGGAACGTGCATGATCTGGATACCGACTCGGTCAGCGAATTGCGCCGTGCCGAGATGGGCGAGGCTGGCAAGCCCTGCGGAACCGTAGTTGATCGTGCCGGGCTTGGCCTTGGCGAGGTCGATCAAGTCCTTGACCGATTTGACGGGAAGGCCCGCATAAATCACCAGCACGTAAGGCGCAGCGCCGATCATCGACAGCGGCTTGAAATCCTTGATCGGATCGTAGGGCAGCTTGCTGTTGAACACCGGCGAGACGCCGTGCGTGCTCGCGGTGATCAGGCCGATCGTGTAGCCGTCCGGCGCCGCCTTGGCGACGAGATCGGCGCCGATGGAGCCGCTCGCGCCGGGGCGGTTCTCGACCACAACCTGCTGGCCGAACTTGGCGCCGAGCTTCTGCGCAACGATGCGGCCCATCACGTCGGTGCTTGAGCCCGCCGGGAAGGGAATGACCAGACGGACCGGACGGTCGGGATAATTGTTGGCTGATTGCGCGGCGGCGGGCGCAGCGCCCGCGATCGTAAGTACCAGCAGCGCCAGTGTGAAGCGGTTCATGGGGCGACCTCCCGGGCTAATCCTGTTATGAGGTCTTCGAAATCGCGAAGACCGTTGAAGCGTGGCGAGCCCCCCAGATGCGGAATGAGGAGCACGTTCTTGAACGTGAGCAGCTCATCGTCGCTGCGCCCCGGCTCTTCGTAAAGCGGGTCGAGCGCAAAGCCGCCAAGATGGCCGGAGCGCAGCGCCTCGATCAGCGCGGCGCGGTCCACCACCTCGGGGCTGGAGACGTTTACGATGGAGGCGCCGCGTTTCATCTGCGCCAATTGGTCTCGGCCGATCAGCCCGCGGGTGCCGTCGCCGCCTGGAAGTTGCGGAACCACCCAGTCGCTCCCGGCCAGCAGCGCACCGAGCGGCTCGTAATGCACCGACAGCTCGCGCTCCTCGGCCTCGGGCAGGCGCGTGCGCTGGTGATAGAGCACGTTCATACCGAAGGCGCGGGCGCGCAGCGCAATTTCGCGGCCGATCTCGCCGAGTCCGATGATGCCGATAGATGCTTCGTTGAGCATCCGAAGCCCGCCAATGCGGCCGTAGTTGCCCCCCGGCGTGTGGCGCCGGTCGAACTTGCGATAAGGGAAGCCGGCGGCCTCGAGCTGTTCGATGCTGATGAGGCTCCGCACCTGATGTGTGCGACGCGCCAGCGACAGCATCATCGCGAACACGCTCTCGGCGCAGGCGATGTTGGCTCGGCGGCGCAGCGTGAGAATCTTGATGCCGTTGTCCGTCGCGGCTCTGGTATCGATGTTGCGCAGCGTCGTGCCGAACTTCTGGATCGCCTTGAGCTTGCGGGCGGTGGCGAGATCGTCGCGGGTCACCCGCAGGGATTCAACCACCAGTGCGACGCAATCGCTCAGGCTGGCTCGCATTTCGTCCTCGGAGGTGACCAGCCGGACATTCGCCGGGTAGAGCCCGTGTGCGCGGTCGCGCACGCGCGTCACCCAGCCGTCGAAATCCGGCTCGTCATTCGACATGAAGTCGGCGAAGGCCGCGCGCCGCTCCTCGCTGGAACTGGGATCGAGGACGATCGGAATCAGGCGTGTGAAAGGGTCGTCTTCGACGACGATGACGGGACGCGAGGACATTTTGCAATATTTCTCAAAAGGCAGGATTAGCGTGGCGCTTCTGGCGTGGCGGTTCAGAAGTCCGCGTCATTCTTGCGGCGAGTCCGACATGCGGACTTCTGAACCAAAGCCACACTACACTAGCGCAACGCGTATTGGTAATTGTTGGCGTGCGCAATGTGGATGATTGTCAGTTCTCGCAACCCGCTGTCGAGCGTGCGTCGCACTGAGTCGAGCCAGGTCCCGGCTAACGGTGGCGAATGCAACAGCAGCTTATAGATGTTTGATGAGCTCGCCGCGCCGCCCGGCCTTGATCTTGTCGGCGACCGGCATTAGCTCGGGGCGGCCAGTCTCGTTGAAGTCGGAAATGCGGGCCATTCTTGTCTTTCTCAATGGGCGCGTCGCGCCGAAGTGCTGGAGTGGACGCGGAGTTGAGTGCATGCGACATTGCCAGGTGTCAGCGCTGGCTCGCATGAACGTGAGCTAAATTGAAGAGCGGTGTGCCGAAAATCGGGTATCTGTGGTCGCCATCAATGCCCATGCGAGGCCGCGCCATGGTCAATCGCAGAAACCTGATCCTGGGCAGCGCCGCGCTCGCGTCGGCGGCGGGGCTGTGGCTGATCTATGATACCAGCGAGGCGAGGGGACCTTTCGAGATCGAGCGGACGGATTCCGAGTGGCGCGATCTGCTGACGCGCGCGCAGTTCAACGTTCTGCGCCTGCACCGGACCGAGGCGCCGTATTCAAGCTCGCTCAACTACGAAAAACGCGTGGGCACCTACGCCTGCGCCGGATGCGCGCTTCCCCTGTTCTCGTCGGATACGAAATACGACAGCCGCACCGGATGGCCGAGCTTCTACCAGCCGCTTGCGAATGCGATCGGCACCGCGCGCGACTATGTGCTGCTGATCCCGCGCACCGAAGTGCATTGCCGGCGCTGCGGCGGGCATCTCGGCCACGTGTTCGAGGATGGGCCGCCGCCGACCGGGTTGCGCTATTGCATGAACGGCATCGCCATGACGTTCACGCCGACGGCGTGAGTGCGGCATCGGTGTGGCCGCATGATCGTGTCTGAGAATTTTCGCGGATGCGCCCGGCAGGAATTGCCGACGGCGGCGAGCCTTGCCGGGTGCTGACTGCCGCCGGCATCCACAAACGATTGAAATTGCGCATATTTTCATTGGCACAAGGCTTGCGACGCTGGCCCCAAGGGCGTGGGCCGGGTGGCCTGCCGGTTTGCAGTTGGAGAACAAGTCATGGGTATCTTCGGTGCACTGACGACTGCCGTCACGGGCATGCGGGCGCAGTCCTTCGCACTGGAAAACGTTTCAGGAAACATCGCGAACTCGCAGACCACTGCCTTCAAGCGGATGGACACAAGCTTCGTCGACCTCATCCCGGATGCCTCTCCCTCCAAGCAACTGTCCGGCAGCGTCACCGCCAATGCACGTATGACCAACACCGTGCAGGGCGACGTCCAGTCCGCCACGATCGGCACCTACATGGCGATCAATGGCGACGGCTTCTTTGTCGTGCAGAAGCCGGCCAACTTCAGCGACAACCAGCCCGTCTTCGACGGGGTCGACCGCTACACCCGCCGTGGCGACTTCCAGCCCGACAAGAACGGCTACCTGGTCAACGGCGCCGGCTACTACCTGATGGGCATTCCGGTCGATCCCTCGACCGGAAACCTGGTCGGCAGCGTGCCGCAGCTTTTGAAATTCCAGAACGACTTCCTGCCGGCGCAGGCCACCACGCAAATCGAATATCGCGCCAATCTCGCCGACTATCCGGCGTCGGCGCCCGATGCGGACCCCGACATCCCGCGCTCGGAATTGCTGAATCCCGCCACGTTCTCCGCCAATCCGATCGCGGGCGCGCCGACGGCGGCGCGGATCACCGGCTTCGGTGCTCAACTGGCCGAAGTGATTGCCGGCGTGTCGGGCACGGGCACGTTCGCCAGCCCGGCCGCGACGCCAATCGGCGTCGGCAATGGCGGCACGTTGCGGATCACGGTGACACCGGCGGGTGGCGCGGTGACCAACTACGACATCGCAATTGCGGATGGCGACACGCTCGACGACATCGTCGCCGCGATCAACGGCACTGCGGGTCTGGGCGCCGGTGGTGCGGTCGTCGCCTCGATTGACGCCAGCGGCGG
This sequence comes from Hyphomicrobiales bacterium, assembly GCA_009377695.1. Taxonomy (GTDB): domain Bacteria; phylum Pseudomonadota; class Alphaproteobacteria; order Rhizobiales; family Xanthobacteraceae; genus VAZQ01. The sequence continues at coordinate 20,837 of WHTP01000078.1, read as the reverse complement.
CACCAACAAGCTGCGGCTCGACGCCACCGGCTCCGACTACGACTTCGAAATCAACAGCGTCTCGACCGATGCGACCACAAGCGCGCTTGGCCTCGGGGAGGTGGCGCACCTGTCGACGAATCTGATGGACGCCGGCGTCTCCGAGGGAGAGACGCTGAACATCACCGTCGGCGCCAACAATTTTTCCGTCACGTTCGGGACGGGTCCTGGTCAGGTGTCCACCCTGGCCGAGCTCCAGACGGCGCTGGCCGGATATCCCGCTGCGATGGGCACCGCAACGCTCGACGCGAATGGAAATCTGACGCTGACCGCCAGCAGCAACAACGAGATCGAGGTCGATCCGTCGGCTACCGCCGTCAAGTTCGGCATGAACGTGTTCCAGGCGCTCCCGGCCGATGGAACGGTGCGCGGGCAGGACGTGTCGGTGTTCCTTGACCAGTCGATCGGAGGCGGGGCGGTCACCGCCTTCGATATCTCGGGATCGCCGGTGAACATCCAACTGCGCTGGGCCAAAGTCGACTCGGCCGACTATGGCGGCACCGACACCTGGAACCTGTTCTATCAGGTCGACTCCAGCGCGACCGGCGAAAGCGCAGCCTGGCAGAATGTCGGCGTCAATTACATGTTCGGCGCAAATGGCCAGATGACCCGACCATCGGGAGTCTGACACTGTCCGACGTGACCGTGAACGGCGTTGCGCTTGGCGACGTCCAGCTCGTCCATGGCTCCGGCGGCATCACGCAGTTTGCCGATGCCAACGGCAATGCCAAGGTCAACATTCTGCAGCAGAACGGCTTCCCAGCCGGCGAGCTGCAGCAGGTATCGATCAGCGACAAGGGGCGGGTCGTCGGTACGTATTCGAACGGCCGGACCATCGACCTTGCCGAGATCACGCTCGCGAACTTCAACGGCGCCAACTACCTGCGCCGCATCGATGGCGGCGCCTTCGAAGTGACGGACGAATCCGGTCCCGCCATCTACGGTGCGCCGGGCAAGATCGTCGGTTCCGCGCTGGAAGGTTCGAACACCGACATTGCCGACGAGTTCACCAAGCTGATCATCACGCAACAGGCCTATTCGGCCAACACGCGGGTCATCACCAGCGCCAACCAGATGGTTCAGGATCTTCTGAACATGCTTCGCTAACACCGGCTCGCGCCGGTCGAGGAATAGGGTGCCAAAGGATTAGGGTGCCAAAGGATTAAGGTGCCATGAGTCTCACGCAGGCGCTCGCAACGGCCGTCAGCGGCATGCGGGTGAACCAGGCCGGATTGTCGATCGTCGCCGCCAATGTGGCGAACGCCGAGACGCCCGGCTGGGTCCGCAAGACCGCGAGCCGGGTTCCGATCGCCGCTGGCGAGGTTGGTGTCGGCGTCCAAATCGCGGCGATTAACCGCGAGCTCAATCAATACGTCCAGCGCCAGATGCGAGTGGAAAGCTCGGGCGCGGCCTATGCCGGCTTGCGGGCGGCGTTCTACGACCGGATGCAGTCGGTCTATGGCGTGCCGGGCTCCACGAGCGCGCTCGAAACCTCCTACAACGAATTCCTGAACTCGCTGCAGGCACTGTCGACGAGCCCGGAATCGGCGTCGTCGCGCAGTGCCGTGATCAACGCTGCGCAGCTCCTCGTACAGCAGCTCAACGGCATGACCGCCGACATCCAGGCGCTCCGTGGCGATGCCGAGCTTGGTCTTGCCGACGTCGTGTCCAGGGCCAACGAAGCGATGACGCGCATCGCCGAGCTCAACAAGCAATTGGCAGCCGCAAGCCCTGGCGCCGGCTCGACCGCGGCGCTGCTCGATCAGCGCGACCTCTACATCGACCAGCTCTCGCAGATGATGGATATCAAGATCATCCGCGGCGACTACAATCAGGTGTCCGTATTCACCAATTCCGGCATCGAGCTCGTCGGCCTCAGCGCATCGACGCTGACATTCGAGGCGCAGGGTTCGATAAACGCGTCCACCCAATGGAGCGCCGACCCGGCGTTGCGCAACGTCGGCACCATCATGCTGAAGGGGCCGAACGGCAGCGATATCGATCTCCTGGCGTCGAATGCGATCCGCTCCGGCGAGATCGCCGCCTATCTCGAGATGCGCGATCAGGTCCTGGTGGAGGCGCAAACCCAGCTCGACGAGATCGCATCGGCGATGGCGCGCGCGCTCTCGGACCGTCAGATCGACGGCACGCCGGCGACCGCAGGCGCACAGACCGGCTTCGATATCGATCTGAGCGGACTGATCGACGGCAACTCGGTTCGCGTGAGCTACACTGACAATCTGACCGGAGCTCAGCGAACGCTCACGCTGGTGCGCGTCGACGATCCCGCTGCGCTTCCATTGTCGAGTGCGACGGCCGGTCCGAACGACCAGGTGGTCGGGATCGATTTCTCCGGCGGCATGTCATCGATTGTCAGCCAGTTGTCGGCGGCGCTGGGTTCGACCGGGCTTGCGTTCGCGAACCCCTCCGGGAACACGCTGCGCATCCTCGATGACGGCGCTGCAAACCGCGTCAACGTCGGTAGCGTCTCTGCAACGTCGACCGTCACGACGCTGACTGGCGGGACGGCGGAGCTGCCGTTCTTTGTCGATGGCACGGCGCCTTATACCGGCGCGATCAGCGCGGCGGGATCGCAGAACGTCGGCTTTGCCGGACGCATCGCGCTCAATGCCGGCCTCGTCGCCGATCCCTCGCGCCTCGTGGTGTTCCAGACGTCGCCGTTGACGCCGTCGGGCGATGCGACGCGTCCGAATTTTCTCTATGACCGGCTCAACAGCGGCACGATGTCGTTCTCGCCCCAGTCGGGAATCGGCGCGGCGTCGGCACCGTTCAGCGGCTCGATTCACTCGTTCCTGCGTCAGGTGATCAGCCAGCAGGGCGCGGCGGCGGAAGCCGCGGCGAACCTCAAGCAGGGCCAGGACATCGTCTACAACGCGCTGCAACAGCGCTTCAACGACAGCGCCGCCGTCAACATCGACGAAGAGATGGCCAATCTGCTCAATCTGCAGAACGCCTATGCCGCCAATGCGCGCGTGCTGACGACGGTGAAGGAAATGCTCGACATGCTGTTGAGGATGTGAGGTCGCCATGAGCATCAGCGGAATCGGTAGCCGTTCGGCGCTCGGCGTGCAGAGCCTCGTCGACATGCGCCGCCAACTCGACGACCTGCAGCGCCAGCTCAGTTCAGGCAAGAAATCGACGACCTACGCGGGCATCGGGCTCGATCGCGGCTTGACCGTCGGCCTGCGCAACCGCCTGTCCGCGATCGAAAGCTTTCAAAGCTCGATCACGCATCTCGATGTCCGCATCAATCTGGCGCAGACCGCGCTTGGCCGCCTCGCGGATATCGGGCACGCCGTGAAGTCGGCCGCGTTCCAATCGAACGAGATCGGAAGCAGCGGCGCGACGGTCGCGCAATCCACCGCCTATTCCAGTCTGGACGAGATGCTGGGCCTCCTGAATACGCAGGTTGGCGACCGCTACATCTTCTCCGGCAGCGGGACCGATCAACCCTCGGTCGCGACGCTTTCGCAGATCATGGATGGCGATGGCGCGCGGGCCGGCTTCAAGCAGATCGTCTCGGAGCGCCGTCAGGCCGATGTCGGCGCCAATGGCCTTGGCCGCCTCGCGATCTCCAAGCCGACCCCGACATCGGTGCAGGTGGATGAGGACGTCGCGGGCTCGCCATTTGGCCTCAAGCTCTCCGGTATCAACGCGTCGATGGCGAATGCGACGGTCGCCGGCGCGGCGCCGACGATGTCGGTCGAGTTCACCGGGCTGCCTAATGCTGGCGACACCGTCCAGTTCCAGTTCACGCTGCCGGACGGCTCGAGCGAAATCGTCACGCTGACGGCGGCAATGTCGGCGACGCCCGGACCGAACGAGTTCACGATTGGCGCGACCGCGGACGCGACCGCCGACAATCTGCAGACCGCGTTGACGACGTCGGTGGGGAAGCTTGCCGGCACCTCATTGGTCGCCGCGTCCGCGCTCGCTGCGGCGGACAATTTCTTCAACGGCACGCCCCAGCGGGTCGATGGCCCGCCGTTCGATAGCGCGACGGGGCTGATCGCCGGCACGCCGGCGAACACGGTGAGCTGGTACACCGGCGAGAACGGCAGCGATCCTGCGCGTTCAACCGCGACGGCGCGGATCGATACCTCGATCACGGTTTCCTATGGCATGCGCGCCAACGAGGAAGGCGTCCGCTTTGCCATTCAGAATGTCGCGGCACTGGCCGCCATGATCTTCCCGCCCGGCGACCCGGATGCCGAGGCGCGCAGCGCAGCGCTCCGCGCGCGCGTCGGCGGTAATCTCGATGCACCGCCCGGCACCCAGTCGATTGAGGACATCCAGTCCGAGCTCGCGGGTGCGCACGAGACCATCCAAGGCGCCTCCGAACGGCATCGGCAGGCCAAGAGCACGCTGGCCGGCATGTTGGAGCAGATCGAGGGCGTGCCGCCCGAGCAAGTCGCGGCCGAGATCTTGGCCCTGCAGACCAGGCTGCAGGCGTCATTGCAAACCACTGCGATGCTCTACCAGATCAGCCTCGTGAACTATCTCTGACCATTTGGCGCGTCGGAAGCACATAGGGCAGGGAGCGTTTCTCCCGGCCTAGGTATTTGCGCTTGTTGGCTCTATTTGCCGCTCGTCCCCGCGAAAGCGGGGACCCAGTCTATACATACTGGATTCCCGCATGCGCGGGAATGAGCGGAGGATAGAACCATTGAATGTAACTGGGGAAATGCGCTACGCGCGGCCGAGCAGACCCGCCGCCAATTCGCGATTGATCTTGATCAGCGAATGGAGATTTTCGCGCCGGGGATTGCTCATGATCGCGACTGTCTGATTCATGACAAACACGCCGAGATTGGCGACGTTCTGGCGGATGGCGTCCGGCAGCGGATGCTCGGCGCCCGTCACTGACGTGAGAAAGATCGACCAGAGCTTGCGATTGTAAAGCAGAGCATCGCCAAGCTCTGAATTGCGACGTTCCCATCCATCGTAGATCGCCTGCAATCGCGCCGCCGCCTTCAAAAGCAGGTCGGCCTCGAGCTCACGCGGACTGACGATCTGCTTGGCGACTGCTCCGTAGGCTTGTGCCGCGCTTTGCATGATTGATGAGCTCTCCCTCATACGCGATCAGTTTCTTCGCGTCCTTTAACGCCTTATATAGTTCGCCGCTTAAAATATGATTATTGATACCTTCGATGTACGGCCACGTGCTTGGCGCCGCTGCCATCAGGTCTTTCACCAGCGCGAAATAGATATCGTGGTGCGCGCGCGGATCGGCTGACGTGTACATCAACTGAACCGCGAGATAGATGCGCTTGGCTGGCGAGTCGGCGCGCTGCGGCGTGATGATGTCCTTCTCGCGCAGGATCGGCACCTGACCGTCGATCAGCAGCCTCGTGCGCTGGTCGTGGTTGGTGACCACGCATTCGCCGATGATGACTTTCTCGCCCGGCTTCAACTCGACTTTCAGAGCCATGTCGGTTTTCCGATCCAGTTTGGCGATGAGTGTGCGGCGATTGATGTACGGCGATCGTGCCCCCGCTATGGTTAACCGTCGGTAAAGAAAACGGCGGGACTCTCCGTCCCGCCGCGAAGCGTTCGGACTTCTTGGCCTAGTTGTCAGCCGAAGAGACGAAGCACCGCCTGGTCAGCCTGGGCCGACAGCGACAATGCGGTAGTCGAGAGCTGTTGGCGAGTCTGAAGGGCGAGCATGTTCGCACCTTCCTCGTTGGTGTCGGCGAGCACCAGGTTATCGGCGCCGGTTTCGAGCGTCTGGATCAGTCTCTTGGTGAAGTCCTGCCGCGTCTGTACCGTGCCGAGCTTCGAGCCGAAATTCGTCGCCTGCGCGCGGAGGGTAGCCAGCGCTGCATCGATCGTCCCCAGGAACGTTTCGACGCCTGCGTTGGTCTGGAACTCGTCGCCGGTCGCCGCTGTCAACCCGAGCCCGAGCGAGGTGAGGGTCACGCCCTCAACCATCAGGAAGCTCGTGCCGTCCTCATTGAACGTGACCTTGAGGTCATCTCCGAACAGCAGATTGACGCCATTGTTGGAGGCGTCCCGGGCCAGCGAGTCGATCTGCGTGAGCAGCTCATTGTACTGAGCCTGCAGCGTCGCGCGCGTGGTATTCGGCGTCGCGACCGTGGCCGTCGGAGCGTTGGGACCGATATTGGCTGGCGCGAAAAAGGCGCCTGCGGCGACGCCACCGATCGTAACGGTGTCATCGGTGGTTGATGTGATCGAGATCTGGTTGGAGCCGTTGATCGTCGCCGTCACGCCGGTCAGCGCGGTCAATTGGGTGAGCAACTGCGCGCGGTTGGTGACGTTGCCGGCGCCGAACGTGATGGTCTGCGCCGGATCGGAGCCGACCTGCACCGTCATGGTGCCGGTCAGCGCGCCGATCGTCGTGTTGCTCGGCGATGCCGTCGTCGTGGTGCCGAAGACTGCGGCCGAACCGTTGCCGTTCACGGTCAACGTGTCGACGGCGTTGTCCGACGTCACTTCCAGCGCGCCGCCGTTCAGCGCGACGGTCCAGGTGTTGGTGCCACCGTTGAGACTGGTCATCAGGGCGGTGATGTCGTCGCCGGCGCCGACGGTATGGGTCACCGTGTTGGTGCCGTCGCTGATCGTGACTTCCTGGCCGACGGCCAGGCCGAGCGAGGCCAGCGTCGTGGCGCCGGTGAGTGCGCCGACGGAGCCTGTGAGGACCGCCGGATCGTCGGCGGCGATCGCCGTATTGCCCGTGATGGCGAGCGCGTAGGTCGCCGCTGGCGCCGTGGTTTGTTGCGCCTGCTTGGCGATCGCCTTGGCCGATTCGACCAGCTTCGAGATCGCGGTAATGCCGTGGTCGGCCGCGGCGATGGTCTGCTGCGCCTGACCAATCGAGTCGAGCAGCGCGTTGAGATCGCGCGCCCGGTTGCTGAGCGACTGCGAGGTGAAGAAGTTGAAGGGATTGTCGAGGGCCGAGTTGACCTTCTTTCCAGTGGCGAGGCGGTTCTGCGCGACGCTCATCAACTGAGCGGTGTTCTGCAAGGCGAGCAGGTTCTGCCGCACGCCGGCGGAAAGGACGATGTCACCCATGACGGACACCCTTTTGATCTCAAACGGGCCGCTCTCACGAAGCGGGTTACAGGAATAATGAACTGGTAACCCTAATGTCCGTAAACAACTGCTTAACGCGAGATTAAGCCGCCGGGGATCGACGGCTAAAGGCAAAGCCCGAAAAAGCAAAACGGCGGGGCCAAGGCCCCGCCGTTTGCAATCGACGTCTTTATCGACGGCTTAGAACAACCGCAGCACCGCCTGGTCGGCCTGGGCCGAGAGCGACAGCGCGGTGGTGGAGAGCTGCTGACGGGTCTGGAGGGCCAGCAGGTTCGCACCTTCCTCGTTGGTGTCGGCGAGGACGAGGTTGTCGGCGCCGACCTGCAGCGTGTTGATCAGGTTCTTGGTGAACTCCTGACGGGTCTGCACCGTGGTCAGGTTCGAGCCGAACTTTGACGCCTGCGCGCGCAGCGTGCCGAGCGCCGCATCGAGGCTTGCCACCACCGTGTCGATCGCCGAGTTGGTCTGGAACTCGTCCGCCGAGAGAGCGGTGAGGCCCAGGCCCGCGGAGTCGTAATCGACGCCGGAGATGGTCAGGCTGCTGCTGCCATCCTCGTTGAACGTGACCTTGAGGTCGTCGCTATCGAGGAGGTTGACGCCGTTGTAGGAGGAGTCGCGAGCCAGGCCATCGATCTGCGTCAGCAGGTCGTTGTACTGCGTCTGCAGGGTCGCGCGCGTGTCGTTCGGTGTGCCGACCGTAGCGGTTGGGTTATTCGCACCGATATTGGCCGCAGCGAAGAAGGTCGCCGCATCGGTGCCACCGATCGTGACCGCATCCGACGACGTGGACGTGATCGAGATCTGGTCGGAGCCGTTGATCGTCGCCGTCACGCCGGAAATGGCGCCGAGAGCGGCCGACAACTGCGCACGATTCTCGACGTTGCCGGCACCGAACGTGATCGTGTTGGTGGTAGCACCGACCTGAATGGTCAGCGAGCCGGTGAGGGCGCCGATCGTGGCGTTGGTCGGAGCAGCCGTCGTCGTGGTGCCGAAGACCGACGCCGAGCCGTTGCCGCTGATCGTCAGGGTTTCGGTAGTACCGCCAGCCGTCACTTCCAGTTCGCCGCCATTGATCGCGGCAGTCCAGCCACCGACGCCGTTGAGAGTGGTGAGCAAGTCGTCGATGTCGTCGCCGGCAGCAGCGGTGTGGGTCACCGTGTTGGTGCCATCGCCGAGTGTGATTTCTTGGCCGTCGGTGACGCCGAGCGAAGCGAGCGTCGTCGCGCCAGTCAGCGAGCCGAGAGTGCCGGTCAGGACCGCCGCGCTATCAGTGGCGATCGCGGCGTTGCCGGTGACCGCCAGGGCGTAGGTCGTCGCCGGCTGCGTCGCCTGCTGAGCCTGCTTGGCAATCGACTTGGCGGACTCGACCAGCTTGGTCAGGGCCGACATGCCGGTATCGGCCGCCTTCAGCGTCTGCTGGGCCTGGCCGATCGAGTCGAGCAGCCCGTTGAGATCGCTGGCGCGGTTGCCCAAGGACTGCGAGGTGAAAAAGTTCGACGGATTGTCGAGGGCCGAGTTTACCTTCTTGCCCGTCGCAAGGCGGTTCTGCGTCATGGCCATGAGTTCGGCCGTGTTCTGCAGAGAGAGAAGGTTCTGCCGGACGCCAGCCGACAGGGTAATGTTGGAAGCCATGGAATTAAACCTTTCTGGTCTTTTGCCGTACTGGCGGTTTCATGTCGATCACAGAGGATCGGCGGGTAGAGGTGCCATGATCCGCGTAATTCTAAGTGAAAGAACATGGTTAATGCGTGTATAAAATGCAAAAGTACATCTTCTGATCTGTAGTTTGGAAGTAATATTCAATTAACCATGACTATTTACTTGATATTAACCCGCCACTAGCCTGGACAAGTCTTCTCAGCAGCTCCTGACGGCCGGAAAAATGCCGATCGGACGAGAATGGCGCGCGAAAGAGGGATTGACGCAGCCTCCGACTGTATATAACGGATATATTATATAGAATATCGATTATATACGATGGGCGCCCAGCAGCTCGACGCCACTTTTTTTGCTCTCGCCGATCCAACGCGGCGGGCAATCCTCGCGCGGCTGGCGAGCGGAGAGGCGTCAGTGATGGAGCTGGCCGGACCGTTCGCGATGAGCCAGCCGGCCATCTCCCGGCATATCAAGGTGCTGGAAAAGGCCGGGCTGATCCGGCGCAGCCGCGACGCCCAGCGCCGGCCGTGCCGGCTCGAGCTCAAGCCGATGATCGAGGCGAGGGCGTGGATCGAGCGCTATCGCGAGCTTTGGGAAGCGACCTATCAGCGCCTCGACTCCTTGTTGGAGGAGATGAAGGCCGCAAGCGAAACGCCCGACGAACAAGACAAGTAAGTCGATGAGCTTCAAACACGAGGAGTGGGTTAATGGCTGTTGATGTGACGACCCCGTCCGCCTGCGAGATCAAAGTCACGCGCGTGTTCAATGCACCGGCGAAGCTCGTGTTCGATTGCCATATCAAGCCGCAACTCGTGCCGCGCTGGATGCTCGGACCGCCAGGCTGGAGTATGCCGATCTGCGAGATCGATCCGAAGGTCGGTGGCAGCTATCGTTATGTGTGGCGCAGCGAGAGCGACGGATCGGAGTTCGGGATCCACGGAAAATTTCTCGAAATCGACGCGCCCACGCGCATCGTGCACAGCGAGGTCATGGATGGCATGCCGGGCGAAGCGGTCGTCACGATGACGCTCGTTGAAAACGCCGGACGCACAACGCTCACCATGCTGATGCGCTTCCCCAGCCAAGAGATACGCGACGGCGCATTGCAATCAGGCATGACGGACGGGATGTCCGCCAGCTATGAGCGCCTCGAACAGGTGATGAGCGAGTCCGGTTGAGACTCACAGCATCCGGCTGACGGCGAGCGGCTGCGCGGCGCGCGGATCGGGCGCATTCGCCAGCCCGCTGGCACCATAAGTTTGCGGCGCGGCCTTGCGGGCAAGCTCGCCCGACACGCCGCGCACGATTCCTTCCGACACCGCATGCGCGGTCGCCAGCACCGTCAGGTTGATCTGGAGCAGCGCACGGAAATCGTTGTGACGGCGGATGAGCTCCGGCATCATCTCCGGCGCGATCTGCGCAAGCTGCGCCCGGTTCGCGCGCAGCCGCAGTGTGTCGGCGATATAGAATCGTGACAGCTCCGTCTTCGTCTGCTCGAGCGCCGATGCCTGCGAAAGCGCGCCGGCACGGACCAGATCGCTCTCCTGCTGGATGACGTCGAGCAGCGAATCCATCACCTCGATGTAATGCGCCGTGAGCTCGTTCGCGTCCGTAGCCGTCGTCACCGGCGCCGGCGTGGCTGACGTCTGCACGGCTGGTGCGTGAGCTGAGGCATTCATGAGGCGTTTCCTCCTACGGCATGTCCTGTGCGAGCGGGCTTTCTCCACCGCTCATTCCTGCGAAAGCGGGAATCCAGTGTCTTGCTTTGGATCTGAGTCCCTGCTTTCGCGGGGACGAGCGGAGAGGCATGGTGATTATCCGGCGCGCGCTTCTTGCTGGTTGAGTAGCGCGCGGTAGACATGATCGGCGATGCCGATGCCGCCCGCCTTGGCGAACGACTTCGAATATTCATCTGTCAGGAACGAGCGCCAGATCCCGGCCTTGCCGCCGCCGAACGGGCCGTCGCCATCGATGCCGGTGAACATCTGGCTGAACATGTTGTTGAGGAAGACCGCCTCGAATTCGACCGCCTGTTCGCGTGCGCGTACGCGCGGATCGACCGGCGGCTGCACGCCGATCGACGCGTAGCTCGCGGCCGCTGAAGCGGGGGACGCGACGGCGGGGGTGATGACGCCGCTCATCACATCACCTCGATGTCGGCCTGGATCGCGCCCGCGGCCTTGATTGCCTGCAGGATCGAGATCATGTCGCGCGGCCCGATGCCGAGCGCGTTCAGTCCGTCAACCAGTTGCTGCAACGATACACCCTCGCGCACGACCGCGAGCCGCTTGCCGTCTTCCTGCACGCCGATGCGGGTGCGCGGAACAACACGGGTCTGCCCGCGCGAGAACGGTTGGGGTTGTGAGACCTGCGGCGCTTCCGAGATCGTGACGGTGAGATTGCCTTGCGCGACCGCCACGGTCGAGACGCGCACGTCGCGTCCCATCACGATGATGCCGGATCGCTCATCGATCACGACCCTGGCGGCGAGGTCGGGGTCGACCTGCAACTGCTCGATTTCGGTCAGCAGTGCGACGACGTTGCCCTGAAACTTTTGCGGGATGGTGATCTGCACAGTGGATGGATCGATCGGCTCCGCAGTGGGCGTGCCGATGAAGTCGTTGATGGCCGAGGCGATGCGCCGAGCGGTGGTGAAATCGGGATTGCGCAGCGCGAGGCGGATTTGTCCCAGCCGATTGAGCGCGAATTCGATCTCGCGCTCGATGATCGCGCCGTTGGAGATGCGCCCGACCGTCGGCACGCCGCGCACGATCTTGGCAGCTTCGCCCTCGGCCTGGAAACCGGAGATCGCGACCGAGCCCTGGCCGACGGCGTAGACGTTTCCGTCGGCGCCGAGCAGCGGCGTGACCAGCAGCGTGCCGCCCTGCAGGCTCTTGGCGTCGCCGAGCGCCGACACCGTCACGTCGATGCGCGTGCCCTGGGTTCCGAACGCCGGGAGGTTGGCGGTGACCATGACAGCGGCCACGTTGCCGGTGCGGATCTGCTGGCCGCGGATGTTGACGCCCAGCCGCTCCAGCATCGCCTGCAGCGACTGGCGGGTGAACGGGATGTTGTTGAGGGTATCGCCGGTGCCGTTGAGACCGACCACCAGCCCGTAACCGATGAGCTGATTCTGGCGCACCCCCTCGACGTTGGCGAGATCCTTGATACGCGAGGTCGCATAAGCGGGCGAGATATGGGCGGGCGACGCGGCGCCAGCCAATATGCATGTGGCCGCGAGTGCGGCTGTGAGCGTCCTCGTCATGTTGCTCCCCAAGAGGTTCGGACCGCTTGCTCCCCAAGAGGTTCGGACCACTGACCACGTAGCGAAAGCCATGCCAGCGTGCGCGATTGCCTAAGTGCCTGCCAAGACGTCGGTTTTGCTCTCAGTGCAGGAGCGTAACGTGATTTCGCCTGGGCCCAGACTTGCCGGTCCGGCAGATTTTGCCGGGCTGTTTACCGTCCGTTAACCATAATGGCCGAGGGTGAGGGGTACCCAGAAACCGGCGGTACCAGCTCGGAATCGGGACTCTAGCTCGGACCTCACCCCATGCGAATCTACGGATCAAACGGAACCGCGGGTCTCGCGGCCACGCCGGCAACGCGGCGTGCACCTGCCAGCGGCTTCAGCGTGTCTGAAGACGATTCGGCGCGGGCGGCAGCCTCGACCGCGCCGCTGCGCACGGTCGGCGGAATCGACGCTCTTATTGCACTGCAAGGTATCGAGGACCCGACCGAGCGGCGGCGCCATGCGGTCAAGCGGGGGCGGCTGGCGCTCGACGCTCTCGATGAGCTCAAGGTCGGGCTTCTTGGCGGCGACCTCACGCTGGCGACCCTGCAGAAGCTCAAGGCGGTGGCCTGCCATCTCAAGAACGGCTCCGGGGACACCGGGCTCGACGGCGTCCTGGCCGAGATCGAGCTTCGGGTTGAGGTCGAAATCGCCAAAATGGCTACGGCATAGGCACCTCGCGGCGGCCGGTTGGACGTCGGCGTTCCGGACCCCGCCAGCCCGGCGGTCCGCGCCCACGGCTCCCTGTCCACCTTTGGCGGCTTCATTCCTTATTGTCCGCGTCACACGGCCGCTATATAAGCTCGCCGCGCGAGCAGGGGGGCGCAAACGCGCACCAGGAGAGCGCACCAGGACGTGCGGGGAATCGATGCCAGATAAGAAAAGCTATCGAGTGGCTTCGGCGTCGTCGGACAAGAAGAACGGCCATGGCATGGCCGCGATGGTAGACACAAAGAACTACCGTCCGAGCGACAGAGAGCCGTTCATGAACGACCGTCAGCGAGAATACTTTCGCAACAAGCTGCTGGTTTGGAAGGAGGATATCCTCAAGGAGGCTAAGGAGACGTTGGCACATCTCCAGGCCGAGAACGAGAATCATCCCGACCTTGCAGATCGTGCATCGTCAGAGACCGACCGTGCGATCGAGCTGCGGGCGCGCGATCGCCAGCGCAAGCTGATCGCCAAGATTGACGCCGCGCTCTCGCGGATCGACGACGGCACCTACGGCTATTGCGAGGAAACCGGCGAGCCGATCTCGCTGCGCCGCCTCGAAGCCCGGCCGATCGCGACGCTGTCGATCGAGGCTCAGGAGCGTCATGAGCGGCGCGAGCGTGTCTATCGTGATGATTGAGGCCTGGTGAGAGGGGTCGGCTTCCGCTCGTCCCAGGATCCAGTTTCACTAGGACCAGTTTCGAATGCATCCAAGCTCCGTCCCCGTTCCCACGGATGCGGGAGTGAGCGGCAGAGTTCGCTGTCATAACACTCGCACAAATGCGTTCTAGGCCTGATGCCAGCGACGGCGCGCCATACCGGTGCCCATGTTGTACGTGAGTTAAACTTCGCCGGTTCATTTCGACCCGCATGTGGGGAGTAGAGTATGAGTGTTATCGTTAAACCAATCTCGCGCAGGATGCTGCTGACATCGGGTGCCGCGTTCGCCGCCTCGGCCGCGGCGCCGTCGGCAGTTGCGCAGGCACCGGACTGGCCGCAGAAACCGGTGCGCGTCCTCGTTGGCTTTGCCGCCGGCGGCAACATCGACAATCTTGCACGCGTCACCTGCGCACGGCTGAGCGACGTCTTCGGTCAGCAATTCGTGATCGAAAACCGCGTGGGTGCGATGGGCACGCTCGCGGCGTCGGATGTCGTGCGCTCGGCCGCCGACGGATACACCTTTTTCTGGGCTGCCGCCGGCACGATCTCGATCTTCCCGGCGATGGGCAAGCCGTCCTATTCGGCGAAGGATCTCACGCCGATCAGCCTTATTGGTACGAATCCGCAGGTGCTCATCGTTAATGGGAAGTTGCCGATCAAGACGCTGCAGGAGTTTGTCGCTTACGTGAAGCCGCACCCGAAGAAGTTCGCGTACGCGGGCGGCGGGGGGCCGGGCAGCGTGAGCAATCTGTTGATGGCTCTTTTCCTCAAGCGCGCGGGCATCGAGATGAATGCCGTCACCTATCGTGGCACCGCGCCGGCACTCACCGACATCATCGGTGGCCATGTGCCCGCGATGTTCATCCCACTGCCGGAAGCGCTGCCGCACGCCGCGACCGGCGCGGTGCGCATGATCGCAGTGTCCGACGACCGGCGGTCGTCGCACGCGAAGGACGTTCCGACCATCGCGGAATCGGGCTACCCCGGTTTTCGCGGTCTCAGCTGGAACGGCATGATGGCGCCGGCGGCGACGCCGCGCGCCATCATCGACCGCATCGCCAACGAATTCATTCGTGCCAGCAAGGACCCGAAGTTCATCGCGCAGCTCGACAAATATGGCGCCTCGCCGGTCAGCTACACGCCTGAGGAGTTTGCAAAATTCCTGCAGGAGGACATGGCGATGTGGGCGGAGGCGGTGAAGGTCGCCGGCGTGACGCTCGACAAAAAATAAGCAGCGCTGTAAATCTCGTTCGAAGCGCTCCGTTCGCAATAAAAAAGGCCGCCCCATCCGGGCGGCCTTTTGCTTGGCTCGGCTGCGCTGTGTGGACGCACGGCTACCGTGCACAGGGGATTCGACGACGCGTAGCGCGTCGGCGCTCAACACTTTGAATCTAATCTAGACCAACGGCGAGACGTACGAACCATGCTCCGTTCACGGACCTGTGCGCACTTCAACGACTCCTACGACCGCGATCTTATGTTGACGGAACTAGCTGAAAAAACAGGAGTCCCAAATATGTATAAGATGATCTTCAGTTGTGTCGCTGCTGCTGCAGTCGTCGCGATGGCTGCGGCGTCACCGGCAGCAGCGCAGCGTGGCGGTGGCCATGGCGGAGGCGGCGGTCCGCATTTCGGCGGTGGCGGTGGATTCGGCGGCGGCCCGCACCTCGGCGGAGGCGGCGGCCCCCGTTTCGGTGGTGGCGGCCGCGTCGGTCCAGGTCCGGTGATTGGTGGTGGCGGATCACAGTTTCGTGGTGGCGGCCGCGTTGGTCCGGGCCCGGTGATTGGCGGAAATCGCTTCGGCGGTGACGGCTTTCGAGGTCGCGGCGGCCATCGGCGGCATTTTCACGGCGGTGGCTTCGCGTTCGGCTTCGCACCCTACGGCTACTATGGCCCGGATGCCTATGCATACGGCGATGACTGTGAAGTGGTGCGCGTCCGCTATGTGCGAAACGGCCGGGCGTTCTACCGCAACGTTCGCCGCTGTTATTAACATCTCGGCGAAGCGGCATGTGGGCGACGGGAGTTTCGCCCATTAGCCGGAGAGCCCGATGTCGGTTACCGCTCGGGCTCTTTTTCTTGTCCGCGTTTCAATAGAGGCCGGGGATCATTCGCGAGGTGCGCGCGCTGTAAGCGTCATATTCGCCGCTGAACTGTGAGCGCAGCAGCGCCTCTTCGGCGTTCATGCGTGCGACCAGCGGGACGATCAGGAGCACTGCCAGCAGCACGCCGATGCTCGAGCGGAAGGCGAGCGCCCATCCCAGCGTGTTCACGAGCAGGCCGAGATAACTCGGGTGGCGAATGATGCTGTAGATGCCGGTGGTGACGAGCGTGTGCCCGGGCTGGATCGCAACCAGCCCGCTGAACCGATTGCCAAGCACAAACACTGGCCAGATGCGCAGCACGCCACCGATGGCAAACAGCGCAACACCGATCCAGCGAACGGTGTCGCCGTCGATGGTCCGGAAATCGATGCGATCCGTGTAAGCCGGCACAAACGCCGACAAGAGCCCAATGACGCCGAAGACGGGAAGCACCCAGCGATTGCCGCGGTCCTCGCGCTCTCCCGGGCTCAGGTTGCCGCCGGTGAAGAGCGCAGCGCCCGTCAAAAGAAACAGAATGGCTGTCAAAGCAATCCGCGCCGGATGCGAGAAGAAGGCAGCGAAGCCGCCCCAGCCGAGCACGGCAAGCGCGAGATAGCCGAGCGTTCCGGCAATGGCGAGTGCCGCCAGTTTTGGTGTGGTGGTCATGGTCACTCACCTCACGAGTGTGGCGGTTCAGAAGTCCGCATCATTCTCGCGGCGAGTCCGACATGCGGACTTCTTGAACCCAAGCCACACTAGATTTTAAAGAGTTGCTAGTGTCCGTCGATTCCGAAGTTCGCATACGAAGCCGCTGCGAAACGATACGAACTTCGGAATCGGGACACTAGGAGGCCTTTTTATATAGGCTCCGCACCCCACGCTGTGACCCCGCACCCGCACGTTTGGTATGCTGCTGTTGCAGGCTCCAAGAGCGAGCGCGGCCTCCGGAGGGGAGCTTCCGGAGGCCGCGTCGTTGACGCCGTTCCATTGTGCACCATGGGACGGCGGGGAGCTTGTTGAACGGCAGAGAACTAGAACGGCAGCAACACGTCGAGCACCTGCTGGCCGTAGCGCGGCTGCTGCACGTCGGTGATCTGGCCGCGGCCGCCATAAGCGATACGCGCCTCGGCGATCTTGGTTGACTCGATGGTGTTGTCGCTTTGGATATCTTCCGGGCGGACGATGCCGGCAACGATGAGCTCGCGGACTTCGAAGTTGACGCGGATCTCCTGCTTGCCCTCGATCACCAGGTTGCCATTCGGCAGCACCTGGGTCACCACGGCGGCGAGATTGGTGAGCAGCTCTTCCTTCCTGTCGATCGAGCCCTTGCCTTCGCTCGACCCGTTCGAGTCGGCCGTCAGGATGCGGAACGGCGGAGCAAAAGCGGACGTCGGACTGATCGCTTTGGAGCCGATGAAATTGTCGACGCCGGAATTTTCGCGGTTGACGCGGCTGCGCTGCGTCTCGTTCTCGAACTGGGCGCGGTCGGTGATCTTGATCTGTACGGTGAGGATATCGCCGATCTGGTTGGCGCGCTGGTCCTTGAAGAAGGCGCGCGAGCCGCTGCGCCAGAGCGAGTTGGGATTGTAGACCGCCGGCTGCGGCGTCGGCATCGGCATCTGCACCGGCTTGTAACCGGCCCGGGTCGTGGGATTCTCGATCGCCTCGAGCGGCGGCTGCTCGCCGATCATCCGCAGCCGCTCCAGCGACGAGCAGTTCGTGAGCAACATCACGAGCGTGCACGCGAGGAACGCTTGTACCGTCGGCTTGCACGGCGAGGCCTGGGTGCGGTGACCGGATTGAGCGGACGGCAACGTCGATTCAACTGTCATGACACATTACTCCGCGCTCGCGCGCGCGTGGTTGTTGGGATGCGCGCTTGCGCGGGCTTGGTTGTTGGGGCTGCTACGGCCGCTGGCGTTGGCGGCAAGGCGAGGCGTGGTCGTCGTTGGCGTGACGCTGACCAGCGTCGTCCCGGATACGACCACATGACCCGGTCCGGCGATCGTGCCCTGGACCGACCGCTTGGATTGCATGTTGAGCACGCCGATGGTGTCGCCCTGCGCTCCGCCTTCGAGCGCCTTGCCGCGCATGGTCAGCGTGACGCCGGGCACCTGATAGACGATGGTGACATTGTCGTTGCGGGCGACCACCTGGGCCTTTGCGAGATCGGTCTGTCGCAGCACGTCGCCCGGCCGCATCGCCCGCCGTGCAGCAAGGCCGATGGCCTGATCCGCGGCGATGATGATGTTGGCCGTGAACTCCGCTTTCGGGCGCCGCACGATATTGACGTCGGCGGCGCGGAGCACTTCACCGGCCGCGACCGGGCGGGCGAGCACGGCAGCTTCGAAGGTTTCCGCGTAGGTGCCGGTGAAGCGCAGCAGATTGCGATTGCCCGGGCGCTCGAACACGACGTCGAAGCGGCCGCTGCGCGGATCGAATGCCAGGCGCGCGATGCGCAGTTCGGTTCCGGGCTCGACATGGATCGTGCGCGGTTCGCTGTCGAAGGTCAGCGTGAGATTGCTGGCGTCCGCGTTGCGCTGCCGACCGGCAAGCGCCTGGGTGATGCGCGTTTCGATCTCCTTGGGCGTGATCATGGCACTCGCGCGCGTCACCACGACGTCGGTCAGTCCACGGGTTTCGAGATTGACGATCTCGTGCGGCAGCACCGCCTCGATGACGCGTGCGACGGCGACGCGGCCGGTGTGGCCGAGATCGGGGGCGCGGAAGATCGCCACATGGGCGGCGGCGCCGGCATTCTCGACGAGATCGCCGATGCGCACGATCTCGCCGACGATCGTGACTGCGGGTTTGAGCGCGGGACCTGCGATCTGTTGCGACAGCGGCGCGTGCGCGGCAAACCGGTCGGCAAACGATCCGTTGGTGCTCGCGACCTGTGCGAACGCGGGGAGGGTGAGGGCGAGAAGCGAGAGCGTGGCCAGTGGTCCGATTCCGAAGTTCGTCAGCTTTCGCCGCACGTTCAGATACGAACTTCGGAATCGAAGGACCACTGGCAACTCAATAATTCTAGCGCCCCTTTGAACTCGAAGTTCGCGATCGAACTTACCGCAGGGGGTACGCGAACTTCGAGTTCGGAGCACTAGTCGGATCATGGTTCCTCTCCTCAGCGGATCATCGCCGACGTGGACTGCAGCATCTGGTCGGTCGCCGAGATGACCTTGGCGTTCATCTCATAGGCGCGTTGCGCGGCGATCAGGTCGGAGATCTCGGTCACTGCCTCGACATTGGCCTGCTCGAGATTGCCCTGCTGCAGGTCACCGTATCCGTCGGTGTTGGGTTGCCCATCCTGCGGCGTGCCCGACGCCGGGGTCTCGAGGAAGAGGTTGTCGCCGATCGGCTGCAGCCCGGCCTTGTTGACGAAGCGCGTGAGCGTGAGCTGGCCGAGCACCGTCGGGGTCGTCGTGCCGGCAACCACCGCCGACACCTGGCCGACCGCATTGATGGTGACCGAGGTCGAGTTCTGCGGGATGGTGATGCCGGGCTGCACGACATTGCCCTGGGCCGTCACGATCCGGCCCTGCGCATCCATCTGGAACGAGCCGTCGCGCGTATAGGCATAGGTGCCGTCCGGCCGCAGGATCTTGAAGAAGCCGTCGCCGCGGATGGCGACGTCGAAATCCTTGCCGGTCGGCATGATGGTGCCTTGCGTCATGATGCGCGGCGTGCCGACGGTCTTCACGCCGCCGCCGAGATCGATGCCGACCGGCAGGATGTTGCCCTGGGTCGAGGTCTGCGTGCCGATGCGGCTGACGTGCTCGTAGAGCAGATCCTGGAATTCCGCACGCTGGCGCTTGTAGCCGGTCGTGCGCATGTTCGCGATGTTGTGGGAGATGACCTGGACGTTTAGCTCCTGGGCCATCATTCCGGTCGCCGCGGTGTGAAGCGCTCGCATGGATGTCTCCGTTCGCTCAGGCCGGAACTTCGGCAAGCTTTTCGATCGCGCCGCGGCGTTGATCGCTATGCTGCTGCAACAGCGTGGCGATCTGCGAGTAGGTCCGCGTCAGCTCGATCATGCGCGACATCTCGACGATGGGACGCACATTGGATTGCTCGACGGTGCCCTGCACGACGCGGGTATTCGCATCCGCCGGAAGCGGTGCAGCTTCGTCCGGAGCGCGGAACATGCTGGATGAATCCTTCAGGAGGCTCTGCACCTGGTCGAACCGCACGAGCCGGAGCTTGCCGCGTGCCGAATCCAAGGCGGTGTTGGCGCCCTCGCGGACGGTGATCGAGCCGTCCCGGTTGATCGAGATGTTGTTGTCGGTCGGCTGGAACTGGATCGGCCCGGCATCGCCGAGCACGCGGTCGCCGGAATTGGTCACGAGCTCGCCGGCGGCGTTGAGCTGGAACGAGCCGTTGCGCGTATAGCGTTCGCCGCGCGGCGTCTGCACGACGAAGAAGGCGTCGCCGTCGATCGAGACGTCGAGCGGGTTGTCGGTCTGGCGGGTCGGGCCGCCTGAGAAATTGTGCCAGGTCGCGCGGTCGTGCACGAAGCTCAGCCGCTGGTCGGTGCCCTGGAACGCGCCATGCCGCGCGGTCGGCATCAGGAACTCGTGAAACACCGAGCCGTCCGCCTTGTAGCCGGTGGTGTTCAGGTTCGCGATGTTGTTCGAAACGACTTCGAGCTCACGCGACAGCGCGATCTGCCGTGACAGCCCGATCAGAGCGAGGTTTTCCATGTTGCAGCTCCCCAGCCGAACGGATGTCCGCACTCCCATGCGGATGCCCGGTCGGTTTCGCCGCTCGCTCTCCCAAGCTGGCGGCTCACCCGAGGCCATTGCAGGCGGCGTGCCAAACAGAAAGTGTTGATATTTCAGATGGTTGTACGTGCGGGCTCAGCCGATGGCTCGGCAAATTCAGACCTTCGCAACCATGCACCCGGCAAAACTTTCCGACCGCCGGGAGGTAAAGCAACGTTCCGTTAACCATTCGGAACCTAACGTTACCACTGAAGGTAGAATGTTCGGGGCACGAGGGGATGGCATCGAAACCCAAGAGGGTGGTGGAGGCCGAGGAGGTCGACGCCGACGCTGAAGCCGACGGCGGCGACGCTGGCGCCGCGCCGAACGGCACGTTTTCGCGCAAGACTGTCATGATCGTGGCCGCCGGCGCGCTCCTCCTGATCGGCGCCGGCACGACAGCTTACGTCATGTTGAGTGGACCGAAGGAGACCACGGCGACCGCCGTGCAGGCGAAGCCAGTGGTCTTTCTCGATGTGCCGGAGGTGCTGGTCAATCTGTCGAGCACCGGCGCCGAGCGCACACAATATCTCAAGGTCAAGGTCGTGCTCGAACTGCCCGACG
>WHTP01000026.1 GCA_009377695.1 Hyphomicrobiales bacterium | reverse complement strand
TGCTCACGTTCCTCCGCGCTCAGCCGCACCACATACTTCTTTACCGCAATGTCCTTCCCAGCCATGCTCGCCTCCGTCGCTCGAATCGCGACCAAAGCGAATCATCCAATCCTTGCGAATTAGTTGAAGCGAGCGACTAGTGCGGGTTTAATTTGACGTTCGTACTACGAACTCGCAGCAACACTGGTACGAACGTCAAATCCACCGCACTAGCGGCCCGATTTTAACATTCGCATCCCTTCTCAGCGGGCGACTTTGCGAATGTAGAATCAAAGGACCACTAGTGTCCCGATTCCGAAGTTCGTTCCATTTTCGCAGCGACCTCTTATACGAACTTCGGAATCGAAGGACACTAGCAACTCCTTGAACCTAGTGTGGCTTTGGTTCAGAAGTCCGCATGTCGGACTCGCCGCGAGAATGATGCGGACTTCTGAACCGCCACACTAGCAAATATAAACTGCTAGACTAGTGGAGTTTGCGAGTCTGCCGTCAACGGGGTAGCGAATGTCAAATCCACTCCACGAGTACCGCGCATCCATCCTTTTGCGAGAACAATGGATTGCCCGAATCAAGCCCGGCAACGGCCGACGGAAGGCGGCGTCGGTCTGAGATTCGGCCTTACAACGAGCGCTGCACCGTCTCGGACCGGTAGCATTCGATGACGTCGCCGACCTTCATGTCCTGGTAGTTTTCGAAGGCCATGCCGCATTCCTGTCCGGCGGAGACTTCGCGGACGTCATCCTTGAAGCGCTTGAGCTGCGACAGCTTGCCTTCGTGGATCACGACGTTGTCGCGCAGCAGCCGCACGTTGGCGCCACGCTCGACGGTGCCGTCGGTGACGCGGCAGCCCGCGATGCTGCCGACCTTCGACACCTTGAAGATTTCGAGGATCAGCGCGTTACCGAGCAGCGTCTCGCGAACCGACGGTGCCAGCAATCCGGACATCGCCTGCTTCACGTCGTCGACGAGATTGTAGATGATGTTGTAGTAGCGGATCTCGATGCCGGCCCGTTCGGCGGCCTCGCGCGCTTCCTTGTTGGCGCGCACGTTAAAGCCGATGATCGCGGCGTTCGACGTTTCGGCAAGACGGATGTCCGACTCGGTGATGCCGCCGACACCGGAATGCAGGATGCGCGCCGCCACCTCGTCGGTGCCGAGCTTCTCCAGCGCGCCGGCGATGGCTTCATTCGAGCCCTGCACGTCGGCCTTGATCACCAGCGGGAATTCCTTGCGGCCCGAGGTCTTGACCTGCGCCATCATCTGCTCGAGCGAGCCGCGCATGCCGCTGGCGCGGGCTGCGGTTTTCTCGCGTTTCTGGCGGGCGCGGTAGTCGGTGACCTCGCGGGCGCGCGATTCGCTATGGACGACCGCGAGACGGTCACCGGCGTCGGGTGTTCCGGCGAAGCCCAGCACCTCGACCGGGGTCGAAGGTCCGGCCGAGCTCACCGGCAAACCGGTGTCGGAGACAAGCGCGCGCGCGCGGCCCCATTCGGCGCCGGCCACCACGATGTCGCCGGTGCGGAGCGTACCGCGTTGCACCAGCACGGTCGCGACCGGGCCGCGGCCGCGGTCGAGCTTCGCTTCGATCACGGTGCCTTCGGCGGGTCGCGCCGGATTGGCCTTCAGATCGAGAAGTTCCGATTGCAGCCCGATCGCTTCGAGCAGCTTGTCGAGATTGATCTTCTTGGTTGCGGAGACTTCGACGTCGAGCACGTCGCCTCCGAGCGATTCCACCTGGATCTCGTGCTGCAACAGCTCGGTGCGGACCCGCTCGGGCTTGGCATCGGGCTTGTCGATCTTGTTGATCGCGACGATCATCGGCGCCTTCGCCGCCTTGGCATGGTTGATCGCCTCGACGGTCTGCGGCATGACCCCGTCGTCAGCCGCGACGACGAGCACCACCACGTCGGTGACGCGCGCGCCGCGCGCACGCATCGCCGTGAACGCGGCGTGGCCGGGCGTATCGATGAACGTGATCTTGGACCCGGACGGGGACGTCACCTGATAGGCGCCGATATGCTGCGTGATGCCGCCGGCTTCGCCGGCCGCGACTTCCGTCGAACGGATGGTGTCGAGCAGCGAGGTCTTGCCGTGGTCGACGTGACCCATGACGGTCACCACCGGCGGGCGCGGCTCCAGCGCCTCGGGATCGTCGGCGACATCGAACAGGCCTTCCTCAACGTCCGATTCCGCGACGCGCTTCACGGTGTGGCCGAGCTCCTCCGCGATGAGCTGCGCGGTGTCGGCATCGATCGAGTCGGTGATCTTCATCATCTGACCCTGCTTCATCAGGATCGCGATGACGCTGCGCGCAGGCTCGGCCATGCGGTTGGCGAGTTCCTGGATGGTGATCACCTCAGGGATCGTGACCTCCCGGACGAGCTTTTCCTTCGGCTCGGCCACCATCTCCTTCTTGCGGCGCTGGATGCGGCGCTTGAAGGCGGCGACGGAATGTTCGGGCTCTTCATCGGCCTTGAAGGCCGTGACAACGGTCAGGCGTCCGCGCGGCTTCTGCTGCACGACCGTGCGCGTCGGCTTGGGAGCAAGCACGGGGCGTCCGGCGCCGGGACGGCGCGCGCGCGGGGCCTCATCGTCCTCCTCGGGCGTCACCACCGGGCGGACGCCCGGTCGGGCCACCGTCGTAGTGGTGGTGGTGGTCGCAGCTTCCTCGCCCCCGAGGCGCTTCTTGGCGACCTCGTCGGCCTTGTGCTTGACTTCCTCGTCGTGCTTGCGGCGCTCGTCTTCCTCGCGCTTGCGGGCCTCAGCCGCGGCGCGTTCGGCGCGCTCGACGGCGGCACGCTGCTCGCGGATGCGTGCGTCCTCTTCGGCGATCTTGCGTTCTTCCGCCTCGCGCAGCCGCGCGTCTCCGAGCGCGTGCGCGCGGCGGCTGCGTTCCTCGTCGGTGAGCGTATGCAGCACGACACCGGACGGCTTCGGTGCTGGTGCGGCCGGGCTCGGAGCCGCGGCGGCTTTCCCGCCCGGTGCTGCCGGGCGCTTGGCCGGGGTCGCGGGTGCGGCGGCGGGCGGCGGCGCCGCCTCGGCCTTGCCCGGGGTTCGGCTGCGGACCTTCTCGACCACG
The DNA here is from genome assembly GCA_009377695.1 of Hyphomicrobiales bacterium. Classification (GTDB taxonomy): domain Bacteria; phylum Pseudomonadota; class Alphaproteobacteria; order Rhizobiales; family Xanthobacteraceae; genus VAZQ01. The sequence continues at coordinate 47,962 of WHTP01000026.1, read as the reverse complement.
ACCGACTTGGTCCGGCCATGGCTGAAGCTCTGGCGCACCACGCCAGTCTCGCTGCCGCGCGGCTTGAGCGTCAGCGTCTTGGACGTGGTAATGCTCAGCTTCTTGTCGCCAGTTTTTTCGGTCGATTCAGCCATTCCGTTCCCATTTTCTCGGGCTTTTTCAGCGGTCGCTCACGACCGTCCCGGTCCGAAACCGTTCGAGGCGCGCCGCGCGCGCCAGAAACGTCCTGCTTTCGGGGCCGCCAAGCAGCGCAGCATGTACCACATTTGACCGCCCCATTGCCAAATCCAATTGCGCCGACGCGAATGCATCGACAACCGCAACGGGCCTGTGATCCTCGCGGTTCCGGCGCGCGGCGCTGTCGAGCTTTCGCACCCCATCGGGTGCCGCATCCGACGCATGAACCAACGCCGCTGCATTGTCGTGCAGCAACGCCGCCTCGACCTTGGCGAAACCCACGACCACTCGGCCCGCCTTATAGGCGATCGCAAGCGCGTCGAGCGCGGCGCGTTCCAGCATCCGTTCGGTGGTCTGGACCAGGTCCGGCGTCGTCCGTACGTCGCGCTTGAAGCTCCGCGCAAAGGCCTTGCGTGCGATTGCTTGACCGAGCGCAGACCTCGTCGCCGTGACCCAGACGCCACGTCCCGGCAGCCGCCGCTTCAGATCGGGAACGGCGGTTCCCTCCGGCGACACGACGAACCGGAGCATGTCGTCGACCGGTCGGACGGTGCCGGTGGCGGCGCACAAGCGTTCCGTTCCGTGCGCCGCCTTGCGCGGCCCGGTGTCGAGCGCGTCATCCTGCGGTCGTGCGGGCATCATCGATCTCGTCGGCTCCTCAAGCCTGTGCTTGTTCCGTTTCGGGGGCAGCGTCCTCGTCCGCCGCCGGTGGCGCGAGGTCTTCTTCCTTGACCCAGCCGGCCTTGACGCGGGCCTGCATGATCAGCGCTTCGGCTTCGTCGCGCGACAACTCGAAGCCGTCGAGGATGCCGGGATACCGGGTGGTTTCGCCGTCCTTGCGTTCGCTCCAACCGACCAAGTCGTCGGTCGCGCAGCCTGCGAGGTCCTCGACCGTCTTGATGCCGTCTTCGCCCAATTTGACGAGCATCGCAGTGGTGACGCCAGGCACGTCTTTCAGTTCATCGGCCACGCCGAGTTCCTTTCGCTTGCTGTCGAGTTCGGCTTCCTGCGCTGCGAGGAATTCGCGTGCGCGATTCTGCAATTCGCCGGCAGTCTCCTCATCGAAGCCCTCGATACCGGCGATTTCCTTCTCGTCGACCATCGAGAGCTCTTCGACCGACTTGAAGCCTTCGGACGCGAGCAACTGCCCGACTACCTCGTCGACATTGAGCGATTCGATGAAGAGCTTCGTGCGCTTCTCGAACTCGGCCTGGCGGTTCTCCGACTCTTCCTGCTCGGTGACGATGTCGATGTCCCAGCCGGTAAGCTGCGACGCGAGACGCACGTTCTGGCCGCGCCGGCCGATCGCGAGCGACAACTGCTGATCGGGCACGACCACTTCCATGCGCTGACTGTCTTCGTCGAGCACGACCTTGGCGACTTCGGCAGGCGCGAGCGCGTTGACGACGAAGTTCGCGGGATCATGCGTCCACGGAATGATGTCGATCTTCTCGCCCTGCAATTCGTTGACCACGGCTTGCACGCGCGAGCCCCGCATGCCGACGCAGGCGCCGACCGGATCGACCGACGAATCCCGCGAAATCACCGCGATCTTGGCGCGCGAGCCGGGGTCGCGCGCGACCGCGCGCACTTCGACGATGCCGTCGTAGATTTCCGGCACCTCCTGCGCGAACAGCTTGGCCATGAACTGCGGATGCGTGCGCGACAGGAAGATCTGCGGGCCGCGCGTCTCGCGACGGACGTCGTAGATGAAGGCGCGGATGCGGTCGCCATTGCGGAATACTTCGCGCGGCAGCATCTCGTCCCGGCGCACGATCGCTTCACCGCGACCGAGGTCGACGATCACGTTGCCGTATTCAACGCGCTTGACGATGCCGTTCACGATGTCGCCGATGCGATCCTTATACTCTTCGTATTGGCGGTCGCGTTCCGCCTCGCGCACCTTCTGCACGATGACCTGCTTCGCGGACTGTGCGGCGATGCGTCCGTATTCGAGCGGCGGCAGCGGATCGGCGATGGTGTCGCCGACCTGCGCGGCCGGATGGCGGCGCCGTGCATCCTCCTGGCTGATCTGGTTCGCGGAGTTCTCGACGGTGTCGACCACCAGCATGTGGCGGAGCAACCGGAGTTCGCCGTTCTTCGCATCGATCTCGGCGTGTACGTCGGTCTCGATGCCGTAGCGTGAGCGCGCCGCTTTGGCGATCGCATCCTCCATGGCGCCGATCACGATGCGCCGGTCGATCGACTTCTCGCGGGCAACCGCGTCGGCGATCTGCAACAATTCGAGCCGGTTGGCGCTGACGGCCATCGGTCACTCTCCCTCTTGATAAGCCGCGCGGCGACCTTGCGCCGGCTGTGGCTGAAAACTCTTGGAACGCCGGTATTTGCCCGGCCCTTTCCGGTTTGATTGGTGCTCGTCGCGTTCAACCGTCTCGCGCTCGGCAGCTTTTCCGCGCCGGAGCGATTGCGCGATCAGGTCGTCGCTCAGCACGATCTTGGCATCCGCCATCTCGTCGATCGGCAGCAATACCTCGGTGGCCTCACCGGGCGCCGCGTCCTCGCGCTGGACGCGGGCCGCGTTCTCTTCGGCGCCAACGAGTACGCCGCGAAACCGGCGCCGTCCCTCGACCGCGACTGCCATCTCGATCCGGACCCGGTTGCCCGCGTAGCGTTCGAAGTCGGAGCGACGCACCAGCGGCCGGTCCATGCCGGGCGATGAAATCTCGAGCCGATAGGTGCGGTCCACCGGATCGGCGACGTCGAGCACCGGCGACAACGCGCGCGACGCCGCCTCGCAGTCCTCGATCGTCATGCTGCCATCCGGCCGTTCGGCCATGATCTGGACCGTGCATCCGGCAAGGCCCGACAAACGGACGCGGACCAACCGGTAGCCAAGTCCAGCCAGGACCGGTTCGGCAATGGCCGCAACCCGCGCGGCCACGCCTTGTTCGACAATCAGGCGCGGCTCGGAGTCCGACTGGCTCAGATACGCTTCAGCCATTCAACCAAAGTCTCTTGCAACCAAAGTCTCTTGCAACCCAAGTCTCTTGCGAACGTACCCCGGGGTTTTGGCCAATCCGCGGGTCCAAAATTTTGTCCCCGCTGCGCGGTAACAAAAAAGAGCGGGTCCCGGGGGAACCCACTCTCAAAAAACCGATCAGATTTCATCCGACCGTTATGAGATGTCCTTAGCGGACAACGGAAATATAGCGATTTGCCATCCCCGCGCAAGGCCGTCCGCGGTAGGAATTGGCTAACCCTTCATTCAGATTCCTTGCATATTTCTGGTTCCATCCGGCGGGCGTGGTCTGATTCCCGCGTCGGGCTAGTGTCCGATTCGGAAGTTCGTACCATTCCGCAGCGGCCCTCTATACGGACTTCGGAATCTGAGGACACTGGCAACCCTTTGAATCTAGTGTGGCTTTAGTTCAGAAGTCGGCATGTCGGACGCGCCGCGAGAATGATGCGGGCTTTCTGAACCGCCACACCAGCAGGATCGAGAATGGTCGTCTCCGCTTCGCTGATCCCCGAATTGGAGGATGTCCTCCAACACGGCTCGGCCGAGCGTCGCGCGCGCACCCTGGAACGGATCACATCGCTGTTTCTCAACGGCGCCGATCAGTTCAACGAAGAGCATGTCGGGGTGTTCGACGGCGTGTTCATGCGGCTGATCGAGGAGATCGAAACCAAGGCGCGCGCCGAGCTCGCCCACCGTCTCGCGCCCGTGAGCAACGCGCCGGTCGGCGCGGTGCGCCGGCTCGCGAAGGACGATGACATCGCCGTTGCCGGTCCCGTGCTCGAACAGTCGCCGCGGCTTGGCGAGGCCGACCTGGTCGATATCGCCAAGACCAAGAGCCATGCGCATCTGCTCGCGATCTCCGGGCGCACCGGCCTCGGCGAGCCGGTGACCGATGAACTGGTCCGCCGCGGCGACCGTCAGGTCGTTTGCAGCGTTGCCGACAACCGGCAGGCCCGCCTGTCCGAGCAAAGCTTTTCGAGCCTCGTCAGCAAAGCCGAATATGACGGTATCCTGGCGGAGAAGGTCGGCGCCCGTCCGGACATTCCGGCGCGGCTCTATCGCGACCTGTTGCTCAAGGCGACCGAGGTTGTGCAGCAGCGCCTGCTCGCGGTCGCGAAACCGGAAACGCGGGCCGAGATCCAGCGGGTGCTGGCCAAAGTCTCGCACGAGGTGGGCGCCGTCAGGTCGCGGGACTACAGCACCGCCGAGCATCTCGTCGAAGAGCTGCGTCAGCAGGGTAAGCTCACCGAGAGCACCGTGTTGGATTTCGCCAGGGGCGGGCAATACGAAGCGATGGTCGCGGCGCTGGCGCAGCTTTGCCTGGTCCCGATCGATGTGGTGGATCGTCTGATGGCGGGAGAGCGCTCCGACCCGATCCTCATCCTGTGCAAGTCGGCGGGCTGGGAATGGCCGACGGCCAAGACGCTGATCACTGCGCGTCCCGGTCGTGCATCCTCGGGCCTCGATACCGCCTTCGCCAATTTCGAGCGGCTGTCGCCTGCGACCGCGCAGCGCGTGATGCGGTTCTGGCAGGCGCGCCCGGCGGCTATCGGCGCAACCCGATAATCAAGCCGATAAATCCGGTCAGCAGCGGCGGAAGATCAGGTAGCAGGGCACGCGGCCCTCGCGCTTGGCCTTGGCCTCGTAGCGCGTCGAGGTGAAGCCTGGCCACGGCAGCCGCCAATCCTCCGCACGCTCCGCCGTCCACTCGAACTCCGGCGTGCTCGCGAGAAGCCGCAACGTCCAGGCGGCGTAGTCGGGCCAATCGGTCACGAAGCGGAATTCGCCGCCGGGGCGGACGATCCGGGCAATCTGCGCGATGTTTCCTTCCTGCACGAACCGCCGTTTCCAGTGCCGGCGCTTGCGCCAGGGGTCTGGGTAGAGCAGGTCGAAGCGCGCAAGGCTTGCATTCGGCAGCCAGCGGAGCACGTCGGTGGCGTCGCCGTGATGCACCCGGATATTGGAGAGGCCGCGATCGTGGATGGCGGTCAGCGCCTTCGCCATGCCGTTGATGAACGGCTCGATCCCGATGAAGCCGGACTTTGGATGTTGCTCGGCCTCCGCGACCAGATGCTCGCCACCGCCGAAGCCGCTCTCGACGCACACCTCGCGGGCGCCGTCGAACAACGTGCGCAGGTCGGACGGCGCGGGATGATCGAGATCGAGCGCGAGCTGCGGCAGCAGGCTCTCGAACAGCGCCGCCTGCCGGGGTTTGAGCGCATGCCCCTTGCGCCGGCCAAAGACTGCGCCCTGGCGATGACTGGGATGCATATTCAACTTCAACCAATCCGGTGTGGGCGACCTCGCCGCCCGGCAATCCATCTTCCTTGACTCTTGTTTCTTGCCGGATGCGCGGGTCAAGCCCGCGCATCACGAATAAATGGCCGGGACAAAGGCCCGGCCATCACGCAGAAACGAAAACGTGGTGTGCGCTTACTTGAAAGCGCTCTTGAGCTGGCTGACCAGATTGGTCTGCTCCCACGAGAAGCCGCCCTCCTTGTCCGGCGCGCGGCCAAAATGCCCGTAGGCCGCGGTGCGGCGATAGATCGGGCGGTTGAGCTTGAGCGAGCGGCGGATGTTGGTCGGGGTGAGCCGGAACATCTCGGGCAGGACCTTTTCGAGCTTGTGCTCGTCGACGTTGCCGGTGCCGTGCAGGTCGACCAAAAGCGACATCGGATCGGCGACGCCGATCGCGTAGGCGACCTGGATGGTGCAGCGCTCGGCAAGCCCGGCCGCCACCACGTTCTTGGCAAGGTAGCGCGATGCGTAGGCGGCCGAGCGGTCGACCTTGGTCGGGTCCTTGCCGGAGAAGGCGCCGCCGCCGTGCGGCGCATAACCGCCGTAGGTGTCCACGATGATCTTGCGGCCGGTGAGGCCGCAATCGCCGTCCGGCCCGCCGACCACGAAGTTGCCGGTCGGGTTGACGAGGAAGTCGGACGCCTTTTTCGGCATCCAGCCTTTCGGCAGTGAGGATTCGACGGCGCTCTCGATCAGGTCACGCACCATACCGGGCGTGTACTTCTTGTTGTTGCGGTTCTGCGCATTGTGCTGCGTCGAGACCACGACTTTGGTGCAGCCGATGGCCTTGCCGTCAACGTATTGCACCGTCACCTGGCTTTTGGAGTCGGGCTGGAGATCGAACAGCTTGCCCGAGCGGCGCTGCTCGGCGAGCGTGCGCAGGATCCTGTGTGCGAAGAAGATCGGGGCCGGCATGAACGAGCCCTGTTCATAAATCTCGCTCTCCGTGCAGGCATAACCGAACATCATGCCCTGGTCGCCCGCGCCTTCTTCTTCGGCGCCTTTCTTCTTCTTGGCGTCAACGCCCATCGCGATGTCGGGCGACTGGCCGTGCAGCAGTACCTCCACGTCGGCACCGTGATAGGAGAAGCCGTCCTGATCGTATCCGATGTCCCTGACGACGCCGCGAGCGATCTCGGTGATCATCTCGCGGTTAACCACCACGTGTGAGCCGTATTTCTTGAACAGCGGCGCCTGGCCGCGGCCCTCGCCGGCGATCACAATCTTGTTAGTCGTGGTCAGCGTCTCGCAGCCGAGACGCGTGTTCACCAAGCTATCGTCCGCGATGCCTAATTTGAGGTCGTTCTCAAGGAATGCGTCGAGAATCGCGTCTGAGATTTGATCACAGACCTTGTCGGGATGACCTTCGGAAACGGATTCGCTGGTGAACAGATAGTTCGTGCGTGACACGTTAGGAAACTCCCCTGACAGGACAGGACCACCCATGACCACCACACATAACTGTCTTTGGCCGTGGCGGCCGCTCATGCTCGCGTGTTTCTTGCAGCGTCGCTCCGCGCGGTCAAGATGCGCATCGAAACGGGCCAATTTTCAGGTCTTGAGCGAGAGATGAAATAAAAGGTGGGACGCGGTGGGAGCCAGTCAATCTTTGTCGCCGGCGATCTCTTCGACCAGATCGACGATGCGGCGGCGCAACTTGGCTTCCTTGATTCGCATGAACGCTTTCGTCAGGGCAAGGCCCTCTGACGTAGCGAGGAAGTCGGACACATAGGCGGGGGAGGGCGCTTCCTTCATCCCATCGCCGTAGGGGCCAGCCAAGTTGGGCGCACCCTCGAAGAAGAACGCGACTGGAACCTGCAGGATTTGGGAAATCTGCTGGAGACGGCTGGCCCCGATTCGGTTGGTTCCCTTCTCGTATTTCTGCACTTGCTGGAAAGTCAGTCCGAGTGCATCGCCAAGTTTCTCCTGGCTCATGCTCAGCATCATCCGGCGCATGCGTACCCGACTTCCCACGTGTTTATCGATGGGATTCGGGGTCTTTTTCGCCATAACGCTCTCCTATGCCGATGCTGCTTTGTCTAATGGTCATGCAATCGTCAGGAAAGCAATCCGACTTTTGTTCCTATTCCCGAACTCCAACAATAAATTTCGAATATCTCTGCTTCGCAGAGATAGCGACAAGGATTCAACAGCTTAAGCGCAGTCGGTGTCATGGTAGCCCCCATCCAGTTGGGATTAACCGCCCAATCTGTGGCCCGTTTGTGGCAATGCGGAATTTTGTCCAAAGCCAGCTATGCGCTGTGCTTATTCAGGGGGTGCCGCCGTTGATGCAGGACAAGAATGAGGCCCACCACCACGATCAGACCGGCCGGGCCGTCACCCCAGCGCGAATAGGGTGTCGGCGGCAATGCGCGCGGCAGCGCTGCATCCAGCACGCCGTCCGTGCCGAGCGGCAGGGCGCCCACGATCCGGCCCACCGGATCGATCACGGCCGAGATGCCGGTATTGGCGGCGCGCACCAGGGGCAGCCCCTCCTCGATGGCGCGCACGCGGGCTTGCTGGAGGTGCTGATAGGGCCCGGTGCTGCGTCCGAACCAGCCGTCATTGGTGAGATTGAGCATCCAGCCGGGACGCTCACCGCGCGGCACCGCCTCGCCGGGAAAAACGACCTCGTAGCAAACGAGCGGAAGAAAGCGCGGCGCTTGCGGCACCGCGATCGCCCGGCGCCGGTCGCCGGGAATGAACCCGCCGCGCACCCGAACGAGCTGGCGGAAGCCAAGCCGCTCAAGAAGGTCCTGCAGCGGTAGATATTCACCGAACGGCACAAGGTGGACCTTGTCGTAGATCGACAGGATCGTCGCGTCGTGATCGAGGACGTAGACTGAATTGTAGGCGCGCGTGACCGCATCGGTCGGCACGGTTTCGGGCGCGCGCACGCCGCCCGTGATCAGCACCGTGCCGTCGGGCAGGAGCTTGGCGATCTGTGCCAGCGCATCCGCTTCGCGCGTGAGAAAGAATGGGAACGCCGATTCCGGCCAGATCAAGTGCGTGACGTCGCTGAGGCCGGATCCGTTCGGCCCGCTGGCGCGGTCCGACATTGCGGCGTAGCGATCCATGACCACCTGACGGAGCGAGTAGTTGAATCGCTGGTTCTGCTGGATGTTCGGCTGCACGAGCCGCAGCCGGACGCCGTCCACGAACGCGGTCGGCGTCTGGTCAAGCCGCCAGATGCCATAGCCGGCGAGCCCGACGATCACGATAACGGCGAGCGCGGGCGCAAGCCAACGGCGGCGCGTATCGGCGGGATCGTCGGCGAGAACCGCCGGTGCGGCATAGGCCGCGACGGCGATGAAGGTGAGACCCCAGATGCCGATCAGGGAGGCAACCTGCGCGAGCGCTGGCGGCGTCGCCAGTGCATAGCCAAAGGTGTTCCACGGAAATCCGGTGAGGAGATGACCGCGCAGCCACTCGGCCACGGTGAGCGCCACGGCGAGCGCGATCACGCGCATGGCGCCGCGCGCCCACATCATCCGCGCCAGCGCCGTGCCGAACGCGGTGAACAGCGCGAGGCCCGCCGGCAATGCGATGACCGCGAAGGGCAAGAGCCATCCGAACGTCTTGGCATCGACCAGGAACGCATGCCCCACCCAGTAGAGTCCCGCGAGGAAGTAACCGAAGCCAAACCACCAGCCCGCCGACGCAGCCGCGGCGACGCCTCCGAGGCGGCCGGCGGCGGACCCGTCGATCAGCCACACCAGCACTGGGAACGTCAGAAACGGCAGCGGCCACACGTTGAATGGCGGCAGCGCCAGCGTCGTGACGGCGCCCGCCGCCAAGGCGATGAATGCGCGCCGCCAGCCCCAGGCCAGCATGATCGAGTGGGCGAGGCGTGCGGCCTTCACGATCTGGGTGGAGCCTTCGATGCTGGGTCGTCAGGCGAAAGCTTGACCGACGTATCGCGATTGGCGGGAAGCTCCGGCTGTCCGGACATGTCCGCGGAAGGAGGCGGTTGTGTGGATGACATCATGCGCCGTTGCGGATCGCGGCGACGGCGATCCGAGAGATCGTGGCTCACGAAAATCTTCAGCTTCTTCACCCGCCGCGGATCGGCATCGAGCACTTCGATCTCGAAGCGGCCGGGACCGGAAACGAGTTCGCCGCGCACCGGCACGCGGCCGATCCGCGTCGCGATGTAGCCGGCGAGCGTGTCGACTTCCTTGGCCTCCTCGCCGACTTCGAACTCGGGGCCGACGATCGACGTCACGTCTTCGAGATTGGCGCGCGCATCGGCGAGGAACGATCCGTCCGGCTGGCGGAAGACCTGCGGTTCGTCGTCTTCGTCGTGCTCGTCGGCGATCTCGCCCACGATCTGCTCGACGATGTCCTCCATCGAGACCACGCCGTCGGCGCCGCCATATTCGTCGACGACGAGCGCGAGATGAATGCGGCTGGTCTGCATGCGCGCGAGCAGGTCCATGACCGGCATCGATGGCGGCACGAACAGCATTTCGCGGACGATGTTCGCCGCGACGAGCGGCGTCGAAAGGTCGATCGCCTTGAGGTCAAGATCGGCCGGGAGTGGTTTCTTGCGTTTCGTATTCGTTTTTGCGCTCGCGGCAGCGCGCGCTGCCATGTAGGCGATCAGGTCGCGGATGTGGACCATACCAATCGCGTCGTCGAGCGTGTCGTCGTAGACGACCAGCCGCGAGTGCGCCGCACTCTCGAAGACCTTCATCAATTCGCCGAGCGGGATCTCCTTTTGGACCGCGATGATGTCGGCGCGCGGCACCATCACATCCTCTGCCCGCCGTTCGCGCAAGCTGAGGATATTTCGCAACATCGTGGATTCGCGCGGCGACAATCCGATGTCTGCGGCGCCGCCCTCGAGCACGCTGCGAAGGTCGGAGCGGAACGATTCCGGCTTGCGCCCGAACAGCGCCCGCAGCGCCCGCAGGAACCAGCCATCGCCCTTCGATCGCGCCGGAACCGGCGCCGGCGGGACCGGCACTGGCAGGTTGCGTGTGCCGCCCGCGGATGCGTCACTCTGGTCAGAAGGACCTGTCTCAGAAGGACCTGCCACTGAAGGACTTGTCCCTGAAGAACTTGGACCTGAAGAATCGTTGTCGGGCATGGCGGATTGAGTGTCAGCCCTCGGCACTGTGCACAATGTAGGGGTCGGAGACACCGAGGCGCGCAAGAATGACGCGTTCGAGCCCTTCCATTTCCTCGGCCTCTTGGTCCGATTCGTGATCGTAGCCCACCAGGTGGAGAAAGCCATGCACCGCAAGATGGGCAATATGATCAGCCAGCGACTTATCCTCGGTGGCGGCTTCGCGGGCCGCGGTTTCATAGGAAATCGCGATATCGCCAAGATAGGTCGCGGGGCCCGGTTGCGTGTCGGCGGACGGGAACGAGAGCACGTTGGTCGGCTTGTCGACGCCGCGCCAGAGCTTGTTGAGCGCACGGATGCGCTCGTCGTCGTCGACCACCACGGTGAGCGCGCCCTCCTCAGGACCGCCGATCTCGTTCGCCGCCGAGACCGCCGATGCGATGACCGCAGGGAGGTTGGCGTCGAGCGACGCAGCGTCCGGCGAGACGTCGATTTCGAGCGCAAGGCCGCCGGCGTCCACGCAAATCGTATCGTGGTCAGGTTCGTTCACGGTTTTGCGTCTCGCGTTGCGAGGGCCGCCTTGTCGTAGGCTTCAACGATGCGCCCCACCAGCTCGTGGCGGACCACGTCCTGCGCAGTGAAAGTGATCTGGGAAATTCCTTCGACAGTCGCAAGAAGGCGCGTCGCTTCGGCGAGGCCAGACACCTGCCCGTAAGGCAGGTCGACCTGGCTCGGATCGCCGGTGACGATCATGCGGCTGTTCTCGCCAAGCCGAGTGAGAAACATCTTCATCTGCATCGACGTCGTGTTCTGCGCTTCGTCCAGGATCACGATGGCATTCGATAGCGTGCGGCCGCGCATGAATGCGAGCGGCGCAATCTCGATCTCGCCCGCTTGCAGGGCCCGTTCGACGATTCGCGAATCCATCAGGTCGTAGAGCGCGTCGTAGATCGGCCGCAGATAAGGATCGACCTTCTCGCGCATGTCGCCGGGCAGGAAGCCGAGCCGCTCACCGGCTTCCACCGCCGGCCGCGACAGGACGATGCGGTCGACTTCCTTGCGCTCGAAGAGCTGCACGGCATGCGCGACCGCAAGCCAGGTCTTGCCGGTGCCGGCAGGGCCGATGCCGAACACCAGTTCGTGCCGCCGCAGCGCACGAATGTAGGCGTCCTGCGCCGCGGTGCGCGCGCGCACCAGCCGCTTGCGCAAGTTGATTTCGTCGAAACTTGGTCGCGTGGTCGCGGGATCGTAGTCGAACAACGAGCCCTGCGAGATCGCGAGCCGGATCGCGCCCTCGACGTCGCCCGAGGAGACCTCGCCGTCGCGACCGAGCCGCTCATAGAGGCCCTGCAGCACACGGCGGGCTTGCTCGACCGCGTCGCGCGAACCCTCGAGCGTGACCTGGTTGCCGCGCTGATCCACGGCGGCGCCGAGCCGCCGTTCGATCAGGGCCAGGTTTTGTCCGTATTGGCCGAACAGTTGCGAAGCCAGACGGTTGTCCTCAAAGGTGAGAACGAGATGGGTGGGGGCGCTGTTTTCCGCAGTCTCCGCGACTGTGATCGTCGTTCCGGTGTCCGACTTGGTCGTGCGCAACGGTCTTAGCCTCCTGCTTCCGCCATCATCGGTTCGCCGTGCTGCATGGGTGCCGCATCAAGCTCGCCGAACAGGCTGTTCGCGCTCGCTTCCGTGACCGTGACCCGGCAAACCGTGCCAATGATTGACGGCGGCGCCATGACATGAACGGGCTGCAGATATGGGGAGCGGCCGACGATCTGGCCAGGATGCCGTGCCGCCTTTTCGAACAGCACGTCGAAGCTTTGCCCCACGCAGCCGGCGTTGAAAGCCTTTTGATGGGTGTCAAGAAGCGCCTGCAGCTGGTGCAGCCGCTCCGTCTTGACGTCTTCTGATAGCTGACCTGCCATGTCCGCCGCGGGCGTGCCGGGGCGCGGCGAGTATTTGAACGAGAATGCACCTGCGAATCCGACCTCGTCGACCAACGACAGCGTGGCGCGGAAATCGTCTTCGGTCTCGCCGGGAAAGCCGACGATGAAATCCGACGAGAACGCGATCGCCGGCTGCGCATTCCTGATGCGCGCGATCACGTCGAGATAGTCCACGCGGGTGTGGCGGCGATTCATCGCGTCGAGAATGCGGTCGGAACCTGATTGCACCGGCAGGTGCAGATACGGCATCAGCGCATCGAGACCGCGATGCGCGGCGATCAAGCTGTCTTCGACATCACAAGGATGGCTGGTGGTGTAGCGCAGGCGGGCGATGCCGGGCACCTCGGCAATGCGGTGCAGCAGGCGGCCAAGCGTCCATGCGCGGCCGTCCGGCCCTTCGCCATGAAAGGCGTTGACGTTCTGGCCGATCAGCGAGACCTCCCGGACTCCGGCATCGGCAAGCCGCTCGACTTCGGCGACGATCTTGGCAACGGGCCGCGAGACTTCGGCGCCGCGCGTATAGGGTACGACACAGAAGGTGCAGAACTTGTCACAGCCTTCCTGCACGGTGACGAAGGCGGAGACGCCGCGCGCACGGGTCGCTTCGCGGCTCGGCGCTTTGAGATGATCGAACTTGTCCTCGACAGGAAATTCTGTGTCGATCACGGCCTCGCCGCGCGCGACGCGCGCGAGCAGGTCCGGTAGGCGGTGATAGCTCTGCGGTCCGACCACGAGATCGACTGCGGGCGCCCGGCGGAGAATTTCTCCGCCCTCGGCCTGCGCGACGCAGCCCGCAACCGCGATCATCAGGTGGCGGCCGTCGCGCGCCGCCTCCTGCTTCATCACGCGGATGCGCCCGAGCTCGGAATAGATCTTCTCGGCGGCCTTCTCGCGGATATGGCAGGTGTTGAGGATGACGAGGTCGGCGTCATCCGGCGTCGCGGTCTCGATGAAGCCTTCGGATGCAAGCGTGTCTGCCATACGATGGGAATCGTAGACGTTCATCTGACAGCCGAATGACTTGATATGGACCTTGCGGGCTCCGCTCATGCCGGTCTGGTCGATTTCCTGGTTCGAAACGCTTTTCCCAATGATATCAAAGGCGTGAGCAATTGGCCATGACGGCGATCGACCGCTATGGAAGGCGCGGGTTTAGCGGGTTTTCCGGCAATTTGAAATGGCCGCTGCCTGTGGGATGCTTGGGGGCCCCGTTGCGCGTGTCTCGGCCTCGTTCTCGTTCCGCGCGCCCGGACAGGTGGGCTAACGGCCGGTCTTGTCGTCTAGCGGAACGGCATAAAGCTCCAGCCGGTGATCGACCAGGCGGTAGCCGAGCCGCCGCGCCACTTCCGCTTGCAGGCGCTCGATCTCCTCCGACTGGAACTCGATGACCTCGCCGGTGCGCAGATTGATCAGATGATCGTGATGGGCCTCTGGAATCTGCTCGTAACGGGCCCGGCCGTCGCGGAAATCGTGCCGTTCAATGATGCCGGCATCCTCGAACAGCTTCACCGTGCGATAGACCGTTGAGATCGAGATGCGGTCGTCGATGGCGGAACAACGGCGATAAAGCTCCTCGACATCGGGATGATCGTCGGCCGCCGCGAGCACCCGCGCGATCACGCGCCGCTGCTCGGTCATGCGCATGCCCTTGGCGGCGCAAAGCGCCTCAATGTCCTTGGTTTTCGATTCGATCACGGCCTTTCTCCGTGGTTCCGCATATCACGGCAGGGGGGCCCAAATCCATCGCCCAACCCTGCATCCAACAACCCTGCATCCAACAAGCTTGCATCCAACAAGCCCTGCATCAAACTCGCACCAGACTTTTGGTACGAAGGACCTCGCACAACGCCGCATCACGATGCCGTTACGTCAGATCACGCCGAAGCACCAGCGCGGTCGCGCGCTTGCCATCGGCCATCGTGTAGTAGCCTTCGCGTCGACCGGCCTCGCGGAAACCTGCGCGCCGGTAAAGCTGGCAGGCGGCCGCGTTGCCTTCATCCACTTCGAGAAAGAGGACGCGCGTGCCTGAGCCTGCGAGCCGTCCCATATGGAGGTTGAGCATCCGCCGTGCGAGGCCTTTGCGGCGGTAGGACGTTGCAACGGCGACCGACAGGATTTCTGCTTCGCCGGCAGCGATGCGCGATATGATGAATCCGACCAGTCGCCCATTCACGGTGGCGCGATGCGTGAGCACGTTGCGTTCGAGCATCAGGCGGTCGATTTCATCCTCGCTCCAGCCGCGATTGAACGATGCGGCGTGCAGCTTCGCGATGGCGGCGGCGTCCTGCGGTGTCGCCTCCGACAGCACGGGCTCGCGTCGGGAGAATAGCCGGGAGAGAAGCGCGATCATCGGCGTGGCAGCCGCGAGGCGTCTTGCGGCTGCGCGTCGGGCGCGCGGAGGTAGAGCGGCTTCGGTGGCCCATGACCCTCGGCGGCCGCTGCGCCGAGCCGCGCGATCCAGCCGATGTCGGGCGCGCCCAGTTGCTCGACCAGCACCGGCGGTGGCTCGGACTTGGGCCATTGCGCGACGACCAGTTCGGCGCCCGAGCCGACGATGCGTGCAGGACCTGTGGTCGCTGCTCGCACCGCTTCGCGCAGTGGGGCAATACGCGGCGGCACGACGGTCTTCCCGCCGATCCCAAAGACCTGCAGGTAGACATGCTCATGCCGCGCGTCGATCACCACCACCACCGCAGAGTCATCGTTGTCGGCAATGTGAGGCGCCGCATATCCGGCCAGCGTCGACAATCCGACGGCTGGCTTGCCGGCCGCGAGCGCGATGCCGCGCGCGGCGGAGATGCCGACGCGCAGTCCGGTGAAACTGCCAGGGCCGGTGGTGACGGCAATGCGATCAAGATTGGCGAACTCGACTCCGGCCTGATCCATTACCCGCGCGATCAGCGGCATGATCGCTTCGGCGTGCCCCCGCGTCATCGGCAGCGTCTCGCTCGCGGCCACCGCGACATAACGCGTGTCGAGCACGGCGGCCGAACAGGCCGCAAGCGCGGTGTCGATGGCTAGAACACGCATAGCTTGCCCGCCGCCCCGTCATCCTCACGCGAGGACGACCAAAGAACCCAACGCGGCTAAGTCTATCACGAACCGGCGAAAGGACCCGCGCCGAGTTCAGGACATCGGGCGCACTTCGACCACGTCGGGAAGGTAATGGCGCAGCAGATTCTGGATGCCGTGGCGCAGCGTTGCGGTCGACGACGGGCAACCCGCGCAGGCGCCCTTCATGTCGAGATAGACGACGCCATCCTTGAAGCCGCGGAAGGTGATGTCGCCGCCGTCATTGGCGACCGCGGGCCGGACGCGCGTCTCGATCAATTCCTTGATGGTCGTAACGGTCTCGGTATCCTTCGACTCGAAGAACTCGTCGTCGGCTGCTCCGGTGTTTGCGGCAGCTTCGCCGTGCAGGATCGGCGCACCCGACATGAAATGCTCCATGACGGCGCCGAGGATCGCGGGCTTGAGCTGCGGCCACTCACCTGCGGATTTGGTGATTGAGATAAAGTCCGAACCGAGGAAAACGCCGGACACGCCATCGATCCTGAACAGCCGCTCCGCGAGCGGCGACTGTGCGGCGGTGGCGGCGTCGCGGATCTCGAGCGTTCCGTGCGGAAGCACCGTGCGGCCCGGCAGGAACTTGAGCGTCGCCGGGTTGGGTGTCGCTTCGGTCTGGATGAACATGCCTTGCTCCATGGCCGGCGCCCTGAAAGGCGCCAATGCGTCAAATATCATTCTAATAGGTGGCTGCGCAGATAGGAAGTTCAAGGGCTTAGCGCATGATCCCGGGAAAGCATGCCTGGACTTGATCCGGATGGCCGCCGGCTTTGGGACGGAGATTACGCGCGAACTGGACCGGGACGCGAGGGGTCTCAGGTCCTATGATGTCTCAGGTCCTATGACATCGTGTCGAGGTCTTCGTCGCTGAGGTGACCCGGAACAAAGCCCACCGGAATTGGGAAATCGCCGGCGTTCTTGGCGAGGCTCGCGACCAAGGGACCGGGGCCTTCCTTGCCGGCGGCGGCGGCGAGGACCAGGACCGCGATGTCTTCATCCTCCTCGATCAGCTTGAGCAGTTCCTCAGCCTTGTCACCTTCGCGGATCACCCGCTCAGGCATCACCCCGGTGATGCTCGACGCACGTGCAGCATGGCGGTCAAGGACTGCGTTCGCCTCCTCATGCGCTTCCGCGCGCATGATGTCGGCGACGCCCAGCCATTGTTGATTGCGGTCCTGGGTTTCGATCACGCGCAACATGATCACGCTGGCGCCGGTGCGTAACGCACGCCGGCTGGCGAAATAGACCGCGCGGTCGCATTCCGGACTATCGTCGATGACAACCAGGAACTTCGGCGAGTGGCCGGCCTCGTAGCTTCGGCGCTTGGTGCTCATGGTCGTGAATCTTGCACGGCGCTCGGCAGGGGGACAAGCCGGTTCGTGGTCGGGCCGTGATTATCGGCGGATGAGGCCGACGATATCCTTGACAGACTTCATCGTTTCGGCAGCGCCCACCTGCGCGCGGGCCGAGCCGTCGGCCAGGATCGAGTCGATATAAGCGGGATCGGCGACCAGGCGGCGCATTTCCGCGGTGATCGGGCTGAGTTTCGTGACCAGGAGATCGGTCAGCGCGGCCTTGAAAGTCGAAAATTGTGCGCCGCCGAACTCTTTCAAGACCTCGGCTTTGGCCGTTCCCGCAAGGGCGGCATAGATGCCGACGAGATTATCGGCCTCCGGCCGTCCGTCGAGGCCTTTGACCTCGCTCGGCAGCGGCTCCGGATCGGTCTTCGCCCGCCGCACCTTCAAAGCGATGGTGTCCGCATCGTCGGTGAGGTTGATGCGCGACTGGTCGGACGGGTCCGACTTTGACATCTTCTTGGTGCCGTCGCGCAGCGACATCACGCGCGTCGCCGGCCCCTGGATCAATGGCTCGGGCTGCGGAAAGAACGCGTCGCCGAATCCATGGGCAGCAACGGACTCTCCGAAGTCGTTGTTGAACTTCTGCGCGATATCGCGCGCGAGCTCGAGATGCTGTTTCTGGTCGTCGCCGACCGGCACGTGTGTTGCGCGGTAGACGAGGATGTCGGCCGCCATCAGGTTCGGATAGGCGTAGAGACCGACCGACGCATTCTCGCGATCCTTGCCGGCCTTCTCCTTGAATTGCGTCATGCGGTTGAGCCAGCCGAGCCGCGCGACGCAATTGAACACCCAGGCGAGCTCGGCGTGCTCCGCCACTTGGCTCTGGTTGAAGACGATGTTTTTCTTCGGGTCAATGCCGCTGGCGATGAAGGCCGCGGTCACCTCACGGATCGCGCGCGGCAATTCCTTTGGGTCCTGCCAGGTCGTGATCGCGTGCAGGTCGACGACGCAGTAGATGCAGTCGTAATTGGTCTGCAGCTCAACGAACTTCACCACCGCGCCGAGATAGTTGCCGAGGTGCAGGTTGCCGGTCGGCTGCACGCCGGAAAAAACGCGTTGCTTGAATGACATGGCGGGCCCTTTGATGTGCGGCGTTCCCATGCCACGGCGCGACGCGCCCGCGCAAGGGGAACGGTCAATGATGACGGCGGCCCGTGATGTCGGTGATCCGGATCAGGCCAAAGACCCGCAACACCCCGACATAGACGCTCAAACCGGAGAGGACCAGAATGGCCATCAGGGTGAGCGATCTGGCCGACGAGCCGCCGCCGGCCGGCAGCGTCAGCAGCGCCCGAAATCCGGTGATCACGATCGCCATCAGGACCGTCGCCAGGGCGATGATCGCCATGCGACGTTTGAAATGCGCGTCGACGCTAAGCTGATGGCGGTGCAGCAGCACGATGCCGAGCAGGGCGGCGCTGACCCAGCCGCACGCGGAAATCGCCAATGCGATGCCGACATGACCTTGACTGCGGAACAGCAGGACCGCACCGATTGCCGAGGTCGCAAGCCCCACGAGCGCCGTCAGCATCGGCGTGCGGGTGTCTTCATGCGCGAACGAGACCGAGGCGAGGACCTTCTCCAGCGCGTGTCCGGGAATGCCGAGTGCGATGGCGGCCAGTGCACCGGCGACCGCGGCAGTGTCGCGGCCGGTGAATGCGCCGCGCTCGAACAGCCCGGCGACGATTGGTCCGGCCAGCAGGGCAAGCCCGGCTGCCGCCGGCAGCGCGAGGCCCAACGCGATCTCGAACGCGCGCGATTGTGCGGAGCCCGACGCGGCGCGATCGTCGGCACGGACGTGGGCGGCAATCGCCGGCGTCATGACAGACGCGATGGCGATGGAGACGACGCCGAGCGGCAGCTCATAGAGCCGGTAGGAATAGGTCAGCCACGACACTGCAGAAGGCGACGACGAGGCCACAACGGTGCCGGCGATCAACGTAAGCTGCGGAATGCCGGCGGCGATCACGGCCGGCAGCATTGTCTGGAAGAAGCGACGCACGTCCGGTGATGCGCTGAGCCGCGGTGCAGTCGGGGGCTGATCGAGCCGCAACATGGCGCCGCCGACCACGGCCAGTTGGAAAAGCCCGGCAACGACGATCGTGCCTGCCAGGATCGCGCCGACCGCGCGCGAGTCGCCAAGCCCGCTGATCGCGACGCCCGCGGCGGCGGCGATCATGACCGCGTTGAAGATGACCGGTCCGTAGGCCGCGGCACCGACCTTGCCGGCGGCGTTCAGCGTTGCCGCCATGACCGCGACGAGGCCAACGATGGCAATGTAGGGCGAACACAGTCGCAGGAAGTAGACGGCGAACATGGTGGGCTCGGCCGCAAAGCCCGGCGCAAGCAACGCGATGACGGCCGGTGCGAACAGTGCGCACAGCACCGCGGTCGCCGCCAGCGCGACGCCGAGCGCGCCGAGCACGCCCTCGCTGAAGCGACGTGTGCCACGGTCTCCATTCTCTTGCCTGCGGCGTAGCCACAGCGGGACGAACGCCGAATTGAGCGCGCCCTCGGCGAGCAGGCGGCGGAACAGGTTCGGAATCTGCAACGCGATGAAGAATGCGTCGGCGAGCACGCCGGCACCGAGGATTGCCGCAATCATGACGTCGCGCAGGAAGCCGAGCAGCCGCGATAATACCGTCGCACCGCCGACGGTCGTGACATCGCGCGCCATGGACATGGGAAGGAGCCTCCACTAGTGGTCCGATTCTAACATTCGCATCCCTTCTCAGCGGGCGACTTTGCGAACGTTAGAATCAAGGGACCACTAGCAAATATGGGCTGCTAGTGGAGTTTTGGATTTGACATTCGCGTTGCGCGCCTGCTGCCAGTGGGTCGCGAATGTCAAATCCACTCCACTAGAGTGCAGTATCGGTGCCCGCGGACATTCACCGCAATTGCCTCCCCGGAAACGGCAGGTATAGTGCCGGCCTTCCCCACAACAATCGGTCGATCAAACCATGCCCACGCTTCGCTATGACGTCATCGGCATCGGCAACGCCATCGTCGATGTGCTCGCCCGCGCCGACGACAATTTCCTCGTCAAGCAAGGCATGGCCAAGGGCGGCATGGCGCTGATCGACCAGCCGCGCGCGGAAGCGATTTACGAGGCGATGGGTCCGGCGGTGGAGATTTCGGGCGGTTCGGCCGCCAACACCATTGTCGGCGTTGCGAGCCTCGGTGCACGCGGCGCCTTTGTCGGCAAGGTGAAGGATGACGAGTTCGGTCACACCTTCGCGCACGACATCCGTGCGGCGGGCGTCGAATTCTCGACGCCGCCGGCATCCGATGGGCCGGCCACCGCGCGCTGCTACATCATGGTGACGCCCGACGGCGAGCGCACCATGAACACCTATCTCGGCGCGGCGCAGGACCTGCACCCGAACGACATCGACCCAGACGCGATCGCCGCAGCGCAGATCACCTATCTCGAGGGCTATCTGTGGGATCCGCCGCACGCGAAGGAAGCATTTCTCAAGGCGGCGACGATCGCGCACGGCGCCGGCCGCCGCGTCGCGCTGACGCTTTCCGACGCGTTCTGCGTCGACCGCTATCGCGCGGAGTTTCTCGGCCTCCTTCGCAACGGCACGGTCGACGTCGTGTTCGCGAACGAACGCGAGCTGCACAGCCTCTATCAGACCGCAGACTTCGAGACCGCGGTCAACGCCGTGCGCAATGATGCCAAGCTCGCGGTCGTGACCCGTAGCGAGCAGGGATCCCTCGTCGTTACGCGCGAGCAGAACGACGCCGTGCGGGCGGAGCCGGTCGACAGGGTCATCGACGCGACCGGGGCCGGAGACCTGTTCGCCGCCGGGTTTTTGGTCGGCCTCGCGCGCGGCGTCGATCACCGCAATTGCGCCCGGCTTGGCGCGCTGGCGGCCGCGGAAGTGATCCAGCACATGGGCGCGCGGCCCGAAAGCTCGCTCAAAGAGCTCGTCGAGGCCGCCGGGTTCGCGCTCTAAGCACCTGCGCGTACTAAGCACCTGCACCCGCGACGCTTTCGCGGATCTGTCCACATTAATTCACAGAAATCTGCGCGCTTTGTCGCTGCGTCGCGGAACGGTCGCCTTGGGTTGGCATTACGGACCTGTGGGGGAGCAAGTCCCCAGGAGGGTTCAATGCGTTCGTCGACAGTGCGTACAGCAGCCGTGCGTTTGCCAAAGCGTTTCCCGGTCGGCACCCGTTTTGTCATCGAGGGCCGCGGCGGTCGCGTCCGCTTGCGGTATCTTGAATTTCCCGATGGCCGCCAGATCGTTTTGCCGGCGGAGGCGGGATCGCGGACGCGCCCTCGCCGCCTGCGCCGCACCGCGGGCCGGAAATAATCTTTGTCCGCGGGGGGGAACGAACTGCGGTTTCGCGAATTGTATGGTCAAAGCCGGGTGGAGTGCCCCCAGCCCCCCAACCCCTCACCCATCCGGCTAACAGACCCTGGTCCCCGTTTTGGGTGCCGGGGTCTTCTTTTTGCGACTTTTGCGACCGGGCATAAGTCGGTGCCTCAATCAGGATCGACCGACGACCAGATGATCGCGATGCACCATTTCGGCGCGGCCGGCGAATCCGAGGATCACCAGGACGTCTGACGACGAACGTCCTTTGATCTTGTCGGCATCTTCGGCGTCGTAGGCGACGAGACCGCGCGCGACCTCGGCGCCGTCCGGTCCTCGGATCACCACGGCGTCGCCGCGCGCGAACGCGCCTTCGATCTTGATCACGCCGGCAGGCAGCAGGCTCCTGCCGCTGTTGAGCGCGGCGACCGCGCCCTTGTCGATCACCAGCGAGCCTTTGGGTTCGAGCGATCCGGCGATCCATCTTTTGCGCGCGGTGACGGGATTTGCCCCCGTGAGGAACCATGTGCAGGCGGCGCCGTCTGCTACCGCCCGGAGCGGATGGTCGATGCGCCCGGACGCGATCACCATGTGCGTTCCTGCCTGCGTTGCGATCTTGCCGGCTTCGATCTTGGTCTGCATGCCGCCGCGCGAGAGCTCTGATCCGGCGGCGCCGGCCATCGCCTCGATGTCAGGCGTGATGCGTTCGACCAGCGGAATCCGATTGGCCTTGGTGGTCTTGCCGGGCGGTGCATCGTAGAGACCGTCGACGTCGGAGAGCAGCACGAGCAGGTCGGCGCTCGCCATGGTCGCGACGCGAGCGGCAAGTCGGTCGTTATCGCCATAGCGGATCTCGTTGGTGGCGACGGTGTCGTTCTCATTGATGACCGGCACCGAGCGCCAGGCGAGCAGACGCTCGATAGTCGAGCGCGCGTTGAGATACCGCCGCCGCTCCTCGGTATCCTGCAGTGTGACCAGCACCTGACCGGCGGCGATGCCGTGGCGCGACAGCGCCTCCGCCCAGGTGCGCGCAAGCGCGATCTGGCCGACCGCCGCCGCGCCCTGCGAGTCCTCGAGCTTGAGCGGTCCCTTGGGCAGCTTGAGCAGGGCGCGGCCGAGCGCGATGGCGCCCGACGACACTACCAGCACGTCGCGCGTCTTTTTGTGCAGCGACGCGATGTCCTCCGCCAGCGACGCCAGCCAATCCTCCTTCACCCGGCCGGCCTCGGAATCGACCAGGAGCGAGGAGCCGACCTTCACGACGATGCGGCGGAAGTCGCCGAGGGCAGGGGATTTCAAGGACATGCCGGCGGTTCTGTTGGTGCCGAAACCTTCGATTGCGTGACTGGTGTGGCGGTTCAGACGTCCGCAAGATGCTCGCGGCGAGTTCGAATTGCGGACTTCTGAACCTAAGCAACACTAGAATCAATAAGTTCCTAGTGTGGCGGTTCAGAGGTCCGCATCATTCTTGCGGCGAGTCCGACATGCGGACTTCTGAACCAAAGCCACACTCGATTCAAAGAGTTGCTAGTACCTGGAATCACAGGACGCTGATACGCGAAATGAGAACCGGTCATGTGGCTCCGCGACGATGCAGCGAGCTCGGTCGGCTCCCTCTTCCCGTTGGGGAGAGGGTTGGGGTGAGGGGGTTCGAACCTATCGTGAAGACCCTAACCCCTTGTATCTCTCCGAATCGCCGTTGGGTTTATTCTGATGACGGCGGACGCAGGCGGGAGACCGATACCCCTTTGGTCTTGAAGACCGTGGGTGAGCGCGGCGCCGAAAGATGCCCGGCGGTTGCTGGAATTGGTGGAAGGGAAATGAGACTGATTTTGCCTCAAGCTCAAATCTCGATCGGTCATCCTAAGCCTCGAAGGGCGACGGATCGAGAGTTGCCTCTGTTGTCAGAGTAACCGCTACGGCTGCCAGGCCGCTTCCGGCTTGCTGCGGCCGCGCGCTGACGCTCGCTCCGTGCCCATCATCTTCAGCAGCGCCCGCAGCGCCTCCGGGAGGCCTTGCCCGGTCGCGGCCGAAAGGACGAGCGGCGTCTTCTTGGCCGCGCGTTTGAGGCGCGCGAGCTGCTGCTTCAACTCGTCCGGCGTCAGCGCGTCGGCCTTGTTGAGGGCGACGATCTCCGGCTTGTCGGCGAGGCCCTCGCCATAGGCGTCAAGCTCCGCGCGCACGGTCTTGTAGGTTTCGCCCGCGTGCTCGCTGGTGCCGTCGACCAGATGCAGCAACACACGGCAACGCTCGATGTGACCGAGGAAGCGGTCGCCGAGGCCCGCGCCCTCGTGCGCGCCTTCGATCAGTCCTGGAATGTCGGCGAGCACGAACGAGCGGTCGCCGACCTCGACCACGCCGAGCTGCGGATACAGCGTGGTGAAGGGGTAGTCCGCGATCTTCGGTCGCGCCGCGCTCGCGGCAGCGAGGAAGGTCGACTTGCCGGCATTGGGCAGGCCGACGACGCCGGCGTCGGCGATCAGTTTCATGCGCAGCCGGATCGTGCGCTCTTCGCCGGGCTGGCCCGGGTTGGCGTGGCGCGGCGCGCGGTTGGTCGAGCTCTTGAAATGGGCGTTGCCGAATCCCCCATTGCCGCCCTTGGCCAGCACGACGCGGTCGCCGGCCGTGTCGAGATCGGCGAGCAGTGTCTCACCATCCTCTTCGTAGATCTGCGTGCCCACCGGCACCTTGAGCACGATGTCGGCGCCGTTCGCGCCGTGGCGGTCCTTGCCCATGCCGCCGACACCATTCTTCGCCTTGAAGTGCTGCTGGTAGCGATAGTCGATCAACGTGTTCAGCCCTTCGACCGCGTCCGCAATCACGTCACCGCCATTGCCGCCGTCGCCGCCGTTCGGCCCGCCGAATTCGATATATTTCTCGCGCCGGAACGACACGCAGCCGTTCCCGCCATTGCCGGAGCGGATATAGACCTTGGCCTCGTCGAGGAATTTCATGACACGTGAGGTTTCATGGCAACCGCATATGGGGTCGCGCCCGCGGTTCCGACAGGGCGGGTCGAAATCGCCGCAAATATCATTGAAGGGAAAGTGATCGAAAGCTCTCGCCGGGAGGGGCCAGGGTGGGCCATGCCTCACTGATGCGGCCCGATCGGCCGCTCCCGACGCGCTTGTCCGTTATCTGCCGCTACGCCGCAACCCGGACACCGTTCCGGCGATCATCGCGGCCTTCGTACCCCGGTGGCATCGCGCCTCCACCTTTGGCGGCGTAGTCGTGTGTGTCGCTGTTTTGAGCGTCACTGCGATCTGCGCCTAACGTTTGGATCGTGTGGATTCGACACGTGATTGTCAAGAATCGGTTTTGTCACCAATTGTTTCGGGTTCCAAGAACGTACGTGCCAGCGACCAAACAAGTCAGTAATATTGCCGGATGCGAGGATCGCGCGCGCACGCACGACGGAAGCACGTGACTTGGCGCGGCGAATTCCTGCGCATCGCCGCGCGCCGTAAAAGGTCACTCATCTGCGCGGCGCTGCTGATCGCGGGCGCGCTGCTCGCTTCGCCTGCACCGTTAGCTGGCAGCGGTACTTGCGTCGTCACGCAAACCGATACCTGCGAACGCAAGGGTAGCGCTAAAAAGTCCAGGCAATCCAAGCAGCCCAAGCAGCGCGAATCGGTAGACGCGAAACAGCGCACGCTGTTGGCCTCGGCGGTCGGACGGCTTGCACCACAACGGAAGGGCATCACCGACGTCTACGCCATCGGCGTCGCCGCCTGGGCCGACGAGGACGTCTTCGTGAAAGAGCTCGACGGCACGATCGCGGCACTCGCAAAAGTGCTGCCGATCGAGAGACGTGTCCTGCGCCTCGTTAACGGCGATGACCCGAGCGGGCCGGCGCCGCTTGCGACCCGCGGCAATCTCGCCGCGGCGGTGCATGCGGTCGGGAAGGTCATGGGCAAGGACGAGGACGTCATGATCCTGTTCATGACCTCGCATGGCTCGCGCTCAGGCTTCGGTCTGCAATTGCCGAGGCGGCCGCTCGCCGAGCTCGCGCCGCGCGATCTTGCGAGCATCCTTGACGGGGCCGGCATCCGGCATCGCGTCGTCATCGTATCGGCCTGCTACTCGGGCACGTTCGTGCCGCCGCTCGCCAACGACAACACCATCGTCATCACCGCTGCCGACGCCAGAAATCCATCTTTCGGATGTGCGCCCGGACGGGATTGGACCTATTTCGGCGACGCGTTCTTCAATCGCAGCCTGCAGCCCGGCGTGGACCTGCAGCGTGCGTTCAACGACGCCCGTCTCACGATCAGCGCCTGGGAGCTGCAGGACCGGTTGTCACCGTCGAATCCGCAGGCACATTTCGGGCCGGCGCTGGTCGATAAGCTCACGCCGCTCTTTGCGGCAAAAGCTAAGGCCGGCCAACGGTAAAATGGCAGGTGCCGTCGCGTTCGATGCGCGACACGAGATCGACCTCCCAGGACAGATACTCATTCATGGCGTCCTTGGTGTCGCCCGCCCGCTCGTAGGGTTTCAGCCAGACGTCAACGGCGTCATCGGCCATGTGGGACTCGGTCGAGAACGGAAGGCCGGCGGCCTGCCACGCGGCGTTGCCACCGTGGACGTATCGGACCGGCTCGTTGCAGGCTGCCGATGCGTCCGCGATCGCGACGCCGGCAAGCACCCCGTCCTCGGACGTGAGCACGACCTCACGGCGCCTGCGAATTTTCGGCAGCGCCCGTTCAAGCCGCGAGCGGATGGCGAACCATGCGCCGGGAATGTGGCCTTTGCGGTAATTCGTGCTGAGCGACAGGTCGATGACGGTTGCGGCCTCACGCTTCAGCAGCCTGGCTAGCTCCTTGGCGTCGATGCCTGACGCCGGAGGCGGTTCCGCGGCGATGACCGGCGCCGCCGGCCTGCCGGTCTCCGTGCCGGCTTCGGCCAGGACAAAAACGTCCTTCCAGCCCATCTGCTTGAGCCACGACGCCGTCATCACCGCACGAACCTCGGCATCGTCGATGAGCACGATGCGGGCGCCAAGGGTGCCGGCATAGAGATCGGTCGCCTGCACCAGTTGCCCGCCGGGCGTGGAGATGGCGCCGGGCACATGACCGGCGAGATATTCGGGCGCGTCGCGCAC
Organism: Hyphomicrobiales bacterium; assembly: GCA_009377695.1. Lineage (GTDB taxonomy): Bacteria > Pseudomonadota > Alphaproteobacteria > Rhizobiales > Xanthobacteraceae > VAZQ01. The sequence continues at coordinate 21,640 of WHTP01000026.1, read as the reverse complement.
ATCGAAGAGATAGAGCGTGCGGGTATCGTCGGCGCGCCAGCGCGTAAGCGTGTCGCTTATGATCCGTTCGATGCCGTGGCGCAGCGCCACCTGTTTGACGGCCTTCTTGGCCCAGCCGAGGCTTTGGTCCGAGACTTTCGGCGCGCGCTGATCCTTGCCGCTCTCGCACGTAAAGCCGGCCAAGCTGAAGCCCATGGTGCCGTTACGCAGCGCCACCACCTTGTTCGGTACGCCCGCATTGATCAGTGACTGCGCGCCGATAATGCTGCGGGTGCGGCCGGCGCAGTTGACGACGACGAGTGTGTCGGGCGAGGGCGCCATGTCGCGCACACGCAAGACGAGCTCGGCGCCCGGCACATTGGTCGCGGTCGGGATCGAGACGCGGCGGTATTCGTCGAACGGACGGCTGTCGAGCACGACCATGTCGGAGCCGTCATGGATCAGGCGGTGAAGCTCGTCGGCACCAATGTTGGGCGTCGCGCACGCATGCTCGACAAATTCGCCGAATGCTTTGCTCGGGACGTGGACGCCCGAGAACAATTCGAAGCCGGCGGCGGCCCATCCTGCCACGCCGCCGTCGAGATGGGACAGGTTCGAGTAGCCGGCGCGTGCGAGGACATCGGCGGCGCGCTGCGCCAGGCCGTCGGCGTCGTCGCACAACACGATGCGCGTGGTCTTGCGAGGCACCAGGCGCGGGAAGCGCAACTCCAGCCGGCTCAGTGGTACCGAGCGCGCCCACAGCAGGTGATTCTGCGAGAAGATCAGCTCTTCGCGCAGATCGATGAGTGCCAGCTCCTCGCCATCGGCGAGCATGGCCTTGACGGCCTGGGGACTGACGGGGCGCATCATGTGGATCGCACTAACCTATCCCCGTCATCCTGAGGTACCCGCGAAGGATGCACGGCCGCCTGGGTTCGTTGCTGGCACGGGGGCCGTCGCCCACCAATCTCGGATATATCCGAGATTGGATTTCAAAGATGCGCAAGTCGGCAACAGCCGACTTGCGATGGCCCTCGCTGCGCTCGGGCACCTCAGGGTGACGGAGAAAGATAGGTGCGCTTGGCCCTGCCACATCCGCAGCGACAGCATCACGTCGCCTGCTGCGGCGTCATCTGGTGCACCTCGCCGGTCTTGGTGTCGATCCGGACGCGGTTGATCTTGTCGAGATTGGTGCCCGTCACCCGCACGAACACGGCGCGGTCGGGATAATCGATCGAATGAATCTTGCCGTCCTGGTAGATGCCGGCATGGCCGGGTTCGAGGCGATAGGTCTTCGCCGGCTTCAGCTTGGCGTGCTTGGGATCGGTGCCGTCGTCCTCGCGCTCCCACTCGATCATATCGGTGTATTTCGACGCCTGGCCATAGATCGCCCAGGAGGCGCCGTGATCGTGCGGCGGCGACACGCGCGCTTTGTCGTTGAGGTGCGCGAGAATCTGGAAGCCGAACTCCGGGTCCTCATAGAGCACCTTCAAGCCGCGCGGCGCGTCATCGGCGCAGTAGGCACGGACGAAATCCGCATTGTTGAGGAGCAGCTCGAGATGCTGCCGGACCTGCTCGCGGCCCTTGGGTCCAGGATCGCGCTGCAGAAAGGTACGGCAGTCCGCAATGAACTGATCGAGATCGTAAGGCATTCTGACCTCCCTCACATCGATGATGCCGTAGCGTTGAACGCTACATTAGCTATCACGCGGGTCAACCACAGCAAGGCCATGGTACCACCGGTTGTCCGCGTGCGCGTCCTGTTCGCCGCGCCATCGGTTTGTTCGGGCGGCGTTCCCCTTGCGTTGCGGCACGATTTAACGGCGTTGGAGAATCCCGGGGCGAGCGCAGAAGAAAGCGTTATTGCTGAACGCGCACTGCGCCGGCTTTGAATCGCGTCAACCTTTCACCGGACCTTTGAGTTCGACACCGTTGCCTTCGGGATCATTAAGATAAACCGAGGGGCCGCGGCCTTCCGCGCCGTACCGTGATGCCTCCTCGCCGCATGCGACGCCATGCGCAGCGAAGTGCTCAGCGATCGCCGCGGCGTCGAACGGCTCGATGCGCAGGCAGAGATGGTCGAGATTGGCGGCGGCTGTGCGCGTCGAGGCGACCGACTCATCCTCGGGCACGATATCGATCAGCGTGCGCCCGGCGCGAAGCTGCGCCAGGCTGCCTTGGCGCAGCTCCAGGCTGCATCCCAGCACGTCGATATAGAATCGCTCGAGCGCCGCCGGATCACGAGCGCGCAACACGATGTGATCGAGGCCGATGATCGTAAAGGGCGCCGGCATGTAGGCTCCTTTGTCAGGCGATCGCTTGCAGCTTGCCCCAACTTCGCAGCGATGCCCACAGCCCTCGATCAAGCCGGAACCGATCGGACGGCGCCGATGAATTGATCGAACGGATGCGTTGCAGCACCACTCCGGTCCACTGAAACCCGCACTTCTCGAGCACGCGCCGCGACGCCGGGTTCGACACCCGCGCGCCGGCCATGAGCTCGGCGTAACCGAGTTCGCCGAAGGCATAGTCGACAATAGCGCGCGCGGCCTTGGTGGCGTAACCGTTGCCCCAATATGGGACGCCGATCCAGTAGCCGATCTCGGGGCCATCATCGCGCAAGCTTGCGATGCCGCATCCGCCGACGATCCGCCCATCCGCGAGCGTGACCAGGAAGGCGGGCTCGCTGCCGTTGGCGACGGCGTCGATAAAGGTCCTCGCATCCTTCAGCGTATAGGGATGCGGCATGCGTGCCGTGTTCTCGGCAATGCGGCGGTCATTGATCAGAGATTTGATCGCCTTGGCATCGTCGACGCCTGGCGCGCGCAGCACCAACCGCTCGGTCGCAATGACCGGGCCGCCGGTCGTCCGGACCGTTCCCGTCGACTCTGGTTCCAACAACGTCATGGCACCGGCTCCAAATGCTCGCTCAAAACGCGAAGAGGGAAGCCGGCACCCCGTCTCCCCTCATAGGAACCCGTGTGGGTCCGCCGGTTCGACTGGATGCCGGCGGGACCTCATGTCGTCCGCCGTTTACTCTGCTGCCACCATCGTCACCGGTACAACCGAGACGAAAACGCGGCCCTTGGCTTTGGTACGGAACTCGACACGACCGTCAGTCAGCGCGAACAGCGTATGATCCTTGCCAAGGCCGACATTATTGCCGGGGTGCCACTTGGTGCCGCGCTGGCGCGCGATGATGTTGCCTGCAAGCACAGCTTCGCCGCCGAAAATCTTGAGGCCGAGGCGCTGGCTGTGTGAGTCGCGCCCGTTGCGGGATGAACCGCCTGCTTTCTTGTGAGCCATGGCAAATATCCTTCAGTCGGGCGTTATATAACCCGGCTTTGTGTCGAAATCATCACTTCTTTGGCTTGGCCGAGGCTCTTTTCGCCGCCGGCTTCTTGGCCGATTTGGCCCTTCCCTTCGGCGCTTCGTCGTCGGCATCGTCTTCCGCCACGTCGGCAGAGGCCGCCTCGACGGGTTTCGCCTTGCGCTCGGGTTTCGGCCAAGCGGTCTTGGTCGGTTTCGCCCCGTCGGTCAGGATCTCGGTGATGCCGACCAGCGTGAATTCCTGCCGGTGACCACGCTTACGGCGTGAGTTCTTGCGGCGTCGCTTCTTGAAGGCGATGACCTTCGGGTTGCGCGCCTGCTGCAGCACTTCGGCCGCGACTGCGGCGCCGGAGACCGTCGGTGTGCCAAGGGTGGGACTGTCGCCTCCCACCACCAGCACCTCGCCGAACTGGACGATTTCGCCGGGTTCGCCCTTGATCTTTTCGACCTTGAGCTTGTCGCCGGCAGCGACCCGGTATTGCTTGCCGCCGGTCTTGATGACTGCGAACATCATTCTTTCCTTAGTGTTCGATCCCGGTGACGCGGTACACAGCTCGGTGTCCGGACCGGCTTCTTCCAGTCGTTTGGGGTTTCTGCGAGGCGTCAAGCGCCCGCAACTAAAGCGCGCAGGCCGAAACGGCCCGCGCGTTGGCGGTTTTATGGCGATGGGGCCCGGCTGTGTCAAGGAAACGCGCTGACAGCGGCCAAATCCTTACGCTAGAACCAGTTCCGCTCGTCCCCGCGAAAGCGGGGCCCAGTAACAGCCTGGATTCCTGCTGGCGTTTACCCCTGACCTGATCGGGGGCGGGAATGAGCGGAGAGCGCGCCTGACTGCGCCATAAAGGGGGGAACAATGAATTTTGCCCGCATCTGCGCTGCCGTCGTTGCCTTGCTGGCGGTGGCGAGCCCCGGCAGCGCCCAGGCGCCGGGCTATCCCGCACGGCCGGTTACCGTGATCGTGCCGTTCCCGGCCGGTGGTTCGACCGACTGGCTCGCCCGCATGCTGTCGCAGAAGCTCGAGCAACGCCTCAAGGGCAGCACCTTCGTGGTCGAGAACCGGCCCGGCGGCGCCAATGTGGTGGCGGCGGTGACGGTCGCGAGGTCGCCGCCGGACGGGCACACTCTCCTGATGACGACCTCGACGACGATGGCGATCAACCCCAGCGTGTTCAAGAATCTCGCCTACGATCCTACGAAGGATTTCGTCCCGGTCGCGCTGGTGTCCCGCGTGCCGTTCGTGCTGGTGGTCAATTCCAACCTGCCGATCAAGTCGATCGCCGATCTCGTCCGCGAGGCGAAAGCAAAGCCGGGCGGCCTCACCTATGCTTCGACGGGCGCGGGCTCGGCGGCGCATCTCTACATGGCGCTCTTACAGAACGCACTTGGCATTCCCGCGACGGCCGTGCCTTACAAGGGCAACGCGCCGGGCCTGCAGGACACGATCGCCGGCCATGTCTCTCTCATGTTCTCCGATCTGCTCGGCGCGCTGCCGCATATCCGCTCAGGCAAACTGCGCGCACTCGGTGTCTCGACCAAGGGCCGCGCGCCGGCGGCGCTTGATCTTCCGACGCTGCAGGAAGCCGGCGTCAACGGCTACGACGCGTCCGCCTGGCAGATGATCGTTGCACCGGCGAAGACGCCAAAGGAGATCGTCGGTGCGCTTAATGCCGAGCTCAACGCGATCCTGCGTGAGCCGCCGACCATGGCCGACATCAACGGCCGCGGCCATATTGCGGTTGCCACGCCTCCGGTCGCGGAGCTGCAGCGCTTCGTACAGTCCGAGATTGCGCGTTGGGCGAAAGTGGTCGAGGCCACCGGTGCCAAAGGGACGCAGTGATTAAGAACGTCATTGCCGGGCTTGACGCGGCAATCCATCATCTTCGTAAGACGACGGATGGCGTTTGCGCCCGTCTTCGACGGGCTATGTCCGCGCATGACAGCCGACGGAAGGAGCGACCAGTGCAATTCACAGTAATCATGGGACGCGCGTTGATTGCGTCAATGGTGGCGCTCGTAGCGCCGGCCGTCGCGCAGGATTTTCCGAGCAAGCCGGTGACGATCATCGTCCCGTTTGCGGCCGGCGGTGCCGGCGACATCCTTGCCCGCATCTTGAGCCCGCGGCTGGAGAAAGCATTCGGCAAGCCGTTCGTGGTCGAGAACAGGCCTGGCGCCGGCGGCGTCATCGGTGCGGTGGCGACCGCGCGGGCGGAACCCGATGGCCACACCATCATGATCGCGCCGAGCCCGACCATGGCGGTCAATGTCACGCTGTTCAAGAAACTGCCTTACGATCCCGTGACCGATTTCGTGCCGCTCGCCATGGCGGCGCAAACGCCGTTCGTGCTGGTGGTCAATCCCGCACTGCCGGTCAAGTCGGTCGCCGACCTGATCAAATGGGTGAAGGACCAGAAAGGCAAAGTCTCTTACGCCACCGCCGGTCCGGGCGTGCCGCATCATCTGTTCGCCGAGCTGCTCAAGAGCATGACCGGCATCGAGATGTCGCCGGTGCCGTACAAGGGCAGCGTTCCTGCGATCACCGATGTCGTGGCCGGACATGTGCCCCTCATGTTCGTCGATCTCGGTCCGGCGTTGGGCATTATCCGGGAGGGCAGGGTGCGCCCGATCGGCGTCTCGACGGCACGACGCATCCCGGCGCTACCGGACGTGCCGCCGGTCAACGACACGGTGCCGGGATTCGATGTGGCGTCTTGGCAGATGGTTGCCGCGCCGGCGAAAACGCCGCGCGCCATCGTCGACAAGCTGCACACGGAGTTGAAGAGGGAGCTCGCCACGCCCGAACTCTCGGGTCAGATCGCCAAGACCGGCATGCTGCCAATGGCCACGACAACGGTCGAGGGCTTGCAGGCTTTCGTGAAGTCCGAGATTGCGCGCTGGGGCAAGGTGGTGCACCAGGCGGGTGTCGCGGGCTCGCAATAACGGGAGAGGTCCGGTCGAGATCGAGAGAGGGAAACATGATGCGAACGCTTGCAGCCCTTGGGCTTACCGCAGCATTGCTCGCGGCTCCCGCCACTGCGCAGACCTATCCCACCCGTCCCGTCACCATCGTGCTGCCCTATGCTGCCGGCGGCAACACCGACGCGATCGCACGCACGCTCGCCCACCGGCTGGAGCGGCGCCTGGGCCAGCCCTTCGTCATCGAGCCGCGTCTCGGCGCGGCCACCGTTATTGGCGCGACCCACGTCGCCCGCTCGGTGCCCGACGGCTACACGATCCTGATCGGCACCTCGACCACGATGGCGATCAACGCCAGCGTCTACAAGAAATTGCCCTACGATCCGACCAAAGACCTCACGCCGATCGCCCTGGTCGCGGGCGTGCCGTTCTTGCTGGTCGTCAACCCGGCGCTGCCGGTGAAGTCGCTCGCCGATCTTGTCGCCTACGCGAAATCGCGTCCGGGCCAGGTGAGCTATGCCTCGAACGGTGCAGGCGGTGCCGGGCATCTGCTTGCGGAGCTGATGGGAAGCGAGCTTGGAATCAAGCTCGTGCACGTGCCGTACAAGGGACTGTCACCGGCTCTGAACGACGTTGTGGGCGGTCACGTGCAGATGACGTTCGGCGACTTCGCGACCGCGCTGCCGCGCGCGGGCAAACTGCGTGCGTTGGGAGTCTCGACCGCACAGCGGGTCGGGCCGGCGCCAGAAATCGCGCCGCTCGCCGAGGTCGGCCTCAAGGGCTTCGACGTCTCCTCATGGCAGATGATGATCGCGCCCGGCAAAACACCGCCAGATATCCTCAATCGGCTTAACGCGGAGCTGCGCGCCATCGTCGCCGAACCGGCGGTGCAGAAGGAATTCTCCGGCCGCGGTCTGATCCCGCTCGTGAGCGGAACACCGGCGGAGCTGCAGGCTTATGTCAAATCCGAGATCGTGCGCTGGGGTGACGTCGTGCGGCGTGCCGGCGTCGCTGCCACGCAATAAGGCGCGCACTGGCCAAGGCCGCGCGGTTGCCCATATAAGGCGGTGAATTCAGGGCCAGGATTTAGTGCCAGGATCAGGGCCAGGATTCAGGGCCAAGACATGAGCGCGCTCGCCAACCACGCCTTCGTCAAGATGAACGGTCTCGGCAACGAGATCGTAGTGGTGGACATGCGCCGCGAGGCCGGCGCGGTCACGGCGGACGATGCGCGCGCGGCGGCGCAGCCCGATGGCGCGCCTTACGATCAGTTGATGGTGCTGCATGCCCCGCGCCTGCAGGGCACCGATGCGTTCGTGCGCATTTACAACAACGACGGCTCGGAGGCGGGCGCCTGCGGCAACGGCATGCGCTGTGTCGCCGACATCGTGTTCAAGCAAAGCGGCAAGACCGTGCTGGCCTTCGAGACCCGGGCGGGCTTGGTCAACTGCTGGAAGGGCGCCGCCCCGCTCGTCTCGACGGTGGACATGGGCTCGCCGCGCTTCGCCTGGAGCGAGATTCCGCTGGCCGAGAGATTCGAAGACACCCGTGCGATCGAATTGCAGATCAGGCCGATCGACAATCCGATCCTGCATTCGCCCTCGGCGGTGAGCATGGGCAATCCGCACGCCATCTTCTGGGTCGACGACGTCAACGCCTACGATCTCGGCAAGATCGGGCCGCTGCTCGAGCACCATCCCATCTTTCCGGAGCGCGCCAACATCTCGCTGGCGCACGTTGTCTCGCGCGAGCACATCGTCATGCGCACTTGGGAGCGCGGCGCGGGACTGACCAAGGCCTGCGGCTCCGCCGCCTGTGCGGTGGTGGTCGCCGCGGCGCGGCTCAAACGCGCGAACCGCAAAGCGACCGCGAGTCTGCCGGGCGGCGATCTCCTGATCGAGTGGCGGGAGCGCGACGACCGCGTGCTGATGACCGGGCCGGTTGCCTATGAATATGAGGGGCGGTTCGACCCGAAGCTGTTTGCCCCCACCCCACGCTCCCCCGTTTACGGGGGAGGGAAAGGGAGGGGGTGATGGGCGTCGATGTCGTCACCTTCGGCTGCCGGCTCAACGCCTATGAATCCGAGGTTATCCGGCGCAATGCGGACGCCGCCGGTATCGACCAGACCGTGATCGTCAACACCTGCGCGGTGACGGCCGAAGCGGTGCGGCAGGCGAAGCAGGCAATCCGCAAGATCGCGCGTGAGCGGCCGGCCGCGCGCATCGTGGTCACCGGCTGTGCCGCCCAGATCGAGCCGGATGCGTTCGTCGACTTGCCGAATGTCGGCCGGGTCATCGGCAACGAGGAAAAGGTCGACGCCGCATTCTGGCGCGCGACCCGCGACATGCTCGATGCCTCTGATTTCGGCACCGGCCGCGAGGAGAAGATCGCGGTCAACGACATCATGTCAGTCACCGAGACGGCGGCGCATCTCGTCGACGGCCTCGAAGGCCGCGCGCGCGCCTTCGTGCAGGTGCAGAACGGGTGCGACCATCGCTGCACGTTTTGCATCATCCCCTATGGTCGCGGCAATTCGCGCTCGGTGCCGATGGGCGAGGTGGTCGCGCAGGTGCGGCGGCTGTGCGAGCGCGGCTTTCGCGAGATCGTGCTGACCGGCGTCGATCTCACGAGTTACGGCGCAAACCTGCCGGGTGCACCGAAGCTCGGCGCGCTGGTGAAACAAATCCTCAAGCACGTGCCGGAGCTCGCGCGCCTGCGGCTGTCCTCGCTCGATTCGGTCGAAGCCGATTTCGACTTGATCGACGCCTTCGCCAGTGAATCGCGGTTGATGCCGCATCTGCACTTGTCGCTGCAGGCCGGCGACGACATGATCCTCAAGCGCATGAAGCGCCGTCATTTGCGCGCCGACGCCATCGCCTTCTGCGACGCACTGCGGCGGCTGCGCCCGGACGTCGCGTTCGGAGCCGACATCATCGCCGGCTTCCCGACCGAGACCGAGATGATGTTTCGGCGCTCGCTCGACCTCGTGGATGAATGCGCCCTCACGCATCTGCACGTGTTCCCGTTTTCGTCACGTCCGGGCACGCCGGCAGCAAAGATGCCGCAAGTCGCGCGCACCGTCGTGAAGGAGCGCGCCAGCCGGCTACGCGACAAGGGCGCCGCAGCTCTCGTCCGTCATCTCGATGGCGAACTTGGCAGGCGGCGGTGCGTGCTGATGGAATCGGACAGTACTGGACGCACGGAGCAGTTCACGCCGGTGCATGTCGCGGCGGTTCAAGCAGGCGCGGTCGTCGACGTCATCATCGCCGGTCACGACGGGCGGCGGCTGTTGGCCGCGTAGCGCCGAGTCCTAACCGTCCGACAAACCGCCCCGCGGCCCTGCTTTCCTGGCCATGGCCCGCGATTCCTCAACGGTCTCGGCAACAGCCGTCGCGGCTTTCTTCATCGTGGCGATGACGCCGTTGTTCGGCCGCCTGGGGCGTGCTTTTCGGGTGGCGGCTTTCCTTGCGACCCTGGACCCCGACCGCGCCTTGGTGCTGCGCTTCATTCGAGCCCGCGCAGGCGCTCTGGCCCTCGCGGGGGCTTTTCGTGGTTTCGCCATTCTGCGCCCTCCTGCCTGAACAGCAGTGCCGTTCGCGCGTCGCCCGCATGATTCAACTGCGAACGGCTTGGGACGGTTCCGGCGCTTGTGCGTACTACTACTGCTGCTTCGGCACGGCCGTGGCTGAACGCCCGCTCCCGCTCAGCGTTTCCATGAAGGCAATGAGGTCCTGTCGCTCCTGGTCCGTCAGCTGGATCGGCCGCATCAGCGACGAGCGGCTTGGCCGATCGATGCCGCCCTTCTCGTAGTGTTTCATCACCTCGACCAGCGTCACTTGCGCGCCGCTATGCATATACGGCGGTCGCAGCGTCACGTCGCGCAGCGTCGGTGTCTTGAAGGCGAACTGCAGGAGCGGATCGTCCTTGACCACGGCGCCGCGGCCGCGATCGGTGGTCGTGGTACCGATATCGTGGAACAGGTCGTCGGTGAATCGCCAGCCGCGATGGCAGACGACGCACAAGGCCTTGCCGTTGTAGAGCTCGAAGCCGCGCTTGGCAGAGTCCGAGATCGCGGTCTCGTCTCCGTCGACCCAGCGGTCGAACGGCGCAACGGCAGGCTCGATGGTTCGTTCAAACGCGGCGATCGCCTCCGCGACCGTGTCGATATTGATGGAGGCGTCGGGCAGCGCCGCCTTGAATTTTGCGACATAGGCGGGGTTTGATCGGATGCGCTCTTCGATGACCTCGACCTTCACCGGCGTTGGGGTGGCCTTCATCGACATCGAGCCGGTCGCGCGATCGACGACTTCGCTTGTGCTTCGAGCGTCGGATTGCGCCCATCCCAGCCGACCGGCGTCGTTCCGATACGTCCCATCCCGATCAGCGGCTGCGAGCGACGCGAGGTGAGCTTGCCGGAATCGTTGCGGCTCTTCGCGTCGGTGACGGCCCAACCGAGCTGCGGCAGGTGGCAGGTGACGCAGGCGGTCTTTCCCGATGCGGACAGCGCCGGATCGAAAAAGAGATCGCGCCCGAGGTCGACCAGCGCTTGGTTGGCAATCGGCGGCGGAGGCTCGCGCCGATACATGGATTTCATCGCGTCGAGATGCGATGACGAACTCGTCTGTGCGGTTGCAGCAATCAGGTAATTGTGTGCAATCCCATAGCCAACGACGATCGCCGCGATCGTCTTTAAAAAATTCGCCATGATGCCCTCGCTTGCCGCAACGCGCGCAGGGTTCATTCGGCTTCAGATGGATCCCTGGGCCGTGCAAACGCAGTAAATGACGAAATTTCGCTAAAGCCAAGCTGGTCCATCCGGGACAGATGGATGATTGCAAATTGAGACGCGCTGGCTATTTCGCGCCCGCGCCCACCTCGGGCGAAGCCGTCGTCGGCTCCGATGGGCTGGGTTCGCGTTAGCTCCTGCGTCGTCGCTCCGGTCGCGCTGCTGTTCCTGATTCAAGGCAACGATCTACTGACGTGCAACAAAGCGACGTGGATCAATCGACCAGCGTGAACACTTCACCTTTCCAGCCGCAGGCGTAGAGCCGGTCCTGCATATGCAGCGGTACCGGCGCCGTCGCGCGCACCGGCTCCTTGTTCTTGTAAAGCGGCACCACGACCTCGCGCGCATGCAGATGCAGTCCCGGCCCGCCGGTGCGCGGCGCGTCACCGTAGATTGTATCACCGACGATCGGCCAACCCATCGCAGAGCAATGGACCCGCAGTTGGTGTGTGCGCCCGGTGAGTGGCTCAAGCGCCAGCCAAGTGAGGCTTGCTGGTCGGTCTCTCGATTGTTCGACGTTGTCGCTGCGCGACGGGTCTGTTCCCCTCCCCCCGCGAGCGCTTGCGAGCGGCGGGGAGGGGTTAGGGGTGGGGGGTCGTTTGTGCTCAGTTTCAGCACCCCCCACCTCCGGCCCCTCCCCGCCATTCGCGTCGCGAATGGGGGGAGGGGAGCCGCCCGCGGCGCGAGCGTCGCCCAAAGCTGGATCAGCCTCTGTGTTGCTTACGTCCGCACTTACAGTGAACAACGAGCACCGTCCCATCACCCGCCACGTCGTCACGGCTGGCTGGCCGTCGCTGTCGACCTTCATCCACCAGCCGCGCGTATCGTCGCGTTTGCCGAGCGGCAGATCGATGCGGCCTTCGTCGTCGGCAGGGCCGCCTTCGACCACGGCCCAATAGGTCTTGCCGACCCTGCCGTCCTTGAACAGCTTGCCCAGCGTCGCCAGCGCCTTGCGGTGGCGGCCGAGCACCAGGCAGCCCGAGGTGTCGCGATCGAGCCGATGCGCCAGCGCGGGTGAGCGTGGCAGACCGAAGCGCAGCGCGCCGAAATAATCTTCCAGGCTTTCGCCACCTTTCGGCCCTTTGTGGACCGCATAGCCAATGGGCTTGTCGATGATCAGCATCAGCCCATCGCGATAGATGAGGCGAGCCACTATCTCTTCCGGGGTCATGCTGGAACCGCTATCACAGACACTAGTGTGGCGGTTCAGAAGCCCGCATCACTCTCGCGGCGAGTCCGACATGCGGGCTTCTGAACCAAGCCACACTAGAATCAACGAGTTGCTAGTGTCCTTCGATTCCGAAGTTCGTATAGAAGGCCGCTGCAAAATGGTACGAACTTCGGAATCGGGACACTAGCGTCCTTCGATTCCGAAGTTCGCTCATGGGGCTGCTGCGAAATCGGGCGAACTTCGGAATCGGAACGCTAGCATGAATGACAGCGCGGACACAAAACAGAAGCAAAACTGGTGGCAGCGTCTCACGGGTGGCCTCAAACGCACGTCGACCGCCATCAGCGCCACGTTTTCCGATCTGGTCATGCGCGGGCCGCTGTCGCCAGACCGCGTCGAGGAGATCGAGGAGACGCTGATCCGTGCCGACCTTGGCGTCGATGTCGCGGCGCGCATCGCGGCTGTCATGGGCGCGGGCCGCTATCACGATCTCAAGGAGGTGAAAGAGGTGCTCGCCGCCGAGGTCGAGAAGATCATGGCACCGGTAGCGAAGCCGCTGACGGTCGGCGACGGAAAACCGTTCGTGATCCTGGTGGTCGGCGTCAACGGCTCGGGCAAGACCACGACCATCGGCAAGCTCGCGGCGAAAATCCGCGCCGAGGGCAAGAGCGTCATGCTGTGCGCCGGCGATACCTTCCGTGCGGCGGCGATCGATCAACTCAAGATCTGGGCCGGCCGCTCGGGCGCCTCCGTGCTGGCGCGCGAGCCCGGTGCCGATGCCGCGGGGCTTGCATACGACGCACTCGTGGAGGCACGGGGCGAGGAGATCGATGTGCTGCTCGTCGACACCGCCGGCCGCCTGCAGAACCGGGCGGAGCTGATGGGCGAGCTTGGCAAGATGGTGCGCGTGATGAAGAAGGTCGACGCCTCGGCGCCGCACGCGGTGCTGCTGGTGCTCGATGCGACCGTCGGCCAGAACGCGCTGTCGCAGGTCGAGGAATTCCGCAAGACCGCGGGCGTCACCGGGCTTGTCATGACCAAGCTCGACGGCACCGCGCGCGGCGGCATCCTCGTCGCGATCGCGGCCAAGTATAATCTGCCGGTGCATTTCATCGGCGTGGGCGAGACGATCGACGATCTTGCGCCATTCGCGGCGAAGGATTTCGCCAAGGCGATCGCAGGCGTTGACGGATGACGCAAGGTTGAATGACAGGACCCGAAAGGCCCGCTACACACCAGCCATGACCATTGAAACCCAGCCGAAGCCGCAGCTCAGCCCCGGTCTCAAGCTCCTGCTCGATCTCGGGCCGCTGCTCGTCTTCTTCTTCGCCAATTCGCGGCCGCAATTGTTCGCACCGCTCCTGGCACCGTTCCTGCCCGCCGCGCTCATCACCGGCGAGCATGCCGGCATCTTCGTCGCGACCGCGGCGTTCATCCCCGCGATCCTGCTTGCGCTTGCGATTTCCTATGCGCTGACCCGGCACGTTGCGATCATGCCGGTCGTCACCGCGCTTATCGTCATTGTATTCGGCGGGCTGACGCTGGCGCTCCAGAACGAGACCTTCATCAAGCTGAAGCCGACACTGGTCTATCTCTTGTTCGCCGTGACGCTGCTCGGGGGCTTGGCATTCAAAAAGCCGCTGCTCGGCATGGTGTTCGATTCCGTGTTCAACCTGACCGACCAGGGCTGGCGCAAGCTCACGCTGCGCTGGGGTCTCTTCTTCCTGGCGATGGCGGTGCTCAACGAGATTGTCTGGCGCAACTTCTCGACCGATGCCTGGGTGAGCTTCAAGGTGTTCGGCTTCCTGCCGCTCACGTTTATCTTCGCGGCCGCGCAATTTCCGCTGTTGCAGAAATATGCGGTGACGGAGCCGGGCGAAAAATAGAAACCTCGCGCGCCACGAATTGTGGCTACGCAGCAGGAGCCGCCAACGCCTTCTCGATCTGCGGCCGGAGCGTCGTTTCGAGGTTCCGTTCCGTGATCTCGCCGATCAGCTTGTAGGCGATGCGGCCGTCACGGCCGATCACGAAGGTTTCCGGCACGCCATAGACGCCCCATTCGATCGACGCGCGGCGATTGGGATCGACGCCGACTGCGACGAACGGATTGCCATAGCGGCCGAGGAAGCGGCGCGCATTGTCGGGCTGGTCGGCCTGGTTGATGCCGACCAGGCGGATTCGCTTGTCGGTGGCGAGCTTGAGCAAGAGCGGCGCCTCGGAATGGCACGGGACGCACCACGATGCCCAGACGTTGACGACGGTCACGGCGCCGATGAAGGCCGCAGGATCAAGGCCCGGTACCGGTTTGCCGTCGCGTTCGAGGCCGGGCAGTGGCGCAAGCACGGTCGCCGGCGCCGGCCGTCCGATCAGCGCCGACGGCACCAACGAGATATCGCCGGCGCTAAGGCGAAGCATAAAGAGAAACGCGAGGCCGAGAAAGATCGCGAGCGGCACCAGGGCGAAGAGCTTGCGCCGCCGCGCGATGCCGGCGTCCGGCGTTTCCGCGGCGCTCACGGCGTCACCTCGCCTGTGCGCGGGTCGCCGGTGCGCTGCTCCGAGCGCCGCGTCACGCCGCGCGCTTCGAGGTCGGCCAGCGCGCGCGCCTGCCGCCGATGGTCGATCATCACCCAGGCGACCATCGCCGTGACGATCAGCGCTGCGATGCCGTAGGCACCAAGAATGAAGGCGGCGTAGGGACCGAGTGTCATCGTGTCACCGCCCGGCCGCTTCGGCTTGCAGCATCAGCATGGTGCGCACGCGCCGCCGCATGATCTCGTTGCGCATGGCGGCGAGATGCAACGTGATGAACAGCAACAAGAAGCCGAGCGCCATGATGAGCAACGGCGTCAGCAGGCTCGGGTGAATGGTCGGGCCTCCAAGACGCAGCACCGATGCCGGCTGATGCAGCGTCGACCACCAGTCGACCGAGAATTTGATGATCGGCAGGTTGACGGCGCCGACCAGCGTCAGCACCGCAGTAGCGCGTGCGGCGCGCGAGGGATCGTCGACCGTGCGCCAGAGCGCCAGCACGCCGAGATACATCAGGAACAGCACCAGCACGGAGGTGAGCCGTCCGTCCCAGACCCAATAGGTGCCCCACATCGGGCGTCCCCACAGCATCCCGGTGATGAGGCACATCGCGGTGAATGCGGCGCCAAGCGGCGCGGCGGCGCGGGCGGCGACGTCGGCGAGCGGATGGCGCCACACCAGCGTGCCGAGCGCGGCGATGCTCATCAGGGTCCAGCATCCCATCGCGAGCCACGCGGCGGGAACGTGGATGAACATGATCTTGACCGTGGCGCCCTGCTGGTAGTCGTCGGGGGCGCTCGCGACGAGGCTGATGCCGACCGCAAGGACAAGCACCGTCGCGGCGGCGAGCCACGGCAGGAAGCGGCTTGTGAAGGCCAGGAAGCGGGTCGGGTTGGCGAGGTCGATCAGAGGCATGGGTTGATAGTCAACCGATCCGTGTTTTGTTTATTGTCGACAATTGAGCATTCTTAGCATTGGAGCTGGAGTCATTCCATTCCGTGCCGCAGTGCGGCGGCCGCCGCGAATGGCCCGATCACCGCGCTCATCAGCGTGAGACCGCACAAAATCGTGAACGGAACTCCGAATGGCACCGGCCCGACGATCGCCGCATTCGAGGCGGCGACGCCGAAGATCAGCACCGGAACGGTGAGCGGCAGCACCAGCACCGCGATCAAGAGCCCGCCGCGCCGCAGCGCGACCGTGAGCGCCGCCCCGATCAGGCCGATGAAGGTCAGCGCCGGCGTGCCGGCAGCGAGCGTGAGCGCCACGGCGCCGGTCGCGGTGGGATCGAGATTAAGCAGGAGGCCAAGGAGCGGCGCCGCGATCACCAGCGGCAGTCCGGTGGTCAGCCAGTGCGCCAGCGCCTTCGCCGCCAGCGCCAGCTCGAGCGGCGCGCGCGCCGTCAGGATCAGGTCGAGCGCGCCGTCGTCGTAGTCGGACGCAATCAGGCGATCGAGTGCGAGCAGGCTCGCGAGCAGCGCGCCGAGCCAGAGGATCGCGGGTCCGATGCGCGCGAGCAGCGCAAGATCGGGGCCGATCGCGAACGGCATCAGCGTGACGACGATCAGGAAGAACAGCACGCCGATGAGCGCACCGCCGCCCTGCCGCACCGACAGCCGCATGTCGCGCGTGAGGATGGCGGCAAGCGCTGTCATGCGCGACTCTCCGCAGACACAGATGTTGAATGAAATCGTGCTGATGCCGCGGGCTGCTCCCCTCCTCCCATGTGCGAAGCACATGGCGGGGAGGGGTCGGGGGTGGGGGGTGGTGAGGCTATGCTTAGCGCAAGAAGGCGGCCCCCCACCCCTAACCCCTCCCCGCCGCTTCGCGGGGGGAGGGGAACAGACCCGTCGTACCACAAAGATTCTTCTTGTCGCGCGATGCGGATTCCAAAATGCATGAAACGCGCCATCATCCCGCACCCCCCAATCGCAGTTCCCTCACTCCCTCCAGTCCAATCGGGCCGTGCGTCGCGGCGAGGATCATGCCGCCGGAGGCGAGATGACTGCGCATCAATCCCGCGAGCATTGCTTGCGCGGACGCATCGAGTGCGGAGGTCGGCTCGTCGAGCAGCCAGAGCGGGCGTTCCACGGAAATGAGCCGCGCGATCGAGAGCCGCCGTCGCTGGCCGGCCGAGAGATAGGCGGCGGGGAGGTGGGCGATGGCGCCAAGCCCGACGGCATCGAGCGCCGGCGCGGTCGCGGCGCCGCCGTCGAGATAGCGCGTCCAGAATTCGAGGTTCTCCGCGACAGTCAGCGACGGCTTGAGCGCGTCCTGGTGGCCGAGATAATGCGCCTGCTCGCCGAGGTTGGCGTCGCCGTCGCCGCCCTCAAGCTCGATCCGCCCGGCCGCGATCCGGACCAGGCCGGCGACAAGCCGCAGCAGCGACGACTTGCCGGCGCCATTCGGCCCGCTGACCAGCAGGGCCTCGCCGGTCCCAACGGCAAAGCTCAGGCCGGAAAACACCCTCCGGCCGCCCCGGACGCATGCAAGCTCAGTAGCCAGAAGCCGCGTCGGCCGCGGAATCGGGCGCATCAGAGCCCCTTGGCGCCCGGTCCGGCGCCGGCTGCTGCCCGCCCGATGAGTTCAAACCCGCCCGCCCGGTACCTTGGAAAACCCGGCATTTCCCACGCATCTTGTTGACGAGAATCGATTTTCTGGAACCGCACAAGAAAAGACCTTATAAGCCCGAACGTTCGGGCGCGCGAACCGTGAACGTCCGGATGGTCGCCATCGCGACCGGGGCGATACGGTACGAAAATACCGCCACGAAGCCCTGCCTAGCACCCGGTGGGATGGGAATCGGCACACATGACGTCACTCGACAGTTTCAGATGCTGCAAGCCGCTCAAGGTCGGCAGCAAGACATACGCAATTTATAGCCTCGTCGCCGCCGAGAAGAACGGTCTCAAGGGAATTTCCCGATTGCCGTTCTCGATGAAAGTTCTGTTGGAGAACCTGCTGCGCAACGAAGACGGACGCAGCGTCACCAAGCAGGATCTGCAGGCCTTCGCCCAATGGCTGAAGACCAAGACCTCCGATCGTGAAGTTCCCTTCCGTCCCGCGCGTGTCCTGATGCAGGACTTCACCGGCATCCCGGCGGTGGTCGATCTCGCCGCCATGCGCGATGCGATGAAGAGCCTCGGCGGCGATCCCAAGAAGATCAATCCGCTGGTGCCGGTCGATCTCATCATCGACCATTCGGTGGCGGTGAATTATTTCGGAACGTCGACCGCATTCAAGAAGAACGTCGAGGATGAGTACAAGCAGAACCAGGAACGCTACGAGTTCCTGAAGTGGTCGCAGAAGTCGTTCGACAATTTCCGCGTGGTGCCGCCGGGCACCGGCATCTGTCACCAGGTCAATCTCGAATACCTGTCACAGACGGTCTGGACCAAGAAGGAGAAGGTCAAGATCGACGGCAAGGTCCAGACCATGGATGTCGCCTATCCCGACACGCTGGTCGGCACCGACTCCCACACTACGATGGTGAACGGTCTCTCGGTGCTTGGCTGGGGCGTCGGCGGCATCGAGGCCGAAGCTGCGATGCTCGGACAGCCCTATTCGATGCTGCTGCCCGAAGTGATCGGCGTCAAGCTCACCGGGAAGCTCAAGGAAGGCGTGACCGCGACCGACCTCGTGCTCACCGTCACACAAATGCTGCGCAAGCGCGGCGTGGTCGGAAAGTTCGTCGAGTTCTTCGGTCCCGGCCTCGCCAGCATGGCGATCACCGATCGTGCGACGCTCGGCAACATGTCTCCGGAATACGGCGCCACCTGCGGCTTCAGCCCGATCGATGACGAGACTATCGCTTATCTGCGCGACACCGGTCGTTCGGCCGAGCGCGTTGCGCTGGTCGCCGCCTATGCCAAGGCGCAGGGCATGTACCGAACCAAATCGACGCCCGATCCGTTCTTCACCGACGTGCTCAAGCTCGAGCTGTCGCAGGTGGAGCCGTCGCTAGCCGGTCCGAAGCGGCCGCAGGATCGCGTCGCGCTCAAGGACGTGAAGTCGAGCTTCACGCTCGCGATGGAGAGGGAGTTCAACAAGGGCAACGGCGCTGCTCAAGCGGCCGCCGCCAAACCGGGGCCCGGCGGCGGGCGTCACGCGGTCGAAGGCCGCGAGCATGACCTCGGTCATGGTGACGTGGTGATCGCCGCGATCACCTCGTGCACCAACACATCGAACCCGAGCGTGATGATCGGCGCGGGCCTGCTGGCCCGCAAGGCGGTGGCGAAAGGTCTCGCGGTCAAGCCGTGGGTCAAGACCTCGCTGGCGCCCGGCTCGCAAGTTGTTGCTGAGTACCTGGACAAGTCGGGCCTGCAGAAGGACCTCGACAAGCTTGGTTACAACCTGATCGGCTTCGGCTGTACCACTTGCATCGGCAATTCCGGGCCGCTTGCAACTGAGATCTCGAAAACCATCAATGACAAGGATCTGGTCGCGGCGGCGGTGCTCTCCGGCAACCGCAATTTCGAAGGACGCATCAATGCCGACGTGCGCGCCAACTATCTGGCGTCGCCGCCGCTGGTCGTCGCCTATGCGCTCGCGGGCTCGATGTATTCGGACGTCGCGAAGCAGCCGCTCGGCGTCGACAAGAAGGGCAAGAAGGTCTTCCTCAAGGACATCTGGCCGACGAACCGCGAAATCGCTTCGGTCGCGCGCAAGACCATCAACAAGCAGATGTTTACGAAGAAATACGCCGACGTGTTCAAGGGCGAGTCGCTCTGGCGCAAGATCAGCGTCAAGGGCGGCCTCGCTTATGCGTGGGACAAGAAGTCGACCTACGTGCAGAACCCGCCGTATTTCGTCGGTATGGGCCGCACTCCGTCGCCGCCGGCCGATATCGTCGACGCGCGCGTGCTGGCGCTCCTGCTCGATTCGATCACCACCGACCACATTTCACCGGCTGGCTCGATCAAGATCGATTCCCCGGCCGGCAAATATCTCATCGATCACAAGGTGAAGCCGGCCGACTTCAACCAGTACGGCACGCGCCGCGGCAATCACGAAGTGATGATGCGCGGCACCTTCGCCAATATCCGGCTCAAGAACCAGATGGTGCCGGGCGTCGAGGGCGGGTTCACGATCCATTACCCGTCCAAGCAGCGCATGACGATCTATGACGCCGCGATGAAGTACAAGCAGGACAAGGTTCCACTGGTGATCTTCGCGGGCAAGGAATACGGCTCCGGCTCGTCGCGCGACTGGGCCGCCAAAGGCGTCAACCTGCAGGGCGTGCGGGCCGTCATCTGCCAGTCCTTCGAGCGCATCCACCGCTCGAACTTGATCGGTATGGGCGTATTGCCGCTATGCTTCGAGGAAGGCACGTCCTGGCAGACGCTCGGGCTCAAAGGTGACGAGCAGGTAACCATTCGCGGCCTGCATGGCGAAATCAAGCCTCGTCAGAAGATGATGGCCGAGATCGTCGCCTCCGACGGCGGCCTCAAGCGGGTTCCGCTGATTTGTCGCATCGATACGCTCGACGAGCTCGACTACTTCAAGCACGGGGGCATTCTGCAATATGTGATCCGTCAGCTCATCGCGAACTGACGGACGATCACCACGACGTGAGTGAAGTCTCACTACGAAGTGAGTGGCGAGTGGCTTCCGACCCGGATAGATTACAATCAGTAAAGCGTAAGGGGTAACACTTGCGGGGCGCGGAGATCGGCATGATACGTCATTGCCTCGCCTTGGCTGTGGTCACGGTCTATTCGACGTCACTGGCATCACCGGCCCTCGCCGAGCCTCGCGCCGTTCTTGAGCTGTTCACCAGCCAAGGCTGCTCGTCCTGTCCGGCGGCGGACAAGCTGCTCGGCGAATTGAAAGACGATCCGTCGTTGATTGCGCTCAGCCTCCCGATAGATATCTGGGACTACCTCGGCTGGAAGGACACGCTCGCCGATCCCCGCAACACCGCGCGCTGGCAGGCCTATTCGAAAGCGCGCGGCGACCGCGAGCGCTACACGCCGCAGATGGTTGTGAACGGGGGCGTGCACGTGCTCGGGAGTGACCGCTCCGCCATCGAAAAGGCGATCGCCAAGATCCGTCAGAACCACCAGGTGGTGATGTCCGTGCCCGTGAATGCTGCGCGGGCCGGCGACCGGCTGACGATCGCGTTGCCCGAGGGTGCGCCCACCGCGGCTGCGGTGGTGACGGTCTGGGCGCTCGCCAAGGCGGTGAAGGTCGTGATCTCGCGCGGCGAGAACAAGGGCCGCACGGTCACCTACCACAATGTGGTACGGCGCGTCGTCAACCTCGGCGCTTGGAACGGCAAGATCAACCACTGGACGGTGCCGCTGCGCGATCTCGCCGGCGAGGGCATCGAGACTGCCGCGGTCACTGTGCAAAAAGGGACCGCCGAGATGCCGAGCTACATGCTTGGCGCGGCGGTGACGCCGATCCGTTAGCGTTCAATCCGAGTCTGTGCTTTTTTCAGAGCTCTTGTGTTGTCACCGGCGCTTGGGTGAGACGTGCGCTCCATGATGGGATGGTTCGGCGCGCAGAGACGCTTGCCAACAAGCCCAGCCATCGGGGAACCGGCCGACAGTATTCAGATCGACATTGGGTTAGCGGAACGATGGGGGATGCGCGTTGAGCGCTGGGTCAGCCGAGCTGCACAACACCATTGGCACCACTCGATCGATCTTGGCCACGGCGTGGTGACCAAGGGATCAAAACCACCAGATCTCCTGGCGGCGGAAGCTGAGATCATCTTTGATCGCGTTGATATTGGCGGATGCAGCGTGCTGGACGTGGGTGCCTGGAACGGCTTCTTCAGTTTCGAGGCTAACCCATCTTTCACGGTTCGCAGAAAAAAGCGAATAAGATCAATGGGCGCACCCTGAAAGTCTTCACTACAGAGCCGGGGCCGGATGGTGGGCTGGGAGCGTTGCAGTCGTAATGCGTGGCGGCGGCTGAGGCGGCAG
>WHTP01000223.1 GCA_009377695.1 Hyphomicrobiales bacterium | reverse complement strand
TCTACCGCTCGCTTCGAGCCGCCGGAAAGCCTGCCAAAGTCGCCATCATCGCCGTCGCCCGCAAACTTCTGATCACCGCAAATGCCATCCTGCGAGACAAGTCTGCATATCAACGCTAACAAAACAGTTGCCGGGTCTGCACAGCAGCACTACGCGCTGCAGTGCGCCCGGGACACGAAGGGCTACGTATCCCGTACCGACTTCTCGAACAGGTCATCCACCGCGAAGTCGCCTTTGATCAAACCCTGATCGCGCGAATACATGATGAACTGTTCGAGGTTCTTGCGGTTGTCGGCGAGCCCGTTCGGCCAAAGGTCGGTGCCGAATTTTTCCGTCTCGCGCTCGAAATAGCGCCGGCCAAACGCAAGGCTTGAGAAGTTCGGGTCGGAGAAATAGTCCTGCGCCAGCGCACGCGCTTCGGCATACATCTCCATCACCGCCCGCGGCAGGCCGGGATCGCGCGCGATCGCGTCGTGTCGGATCGCCATGATGTGCATGATCGGCCAATAGCCGTATTTCTTGAAATAGCGCAGCTCCTCCGCGTCGGCATCGGCGAACAGCCGCCGCACCGGCACCTCGCCGCGCATGATCGAATTCGGCGGATGCGGCTGGATCACCGCATCGGCCTTGCCGTCGCGCAACAGATGGCCGACGTCGGTGCCAGGCGGCAGCGTCTCGATCTTGACGCCGGGCTTGGGCGTGAACGCGATCTTCTCCTCGTCCTCCAGCAGCCAGTGGATGTCCTCCCAGGGCACGCCATATTCGAACTTGAGATCGCCCTTGGCGAGCATCGACAGCGTGGTCTGGAACGCGCGGATGGCGACGCGCTTGCCCTTGAGGTCGGCGGGCGATGTCAGCGCTGAATCCGCGCGCACGAAAAACAACCCGGCACTGAACAGCCGGCGCGGAAAGATCGGCACGCCCGTGATCGGCAGCTTGCGATCGATCGCCATCAGGTAGGTCGACATCGAGAATTCGGCGACGTCGAACTCGCCCTTGAGCATGCGGCCGTGGCGATCGATGCCGTCACGCGCCGCGCTCGCCTGGCCGACCTGCATGGTCTTGAGCGCGATGCCCTTGGGCGGCTTCACGGTGCCGTCGAAGAACGGAAAATGGCGGTCGTAGCGCTCCAGCGCGATGGTGAGTTGCATGCCCCTGCCCCCCTGACTGTTCTCAGCAGCGAGACTCGTCTGCCGCTCGCTTGTGCGCAAGCGGGGATTCAGAGAAAACTCCCAGCATCTACGAACTTCGGAATCGGGACACTAGCGCTTGGCACCGATATCGGCGACCTGGACCGGGACCGTCGTACGACCGCCGCCACGCATGACCTCGAGCTGCACGGTGGTGCCGACGCCCGCCTGCTCTAAAAGGTCGGTGAGTTCCGGCAGCCGCCGAACCGGCTTGCCGTTGACCCCGACGATGACGTCGCCGAGCTGGCCGGTCTGAAGATTGGCGCCGCGCAATCCGGCGCGCTCGGCAGGAGAGCCCGGCACGGTACGGATCACCGCAACGCCATTCACGCCGGCCCTGCTGGTCACGGCTTCGCTGCCGGCCTGGATGCCGATCCCCGCCACCGGAACGCGGCCGGTGCTAATGAGCTGCGGCACGATGCGATTGACGACGTCCACCGGAATCGCAAAGCCGATACCCGCATAGGCGCCGGACGGCGAGTAGATGGCAGTGTTGACGCCGATGAGCCGCCCCGCGGAGTCAAGCAGCGGGCCGCCCGAATTGCCGGGATTGATCGCGGCGTCGGTCTGAATCACGTTGGCGACTTCGCGCCCGCCGCTGGTCGGCAAGCGACGACTCAGCGCGCTGATGATCCCGGCGGTCAGCGACTGATCAAGACCAAATGGATTGCCGATGGCGAACGCCGCTTGCCCGACCTTCAAGTCGGCGGACGATCCGACCGGCAAAGGCGGCGGCAAATCGCGGACGCTGGTCACGCGAATAACCGCAAGGTCATAATTGGCGGAGCCGCCGACCAGTTGCGCGGGCGCCACCTCGCCCGATGCAAAGCGGATGGACACCTCGCTCACGCCTTGGACCACATGGTTGTTTGTCACGATGTGACCCGCGCGGTCCCAGACGAAGCCGGTGCCACCTTGTACCCTGGTTTCGTCCTGTTCCGCGAACATGTCCTGCCCAGTGAGCCCCGCCCGGCCAGCGACCTGGACCACCGACGGGGCCGCACGTTGGAAGATATCGATGGTCAGCTTCTCGAAATCCGCGAGATTTCCCCTGGCTTCAATCGTGCGCGGCTGCGTTTCCGCAAGAAACTGCCGTTCGATGGTCGGCCGCAGGAGGTAAAGCCCGAGCAGAATGACGATCGCAGCGATCAGAAGGCGGAGACCCAGGCGCATATGAACTCCGAGGAAATGCCCATGTTTGGCGCAATCGAGACACAGCCGGTTGCCGGAACGGCTCCAACAACGGGTATGCCCCGTCCCGCGGGCAGACAACGCCCGAATTCGCCATTAGTTTGATAGGGTTGCGACGCCGTAAACGGAAATGAGCGGACTTGCTGTCGATGCGTGTCCGGATCTTTGCATTCTGACGGCAAGCCTCTCGGCTGGTGAAGCGTTTGGCGGCTCGGGTGCAGGATGAAGGCTTCGGTTGAGACACAAAGCGCCCCGACCATGCTCGAGCGCGCGAAGAAATGGGCGCGACTGATCAAGCGCGACGTGCTCGCGCTGTGGCTCGCCGCGCGCGACCCGCGCGTGCCCTGGTACGCCAAGGTATTGGCGATGGCGGTTGCGGCCTATGCCCTGAGCCCGGTCGATCTCATTCCCGATTTCGTCCCGGTGCTTGGGTATCTCGACGACCTCGTGATCGTACCGCTGGGAATCCTCGCCGTCGTCAAACTCATCGCACCTGCATTGATGGCGGAATTCCGTGAACGCGCGACCAGCCTTGCAGAGCGGCCGCGCAGCACGACCGCAGCAACGATCATCGTCCTGATCTGGATCGCGCTCGCGGCGCTCGCCAGCTGGTGGCTGTTGCGGTCGTTTGCCGCCTGATGGCGCGCTCGGCTATAGTCCAACGATGAACGAACCGCGCCTCAATCTGATCGAGCTCACGGTCTCGGAGTTGTCGGCGTCGCTCAAGCGCACCATCGAGGATGC
>WHTP01000188.1 GCA_009377695.1 Hyphomicrobiales bacterium | reverse complement strand
GAGGCGGCACGGCGCCGCAGCGGCCACTACTACTGGCGCGGCGGCTGCTATTCGCAGGACCCTTACGGCAACTGGTACCGGGTGTCCCGCCGCTATTGCTGACGGCCCAAAAGCCGCCGGAATCGCCCGGTCATCTCGCGAGGAAGGTCATGGCGCATACGCGATACTCAGAACGTTTCCGCGCTGGCTTCCGGCCGGCAGCGTTGGCGATAGTCGTCGGCGCGACGATGGCTGCAGGCGATGCCTCGGCGCAGCCGATCAACGGCGATGCGCCGTGGTGCGCAACCTTCAGCCAGTATGGCGGGACTCTCGACTGCGCCTACCACTCGCTCGGACAATGCATGGCGACTGCGTCGGGGGTGAGTAATCAGTGCTCGCGCAATCCGTGGTATGTCGAGCGTCCCGGTTACCGTTATCGCCCGAGGCCGCGCGACTGGCGCCTTTGGTATTAGCTTAGAGCGGATTCCGAACAGCTCGGGAGCCGGACGGTGCCGGCAAGAGAGGGGCGGCCAACCGGGCCGCCCAGTCGATCACGCCACGCGGGGAGGAAATTTGACGGGTCGGCCTCTGACGCCGCCGGCCCGCGCGTATCTATCTTCTCGACTGGTCACACCGGGTCGCTGATTCGTCAACTGTATCGGGGTACCGCCGGCTGGCGTGTGTGTTTTGCTCCAGCTTCGGGACATCGCAGCAAGCGCCCATCGAACGCCGCTCGGTCAGCACGCCGCGCCGGGTCCCGGACTTCCGGTCGTGGCAATCCCGACTGCTGGTTGAACTGGCGCCTAGCCGTCCGCGCGCTGCACGGCAGCTGGCGCGGCGCCCGACCACAGCGGGGTTAGCTCGGGTCCAGTCAACCCGGTGGCCGCCACTGCGTCGACGAACTCGTCGCCGACGAACAGTGGGCCGCGCAGCAGCTGCGGTACCTTGAACACTGCCACCCCAGCTACCAGGTCCGGGCGGAACTCGTATCGTTCGACGTTGAGGATGTCGCCATCATCGAAGCGGATTAGTTCGGAGTTCTTCTCGTCGAGCGCGTCCACCACGGTCAGGACGTTGAACAGCCACAGATCGGCGTCCGGACAGGCAAGCGGAAGCAGTTCGCCGTAGCGATCCAGCAGCGGTGCCAGCATGGTGACCGCGCGCTCGCGCAGCACCAGCACGTGGCCGCCGAGCCACGGCAGGTCCGCCTGCGCGCGCGGCTCACCCTCGTCGTCGACCGCGAGCCGAGCGACCGGGATCGGTCGCCAAGTCGCGCGCCGCGACGTTCCCGTGCTCATGGTCGGCGTCGTGCTCGGGGAGCACCCACTCGAAGCCCGGACGGACCTGCGGCTCGTAGATCCTCAACCTTTCCTCCGGATCACGGGAACCCGCCGGACAGCCGGCTCCGTGGGACATACGCCAGCGATGAATCACCTGTTCGCGGCTCGTTGGCTGCCGAGCAACGGGCTGACCGCAGCATAGTACATGTCATTTGGTCGTTGAAAAATCTGGAGTCGCGCGCGTCAGTTTGGTTGGACACTCGCGGCCGCTGCAACTTTAAGCCACTTCTCAGTTTCCCGCTTGATAAATGCGGCAAACGCATCAGGCGTCATCGGGAGTGGCTCCGCACCGAGCTCTCGGATGCGTTTGACGATCTCTGGATCATTGAGGACCCGTACAAAGGCGCCGTTGAGCTCGGCGATCACGTCGGCTGGCGTGCCGGCGGGCGCGACAATGCCGAACGAGCCGTTGGACTCGAAGCGCGGCAGGCCGGACTCGGCGAAGGTCGGGGTGTCGGGCAGGCGCGGAGAACGCTTGGTGGAGGTGACGGCGACCGGCTTGATCTTGCCGGCTTCGATCGCTGATATCCCCGAGGGCGGATCGATGATGCCGAACGCCACATGGCTGCCGATCAGGTCGGTCACGACGGGCGCCATGCCGCGGTAGGGAACGAGGGAGGCCTTGGTTCCCGCCATCTGGTTGAACAGCTCGGCCGTCAAATGCATCAGCGTGCCGTTGCCGCCGTGACCGATGGTGAGCTTCTCCCGCTGCGCTTTCGCGAGGGCGATCACATCTTGCAATGACTTGCCCTGGAATGACGGTGACGCCGCGAGAATGAATGGTGAGCCGGCAAGTCCGGTCACCGGCGCGAGGTCCGCTCGCGGCTCATGGGATGCTTTCGCTTGAAACCCATGATTGCTGCCGAGCGCGGCCGTCCCTCCCAGACCGATGACGTGGCCATCGGGCGGTGCCTTGGCGACGGCATCGATTGCGATCAAGCCGGCGGCGCCAGGGCGGTTCTCGATCACCAAGGGCTGGCCCAGGAGCTTCTCGACGCCCGGCTGGACGAGGCGCGCTATCGCATCCGTGCTCCCACCTGGCGGAAAACTGACGAGCAGGCGGATCGGGCGATCGGGATAGGCGCCTGCAGTGCCGCCAAGCAGTCCGACGCACAGGCACGCTGCGAATGCTGCGCCGATAGCACGTGTGATGTTCGACATCGCGTTTCCACCCCGTTTGTGCGCTTGAGGCGCGCTTATACGGCGATGATAGTCAGCACGGCGCGATTTTGCTACTGCTCGTGCGACCTGCAAGACGGGTGCGCGTGAGAGAGGGAGGTCGATGTGGTGACGACGAAATCCGTGGAGGCCGAATCCGCCCAGATTCCCGGCGGCAATACGGTGCTGGTCGAATTCGAGGACGGCATTGCCTGGGTCACGATGAACCGGCCCGAGAAGCGCAACGCCATGAGCCCCATGCTCGCCGCGGAGATGGTGCAGGTGATGAATGCGCTCGAGATCGATACCCGCTGCAAGGTTCTCGTGCTGACCGGCGCAGGCAACTCATTCTCGGCCGGCATGGACTTGAAGGAATTCTTCCGGCAGACCGATCAGATGTCGCCGCCCGAGCGTGAACAGATCGTCCGCACCAATGCGCAGTGGCAATGGCGTCAGCTTATGTTCTATCCGAAGCCAACAATCGCGATGGTCAATGGGTGGTGCTTCGGTGGCGCTTTCACGCCGCTTGTTTCGTGCGATCTCGCGATTGCGGCGGAGGAAGCGACCTTCGGATTGTCAGAGATCAATTGGGGCATCATTCCGGCCGGTGTGGTGACGAAGGCGGTGGCTCAGGTGATGAGTCAGCGCGATGCGCTCTACTATATCATGACAGGTGAGACCTTCGACGGCCGTAAAGCCGCCGCGATGAACCTCGTCAACGAGGCGGTGCCGCTCACGGATTTGCGTCGGCGCACGAGAGAGCTTGCCATGACGTTGATCGGCAAGAATCCGACAGTGCTGCGCGCCGCCAAAACGGCCTATCGGCGGGTGCGGGACATGTCCTATGACGACGCCAACGACTATCTGATGGCGAAGAACGATCAAGCCCGCCTGTTCGACCCGGAGCAGGGGCGTGAGCAGGGCCTCAGACAGTTCCTCGACGAGAAAAGCTTCCGGCCCGGCCTCGGCGGATACAAGCGCGATGGCTGAGCCGGCACGCGTGCGGGTGCGTTCCGCGATTGAGCGGATGTTGCGGCCGCGTTCCATTGCCATCGTCGGTGCGTCGCCATCGCCGGGCTCGCTGGGGGCGAGCCTGCTCGCGAATTTGGAGCGCTTCGCCTTCGACGGTGATGTGCATCTGGTGAGCGCGACGCGCAGCGAGATCAATGGGCGGCCATGTGTGAAGTCCGCATCGGCGTTGCCGGAGGGGGTCGATTGCGCGGTGCTCGCGATCCCCCGTGCCGGCATTCTCGACGCGGTCAAAAGTTGCGCTCAGCGCGGTGTCGGCGGGGTCGTTATCTTCGCGGCGGGATTTGCGGAAGCCGGTCCCGAAGGGCAGGCCCTGCAGGCGGAGATTGCGCGCATCGCCGGCGATCACGGCATGGCAATCGCGGGGCCTAATTGTCTCGGTCACATCAACTATGTCGACGGCATCCCGCTGACCTTCAGCGCCTGTGCGCCGGCGCCGCTGGCCGGGCGCCGCGGCATCGGTGTCGTGTCGCAAAGCGGCGCGATGGCAACCGTGTTCCGCGCGGCGCTGCACGCGCGGGATATCGCGATCTCGTATTCGATCTCAACCGGCAACGAGGCGCTCAACGGGACTGAGGATTTCCTCGATTATTTGATCGACGACGAATCCACTCACGTTGTGCTGATGATGGTGGAACAATTCCGTCATCCGCAACGCTTCCTTGCGGCCGCGCGCAATGCGCATGCCGCCGGTAAGTCGATCGTGCTGCTGCATCCTGGCCGCAGCGCCGCGGCGCGGCTGTCCGCCAAGACCCATACCGGCGCGATGACTGGCGACTATGACGTGATGCGCACGCTGGTGTCCCATGCCGGCGTCGCCATGGTCGATACGTTGGAGGAATTGCTCGATCTCGGCGAGCTCATGATCCGCTGGCCCTCGCCGCCGTGTGGCGGAGCGGCGGTCATCTCGGACTCGGGCGCCTTCAAGGCGATGGTGCTCGACTTCTGCGAAGGCTCCGATCTCGATCTGCCAGAGCCGTTGGGAGCCACCAAGGACAGCCTGAGCACGCTGGCGCCCGATCTCATCCTGCCGACCAATCCACTCGACGTCACGGCTCAATCGCTGATCGACCCCGATCTCTATCGCAAGGCGATGAAGCCGTTTCTCGAGGACGAGCGGTACGGCAGCCTGATGTTCGCCGTGGTGCTGAGCAGTCCCACCCACAGCGAACGCAAGATGGGGCCGATCATCGCGGCGCTGGAGGATCTAGGACCGCCGAAGCCGGTCGTTTTTGGCATGATGGGAGAAGATTGCGAGGTTGCGCCTGACATCATCGCAAGGCTGCGCGGGCTCGGAGTCCCGTTCTTCCGCTCGCCCGAGCGGGCGCTGCGCGCGCTGGCACGGCTTGCAAGTCTGCGGCCGCGGCGGTCCGCAATGGCGCCGGTGACGGCGCCGGCAGGGAAGCGGCTGCCGGCCGGCGTGCTTCCGGAATACGCATCCAAGCGACTATTGGCGGACGCCGGTCTTGCGTTTCCACGCGCGGAATTGGCGCGCGAACTGCATGAGGCGCAGGCGGCAGCGTCGCGCATCGGTTATCCGGTGGCTCTGAAGGCGCAAAGCCCGGCGCTCGCGCACAAGACTGAAGTGGGCGGTGTTGTTCTCGGTTTGACCAACGATGCGTCGCTCGCTGACGCGTGGCACAAACTCCACGCAGACGTCGCCACGGCAAAGCCCGGCCTGGAGCTTGACGGGGTGCTGGTGGAAGCCATGGCGCGCCCAGGCGTCGAGCTGATCATCGGCGCGCGCAACGATCCCGATTGGGGCGCGGTGCTCGCCATCGGCTTGGGCGGCATCTGGGCCGAGGCGTTGCGTGATGTGCGGGTCTTGCCGGCCGATCTCGACGCTGACGCGATCGTCGGCGAACTCCGCAAGCTCAAGGCGGCGCCGCTGTTGACCGGATTCCGCGGCGCGCCTGCGCTCGACCTCCGCGCGGCGGCCGAGGTCGCTTCCCGGCTCGGCCGGTTCGTTGTCGCCCATCCAGAGATTGCCGAAATCGATATCAATCCGTTGATGGTCTATCCGGGGCAGCAAGGCGCAATCGCACTCGACGCCCTGATCGCGGTGCGCTGATGCGCAGAGTCCTTTCCAAAAGCATATTCGGATTGCGTAGCACGATCTCTCCTCCGTCACCGCCGGGCAAGCCCGCCCATGACGGACGAGAGGCACGATTCCAGCGGATCGAATAAGCGCTATTTCGGCGCCTGGATCATCTGTTGCATCTTACCGGCGATCGCCGGCGGCGTCGCCATGATGTCGGCCACCACCTTCTGCATGGTTTCACCCGTCACCAGCGTGACCTCGCCGCCGACCCTCTCCACTTCGGCTTTCAGCTCAGGCTGGTTCACCGCTTCGATGAAAGCCTTGCGCAGTGCCGCGAGCCGGTCGGTGGGCACGTTCGGCGGCGTCAGCATCGGACGGCCCATGACCGAGGTCGAACTGTTCAGCGTCAGGATTGCGCGCTGCTCGTCTGTCTTAGCGTATTGAAATATCGTCGGGATGCCCGCAAGGCTCGTAAGCGGCTTCGGCTCGAGATTGAACAGGACCTTGAGCTTGCCGGCCGCGATCCATCCCTGCAGGTTGCCGCCCTGCAAGGCATTGAGCGACTGGCAGACGCCGTGCACCTCCTTGCGCATCATCGCGAGCGAAACGTCGGGTACGCTTTTGTAGCCCTCGACCAGCTTGAGCTTCATGCCAAGCAGATTCGACAGCAGATGCGAGGTTACGCTCGGCGCCGAACCGGAGCCTGCGCCGCCGATCAGCAGGTCGTGCTTGAACAGATCCTCGGCCCTCTGCACCGGCACGCCGGTCAGTGCGACGCAAACCGAATGTGAAACCTCCGGACTGCCGAGCCAGTTGAACTTGGCCGGGTCGAACTTGACGTTCGACATCTTGGTCAAGGCGACATGCGGCATGTTGCGATTGACCATGCCGATCACAGTCCCGTCTTGCGGCGCAATGTTGTAGAGGTGGTTGGTAGCGATAATGCCGCCCGCGCCCGGCATGTTCTGGTGGATGAAGGTCGGGTTGCCGGGCAGGAGCTTGGTCATCTGCGCCGAGATCAGCCGGGCGAACATGTCATAGTCGGTGGCGGGTGCCGCCGAGATGATGACCCTGATCTGCTTGCCGCGGTAGAACTCAGCGACCGACTGGCTTCTGGCTTCTTCGCCGCCGGTGAGCAGCAGCACACAGGCAGCCGCCAGCGCTGTGTTTGACTTTCGGCTCATCGTCTCCCCCCACGTTGTTTGTTTTGCAGTCCGGATGCCAACTCTACCTTTGAATGCCCGCGTGCGGAAAGATCAGCGCGTCCACGTGACCAGCGTGGCACCGGCGACCTGATCGAGTACGCGTTGCGGTCCGGGCTTGAGGCCGTGCTGTGCCAGAATGTCTTCCGGCGTGCGGTTGGGACCAATGCGCGGGAACACCGGGCGACCGCCGGGCAGGCGGAGACCGGCGACCCGCGACAGGTGAAACGCGTCGAAACCGTGTTCGAGAAAGAGTTGGTTGACGTCGCCCCCGCCGATCACCGCCAGCATGCCGTCAGGCGCGTCGAGTTGCGCCCAGGCGTCGGCCAGCGAGGCGCCTTGCGGATTCCACAACAGCGTCTTTGGCAGCGTCGGGTGCGGCGCCAGCGTCGGCACCTGACGTGTTACCACTAGGCGGTGCCGGTTATCAGCACGCGGCCCCCCTTCGTGGGAGTAACGGCCGTGCACCACGACCGCGGCATGCTCAAGGCTGCCATGGAAGAATTTCTGGTCGGCCTCGACCACCAGCCCCGGGGGAATTCGCCGATCGGCATCGGCAAGCATGCCATCCTCGGAAATGACGGCGTAGCCTTCGATGCTGGTCGGACCCGGCATGGGCAACAGAGACTGTGCTTTAGAAGACCGTCAACGCTCCAAGTGCGCGCAGAAGATAGAGCACGCCGATGACGATCACGATGACGCGTACGATCTGCTTTGCGCGACTGTCGATCGGAAGCATGTTGACCAGGTAGAGAAT
>WHTP01000214.1 GCA_009377695.1 Hyphomicrobiales bacterium | reverse complement strand
GCCCACAGCACGATCAGCGGAACGAGCGCCACCGAGGGAATTGAATAGAGGAATGTGATGTAGACCGTGACGGCGACGTCGAGGATGCGGAAGCGCGCCAGCAAGAGCCCGACCGCAATCCCGAAGATGATCGCCAACGTCAGTCCGATGACGAGCACGATCAGGCTTGGCCATAGCGCCTGCCAAAGCTCGCCGCTCCAGACCATGTCGGCCGCGGCATAGGCGACCTTGAGCGGCGTGGTGAACAGCACCGGATCGGTGTTGAGACCGACGATCTGCCAGATCGTGAGTGCGATCGCCAGCGATGCGAGGCGGATGCCGAGATTCTGTAACATCTCCCGGCGGCGGCGCTCGGCCGCCACGCGCTCGGCGCGGGCGCGGTCGTCGACGAGACCGCGCGTCTGCTGCGTCCCGCCAGTCAGCGAACCGGCACCGGTTTGTTCGACCGTGGTCACGCGACCTCCTTGGGAGCCCGCAACTGCGTCGGCCGCGCCGTATGCAACTGATGCCAGATGTGCTGGCGCAATTCGCCGAACCGCAGATCGGTGCGCATCTCGTCGACATTGCGCGGTCGGCCGAACGGCATGTCCAGGATTTCCTTGATGCGGCCGGGCCGCGCGCTCATCACGGCGATGCGGTCTCCGAGCAGGATCGCCTCGTCGATCGAATGGGTGATAAAGACCATGGTCTTGCGCTCGTCCGGCCGCTCCATCAGATGCAGCAATTCCTCCTGCAGGATTTCGCGGGTCTGCGCGTCGAGCGCAGCAAACGGCTCGTCCATCATCAGGACTGACGGATTCATCGCGAGCGCCCGCACCAGTCCGACCCGCTGCTGCATGCCGCCGGAGAGCTGGTATGGATAGTGGTTTTCGAACCCACTCAGCCCAACCAGTTCCAGATAGTGCACGACCGACTCTCGGATCTTGTCGCGGCCGATACCGGCCATCGACAGTCCGAACGCAGCGTTGTCGAAGACGGTCTTCCACGGCAGCAGGCCGAAATGCTGGAACACCATAGCGACGCCGTCGGGCGGGCGACCGTTGACCGACTTGCCGTGCACCAGCAACTGCCCATCACTGAGGTCGGTCAGGCCGGCGATACAGCGCAGCAACGTGGTCTTGCCGCAGCCCGATGGGCCGACGACACACATGATCTCGTTGCGGCGGATCTGCAGCGACAGCTGATGAAAGGCGACCACCGCGCCATCAAGAAAGAGCTTGGCCGCGTTGTCGGCAATGATGGCGGGCTGGACGGCCGTCTCCACCGGACTCATGCGTTTCCTCACCCCTGAGCGTGCGCGTGCATGGACTGCGAGCTGCCGGCCCGGCGGTCTTTGCCGCCTGTTGCATTCTTGTAGTAGGTCCCTCCCCGAAAGTCTCCGGAAAAATCCGCTCGGTTTCAAGCGGCATGTTTGGCGGCAGCATTCAACAGGTTTTCAGGGCCCGCCTTTTCAGGTTCAATAGGCGATCATAAGCCGGCTGTGCACAACACCGGCCGGCAGAACAAGACGCCAAGGAACTGAGGCATGAACATCAATGTCGCGACTGACAGCGTTGGAAAACCTAACCCAGCGCCATTCGAGGTCGAGCGGCTGGGCGCAAAGCTTGGTGCGGAAATCCACGGCCTCGACCTCAGGAATGGAATGGACCCCGACACCTTCAAGGCCTTCGAGGCTGCGCTGATCGAGCACAAAGTTGTTGTCTTGCGAGAGCAGCATCTCGACACCAGGCAACATGTCGAGATCAGCCGTTTGTTCGGCGAGCTCGAAGTCCACCCGATGCGGCCGCAAGGCGAGTTTCCGGAAATCCTCGTGCTCGACAACGACAAGGACAATCCGGTGCTGTCGACCGATGTCTGGCACAGCGACACGACGTTCCGGCAGAACCCGACCCGCTACACCATCCTGCGCTGCCAGATCATGCCCAAAGTTGGGGGCGACACGCTATGGGCGAACATGGAAGCAGCCCATGAAGGCCTCAGCGCACGCTTTCGGACCATGATCGACGGCTTGCGCGCGGTGCACGACTTCCAGAATTTCCGCGCGCTGTTCAAGAAGACCGACGAGGACCAGGCCAAGCTTCGCAAGATGGAGGAGCTGTTCCCCAATCCCTCACATCCGGTGGTGCGCACGCATCCGGTGACGGGACGCAAGTCGATTTATGTCAATCCGCAATTCACGGTGCGGATCGAAGACCTTGAGCCGGACGAAAGCCGCGCCATCCTGCAGGTGCTGTTCGGGCAGGCGCAGGTACCGGAATATCAGTTCCGCCTGCGCTGGACGCCCGGCGCGATCGTGTTCTGGGACAACCGTTCAACCCAGCACTACGCCGCCAACGACTATTACCCGGAGCGCCGCCGCATGGAACGCACCGCCGTCATCGGCGACGTGCCGGTTTGACTAAAGCCAGCGCTCGCAGCCGGCATCGCGCGCCCAGTATTCCCAGCCGCGGCGCATGGCATTCGATTCCGGGTCGATCGCGAGGCGCTGATCGACCTCGCCCTGCGAAATCGGGCGGACGGTCCCGAACTCCAGCGACTGCGCCAGCGAGCGGGCGTTCTTCGGAATATAGACCGACGTCTTCACCGCGTCGTTGAGGGTGCGGCCGGTCGCGACGAAGCCGATGCCGCGCATGAGGACAACACGATCGTCACCCAGACGCTTCGCGAGATCGCGGGCGCGCTCCATGGTCGACACCGTCAGATCGGTGTCGCCGCCGAATCTTTCGGTGATGTCCCAGACCGGGACCTTCGTTCCCATGTCGCCGACAGTGCCGAGCACCGCACACAATGGTGTCTGCGTGACGCTGAACGGCAGCACGTCTTCCGAACCCGCGCACAGAACGGAGTTGACCTCCGGCCGCGCCCCATAGATCGCCGCATGCAGAAAGCGCTCTGTGCAGAGCGGCCGGTTGTCCTCGCTCGCCGGCGTTCCGTCGAGCGTGAATTCGAGGATGTCCCCCGGCTCGACGAACGCACCGGCGCAGGCCCGCGCGAGGAGATAGCGCTCCGGTTTGCCCGGATGGCGCACGCTGACGTGTCCGTATTCGTCGAACACGCCGTGATGCGCCAGGATTCGGTTAGCGATGACCAGATCGTTGATCGCGCGCTCGAGTGCCGTCATGCTCAAGGTCGGATGTTTTCGTGTGTGAACGCGACCGCGCGTTCCATCGCCGCAATCGACTGCGGCAGTTCGGGACGGTCGCTCGTGAAGTGCAGCGGCGCGTCGTAATATTCAAGATCAATTTTGCCGCCCGCCTTGCGATAGAGCGCGACGAAGCGTTGCGCTTCCGATCCGTCGAAGCCTGAATCGGGATCGCGGTAGTCGTGGATCAGGTCGTCTCGAGTCTGGATCCAGAGCGCCGGCGGCATCACCACCTTCTCTCCGCGTTGGATCGCCAGCAGCGGGTTACCCTCCGACATGTTCTCTTCATTGATCCAGTAGGCCATGCTGAGCTTCATGGTCCGCGGCGGCCACGTCGGCGGATTGGGATCATTGTTCAGCCGCTTTGCATTATGGTGCCGTCCGAGTGGATTGATCACCGGCCAGAACATCGCCACGCAGTGCACGCTCGCATCGACCGCGGGCGAGCCCGCCGGCAACGGAATCGCGGCATAGCGCGGATCGCCGGGACGCATGGCCGCGAGCATCGCCAGATGGCCGCCACTTGACGTTCCAGAAATGCCGACCAGGTCCGGCCGGCTCTTGAACAGGGCGGCGTTCGCCTTCACCCAGCGGATCGCATAATTGATGTCGGTGAGCGAATTCGGATAGCCGGCGGGACCCTGCCGGAAATCCAGCGACGCGACCGCGATGCCGTTTGAGGCGAACGCCTCATGATGGACCTTGCCACGGGTGCGATCGTTTTCGGTCCACACGCCGCCGTGAATCTCGATCATCATCGGAAACGGGCCGGCACCATGCGGCCGGTAGCACCGTATGAACAACGGGTTGTCGCCGTGGCGCAGATATTCGACGTCCTCGACTTCGAACGACGCGGATTTTGTCTGAACGGCTTCCATCGACATGTGCGTTTCGCCTCCCGAACTTTCTTATCCCATGAAATGATGCCACGATCGGACGACCAACGCACCTAGGAGCCTGTCTGAGTAGTCACTGGTCAAGGCGTGGCGAGTCTGATTGCTTGCGGACCTATGAGCAAGGATTTTCGCCCCTGGAAGATCGATGAGGCCCAGCTTCTGCCGCCGAGCGTGCAGGACTACGTGCCCAAG
>WHTP01000080.1 GCA_009377695.1 Hyphomicrobiales bacterium | reverse complement strand
TTTTCAGCGACAAGCTGGCTCTTCGACCTAAACGGCGAGACTAGAACGGCCAGGAAGAACGACAGCAGCGCGATCATCGCCCGACTATAGGCGATTCCATCCGCTCAATGCTGCCGGACTAGGTTTTCGATACAGACAGCGCGTATTCCCCGATGGGAGTGGCTTACTGTTATACTCAAATGACCTCGTCCGTCTTGTCGTCCGTCTCACCATACCGCCGAAGGGTTGCAGGCCGAGTGCCTTCATAGAGCCGCTCAAGGCCAGGCGCGATCTTCGCATTCTCACGCTCGAACAGCGAATTGCCGTTGAGATCGCTCTCCACTAGGAACGGACCGAAGTTCTCTACCTCCAACACCCAAATGGCTTGCGCGAGTCCGAGCTCCTCCAGCCAATACACTCTGGCCACCCTCCTGATCCCGCGGCCGAGCAGCGCGCCGGTGCCGTAGCCGACCGTCGTGAGATAAATCGCGTTGTTCGGCACAAAGGCATTGCGATAGACCTCAGAGGTCATTCCGCCTTTGCCGATGATGATATTGCAGCCGGATATTTTGAACCAGTCGTCGAGCCATTTTGCGAAGCGAAAGGATGCGGTCGCCGTGACAGCGCCGACGATGTGGCTGCCGTCAGGATTGACAGACGCCGCCGGCGAGCAATGGAAATTAGCGAGACCAAGCTCCGCGCGGGAGGCAGGCATGCCGGCGCCGTCCTCGATCGCATGCTTGTAGACGGCCTCGCGCGCGGTGAACACGCGCCCCGTGAGATAGGCAACGGAGCCGATTTCCAGCTTGCACAGGTCTTCCGTAGACGCGGGCAGCTTGAGATGGATAGTCTTCAGGCCGGACCCTGCCATCGCGGTCACTCCGCGGCCTCGACCAGCGGGCGTTCCCATTCCACTGTCGAGCGCCGGCTGTAGTCGGTGAACCATTCGGGGTCGGTGCGAAACTCGACTTTTCCGTCGGGATGAATGCGGGCGGTGGCGCGGCGCGAGGACAGGCAGAACATGTGCACCGACATCGGCATCCCGCCGGTGCGGCAATATCCAACCTCGATGTGGCAATCGATCACCATGGACGTCCCTATGAATCCCATAGCGCCCATACCGATAGAGTTGCCGAGCTGCTTGAATTCGTCCTCGAGCGCGGCGATCTTGGGATCGGGATTGCGCGAGCCGACGACCCGGAGGCATGAAGCCTGCTTGCCGAGCACCACGCTGGTGTCTTTCGATCCTCCGAGACCGACGCCAACGATGGCCGGCTGGCAGGCAAGCCCGCGCTTGCCGAATCCGATCAACGTGTCGAGGTAGAAGCGCTTGATGCCCTCGATCCCGTCGCCCGGAAACAGCATGCGGTAATCGGAGCCGAACAGGCCGCCTTTGTGCACCGTGGTGAGATCGATCCAGTCGACGTCAGGATGGAAGGCATATTCGATCTCCGGTGCATTGATCCCAACATTGTTGTCGTGGTCGGTGCGCCAGAGCGGATGGACGCGATTGGGGCGCAGCGGCACCTCGCGCGTCGCGCGCGCGGTCGCGCGGCGCAGCGCCGCTTCCAGCGCCACCGGCCCGCCCTCCATTTTCGCCTCGTTGCCGATCTTGACGTACCAGCGCGGCAGGCCGGTATCGCCGCACATCGCCCGCCGGTCCTGCTTCGCCGCTTCGTAGTTCTCCAGCATCGCTTGGATCACGAAGGCGGACAGGTCGC
The DNA here is from genome assembly GCA_009377695.1 of Hyphomicrobiales bacterium. GTDB lineage: Bacteria > Pseudomonadota > Alphaproteobacteria > Rhizobiales > Xanthobacteraceae > VAZQ01. Next base: position 24,820 of record WHTP01000080.1, on the reverse strand, counting down.
CCGTCTCGGTGTTGGCGCAGCGCCGTAATCCCGCCAGGTAATCGTCTGGAATCTCGATAGCCGCCTTGGCCATCAATTCGTAGGCGGTGCGCTCCAGCGTGGACATCGGGATCATCGGAGCCTCCTATTCCGCCGCAGTCTTATCCGAGAGCAGTGAATGTCCCGGCCGGACGATCGTAAACTGGACCGGCTCGTCGGTGACCGCAATGCGTTCGTCCTTCTGGCGCGCAACGGTGAAGGTCGAGCTTGCCAGATCGCCGGCGTCGGGGAAATCTTCTCGGAAATGCGCGCCGCGGCTGTTCTCCCGCCCGAGCGCGGCAAGCGCGATGACGCGGCTCGTTTCAACGAGTGAGCGCATGTTGAGCCAATCGTGCCAGGTGAGATTGAAGGCGCGATTGCCGTCGGCAACGCCGGTGGCGTTGTGCTCCGCCTCGATCTCGTCCAGCGCCGACAGGCCGCGCTCGAGGCCGGCCCGGTCGCGGATCACGCCGACATCGTTCCACATCGTGTCGAGCAACCTTTCCCTTAACCGGTTGAGATCGCCGCCGCGCGCGTTGAACGGATGCAGCGCGCGCGCGACTTCGGCGCCGAGCGCGGCGTCATCGGGCGCGCGGTGGCCCGGATTGGCCGCAATCCATCTCGGCATCGTGTCGCCGGCGATACCGCCAAAAACCGTCGAATTGGCGACGCCGTTGCCGCCGAGGCGATTGGCGCCATGCATGCCGCTTGCGTCCTCGCCCGCCACAAACAGGCCGGGGATCTCCGTCGACGTATCCACGCCGCACACCACGCCACCCATAAAATAGTGTGCCGTGGGCACCACTTCCACCAGGCCGCCGGCGAGGTCGAAGCCGCAGTCTGCGCAGCGTTCCACCATTCCCTTGAATTGTCTGCGCACGTTGTCCGGGCCGAGGTGGGCCATCTTGATGTAAAGGCCTCCATGCGGCGTGGTCCGCCCTGCCCGCATCTCAGCATACATCGCGCGGCTGACCACGTCGCGGGTCGCGCGCTCCAGGTGCGGATCGTAGTTCCCCATGAACCGCTGCATGGCGCCATTGAGCAGATGCCCGCCGGCGCCGCGCAGACCTTCCTCCAGCACAGTGCCGGTCATGCGGGTATCAGGGCCGGCGTAAAGTCCGGTCGGATGGAATTGCACCATCTCCATGTCGCGCAGCGGCAGGCCTGCCCGGAGCGCCATGGCAAGGCCGTCCATGCTCTTGTCGCCGGACGGTGTGTGATAACGATACATGGTGGGACCGCCGCCGGTCGCGAGCAGCACCGCCTTAGCCTCGACGAAGCGGAAATCGCCGGTGCGAATGTCGATCAGCAGCACGCCAGCGATCGACGCGCCGTCGCGCGACGGGATCAGCGCGACGGCGCGGTGCTCCTCCAGCCGACGGAGGCCCGGCCGCGCCCAGACTTGCTCCATCAGTCGGTTGATGATCTCGATGCCGGTCAAATCGCCCTTGTGCACAGTGCGGTCGAAGGTCTGGCCAGCAAAGGCTTTGCCGTGCAGCGTGCCGTCTGGGTTGCGGTCGAAGAAGCAGCCGATCTCGTTCTCGAGTTCGGTGACCCGCTCGATCGCCTTGGTCACCAACGTCCAGGCCAACTCCTGGTGCGGCAGCCATTTGCCGCCTTCGATAGTGTCCATGAAATGCCGCTCGACGGAGTCGCCGGGATGCAGCGCCACGTTGTAGCCACCCTGCACCATGCGCGTGCAGCCGCATTTCCCCAGCAATCCCTTGGTGGCGACGATGATGTCGAGCGCAGCATCGGCGACGTGGGCATGGAGCGCGGCAAACAGTCCGGCGCCGCCGCTGCCGAGGATGAGAATGTCGGTTTTGATCCGTTCGATCGTCATGATCAGAACACGCTAGCAAGAAAGGCAAAGGCGACGGCCATCGCCGCAACGACCGCCAACAGCGCGAGCCGTGCCTGTCCCTCGCGCCAGGCCAGATTCTCCAGCGCGAGGAGCCGCAAACCGCCCAGCATATGAATGGCGAGAACGCCGAGAAGAACCGCTTCCGACATTTTGACCAGAGGCTGCTCGCTCCACCGCAGGAAACTTTCGAGCTGCGCTTCCCCGGAGATCGCAAGTCCCAGCGCCAAGAAATGGAACGGGAGGAAGACCGCCAAGGCGAGCCCCGAGAGCCGGTGCACGAGAGCGGCGATCCAGAGCGGCCGTGTGCGATGCGCAAGAAGGGTCATGGCAGCACCACCGCCACGACCGCCCGGAACCCGAGCAACGCCAGCAGCAACCCGAAGAGGACTACCGCGATATCGCGCGTGCGCTGGCCGAGCGGCGACCATTCTGTCAACACGGTGCGCAGCCCGATTGAAGCATGCACCGAAACCGCGGCAACAAACACGCCATAGAACAACGTCCACGACACGCTGCCGCGCGTGCGCGCGAGGATGTCGGATGCCGATAGCCCCTTGCGGGTCGCATAGAAAATGACAGCGATATGCACCAGCAGGAGCGGCACCATCAGCGCCGCCGTCGCGCGCTGCCAGATATACAGCCGCACATTCATGGCTTGATCTCGCCCCGCAGATAGGCCTGCGCCGTCCGCCGTTTGAGTCCCGCGATCGACGCGGTCGGGTTGAGCGCCAGCGGACAGTGCTCCTGGCACGACTGATGCGAATGACAGGCGTGACAACCGCCATCTGTCGCGACCGCCGCGAGCCGCTCGACGTTGCCCGCGTCGCGCACGTCATTGAGCAGCGTCCAGGCGCGATTGAGCGCGGCCGGGCCGAGATAGTCGCCGTTCCACCGCACCGTGTCGCATGCGGAGTAGCAGACGCCGCAATTGATGCATTCGATAGCCGCGTCCGCGGCGACGCGCGCGGCACTGTCGGGGGCGATGCGCTCGATCGGATCGGAACGCGTCTTCGACGGTGCGAAGCGGCCCTTCGCCTGCTGCCACTTCTCGAAAAACGGCCGCATGTCGGCCGCGAGATCCTTGATCACTGGCAGGTTCTCCAGCGGCCCGATCGTGAGCCGTCCTCGCGACACCACTTTCGAGACATGGGTGCGGCAGGTCCAGCGCGGCCGCCCGTTAACGGTCATGGCGCAGGACCCGCACATGCCGACGCGGCAGGCGAACCGGTAGGAGAGCGTCGCATCGCAATTGCGTTGCACCCACGTCACGATATCGAGCACGGTCTGGGTCTCGCGCATCGGCACGTCGTAATCCACGTATCGGCCCTCGGTGCCGCCACGCCAAAGCGAGACTGTGAGCATTCCGGCCATTATTATCTCACCATCATTGGCACGCGATGCACAGCATTGTTGCCGAACCCGACGGCGTCCCACGGCGATTCGAGCGGCTGGGTGTCGCCGTTAGCGTCGGTGGCGCGGCATTCGAGCAGGTGCGCACCCGGCAGCGCGTCCCAGCGGTAACGCCAACCGCGCCATGCATAGGCGCCTTGGAGCGGATCGAGCGCGGCATCGTTCCAGGTCCCGTCCACACCGACCGCGACCCGCACCACTGGCACCCCACCGCCGGACCAGGCGCGGCCGACGATTTCCACGGTTCCAGCCTCGACCACGCGATGGCGTGTATACCAGTCCGGAATGCCGGGCGGCACCATCAGCGACTTCACACGCATTGTCGAAACAGGAACACCGGGCTCGTCGCGCTTTTGCCTGTAGATGTAATTGCCGACCTGCTGATAGCCGTCGAAGGGCCGTGCGAGCACCTCGATCCGTCTTAGCCATTTCACGCTCGCCATGCCATACCAGCCAGGAACCACAAGGCGCAACGGAAAGCCGTTCTGGGGCGGCAGCGGCGTGCCGTTCATCGCCCACGCGACGAGGACATCCTCATCCATCGCCAATGCTGGCGGGAGACTGCGGCCATAGTCGTGCTCACACCCTGCGTCGAATCCCCGATCGGCGCCGAGAAAGGCGACGTCGGCAGCGTCCGCTTGCGGCCGCGCGCGCTCCAGGAGATGGCGGAGCGGCGTACCGGTCCATTCGGCGGTGCCGACGCCGCCGTATTCCCACGGCTGGGTCTGCCAGCGTGGGACGACATTGACGCGGCCGTTGCCCGCGCATTCCAGCGTCACCCGCAGGGTCTTTTCCGGGAGCGTCCGGATCTCCGCACAGGAGAGGCTGAGCGGATTCCGCACGCGCCCTCCGATTTCAAGCCGCCAATCGTCGGCGGAGGTCACAAACGGCACGTCGAAATGGGTGAGCAGGAAGTGCAGTCCGGCGGGCGTTACGTCGTAGCGCAGCGCCTCCAGCGGCAGCCCGGAATTGCGGTTGGCGAGCGCAACCTCCTCGCGCGCGAAATCGCCGGTGGTGTGCGCGCGCTCTGAGGACGGGGAAGCCGATTCAAGGGCGTTCATCATCGCGATGTCAGGCTATCAAGCTTGGCAGTTGCCGCAAGCCGAGGTTTCGTCGACAAGTAACCCGACTTTCCTGCAATCGCGATCAGAGGCAGGCGCTAATGCCTTATTCCGAATACCGCCCGGACCTGATGGGCACGGCCCGGCTCGAGCCCACCGGCAGCTTCGAGGCCGGCTCCCTGCAAAGCTTCACGCTGATCTACACCGCGGGCTGTTTCGGGATCGACGACACGGGCTCAATCAAGATCGGCTTCCGCTTTGCAACCGATTTCGGTCCGGTGCAGTTTACGGACCCTGAGGCGCAAGGCTACACCACCATTGAAGCCTCCAACGGAGCCACGCTGGAGGCCAAGTGGGAGTTCAAGCGCAACATCCGGCCCTGGAGCCGGTCTCTCTACATCAACGTGGTCAAGGACTTTTTGGCGCCGGGCGACACCATAACGATCCGGTTCGGCGACCGCCGCTTCGGCTCGCCGGGCATCCGGATGCAGACCTATTGCGAGAGCGAGTTCGAGTTCCACGTCCTTGTCGATGCGATCGCGACCTATGACTATGTCGCGCTGCCGGAAAGTCCCAAGATTGGGATCGCCCCAGGACCTGGCGCGCGGTGGCAGGCTATCCTTCCAACCTGCGTGCGCGCGGGAACGCCATTCCGGCTGGCGCTCAAGATCGACGACAAGTGGGGCAATCCATCCGATCGCGTCGATCGCGTCATCCGGCTTGTCGCCGACGGCGCCATTTCCGGACTGCCGGCGACCGTGCACATCAGAATGAAAGAATTCGGAATGATTGTCGACGGACTGCGGGTCGACGTTCCCAGCGAGGTGTCGATCCACGTGCTCGACGACATCGGCAACGAGTTGTGCCGCTCCAACCCGCTGCTCGTCGCGGCGAGAGACGCGGCGCTTGTGCATTTCTGGGGCGATACCCACGGCCAGTCTAATGAGACGCTTGGCACCAACACGGCGCGCGAATATTTCGAGTTCGGCCGTGACAACGCGCATGTCGAGGTGATGGGTCATCAGGGTAACGACTTCCAGATCACCGGCGCGTTCTGGCGCGAGCTCAACGCGCTCGCGAAAGAATTCGACGAGCCGGGGAAATTCGTCTGCCTCCCAGGCTACGAATGGTCGGCGAACACAGCCGTCGGTGGCGACCGCAATGTGCACTACCGCAACGAAGGTGAGACCATCTTTCGCTCATCGCACGCCCAGATCGCCGACACGACCGACATCGGCGATGAGGCCGCCGACGCCCACACCGCGCATGACCTGTTCGACCGGCTCAAGGGCAAGGACTGCGTGGTGGCCGCGCATGTCGGCGGCCGCTATGCCGATATCAAATACGCCCACGACGGCGCGCTCGAGACCGCTGTCGAGGTGCATTCGGCATGGGGCACCTTCGAATGGCTCGTGCATGACGCGTTCGAAATGGGGTTTCGCGTCGGCATCGTCGCGAACTCCGATGGACACAAGGGCCGGCCGGGCGCCTGCTATCCCGGCGCGTCGTTTTTCGGCAGCCAGGGCGGCCTAACCTGCTTCCTCGCCGAGCGGCTCGATCGCGACGCAATTTTCGAGTCGATGCGGCGGCGGCGTCACTATGCGACGACCGGCAATCGCGCATTCGTCAGCGTGGCAGCGGAGCTCGCCACGGACGCGACCGTATTCGAACGCGACCCGGCGCTCGGTCCATCGCGTGCAGAACGATCACGCCGCCTCATCATGGGCGACATCGCACGCGTTGCCGACAGCGAAGTCGAGTTCTTCGTGGACGTGGCAGGCTCCGCGCCGATCGAGCGCCTCGATATCCTTGATGGCCTGGAGCTTGTCGAGACGGTGCGGACCTATAGCGCGGCCCTGCTTGGCAACCGTATCCGCCTCACCTACGAGGGTGCCGAATATCGCGGGCGTGCTCGCACTACAACCTGGAACGGTTCGCTGACTATCGAGGGCAATCGCATCTTGCGCACCGTGGTGATCAACAACTGGAACCTCGACCGCGGCATCAAGGAGGAGAGCGCGTCCCACGTGGCTTGGAGGGCGGTGACGACCGGCAATTACGGCGCGATTGATCTCTGGCTCGGGGGAACGGCTGGCACGCTTACCTTCAAGACAGCGCCGGTCTCGGGCGAGGTGCCGATCGGCGATCTTGGCGTCGAGCCACGCACCTTTGAGGCCGGTGGGCTCGGCCGCGCGATCCGGCTACAGCGGCTGCCGGATGCGATGGCCGAGCATCGCCTCAGGCTGCGGCGCAAGCTCGCGCTGAGACCGAGCGGCGACACGCGGCTCTATGTTCGCATCCAGCAGGAAGACGGCCACCGCATGTGGACAAGCCCGATCTATCTTTTTCGGCAGTGAACCTGCGTAATCACTCTCGATTCAAAATCGCCACCAACCCGTTCGCGGGCTCAATGCGCAGCTCGTCACCGTTCCGGATAAGCCGCGTCGGATCGCCCGCCTCGAAGCGATCGACCAGCGCCATTCCGGCGAAGGCAGCGCCCTGAGCCAGAATCGTGTTGGCGCGATCAAAGATGATCGCCTTGGGCGCCATACCGCGCGCCGCTATTTCGCGCAGCATCCAGGCGGATGCGACGCCACCTTTCGCAGTGACCAGGACGAGGATCCTATCGACGTACCGCTCACCGTAGAGCTTGTGGGCAGGACGCGAAAACGTACCGTTGATGCGGTCGAGATCGTAGCGCGCCGAAAAATTGTCATCCGCGACCAGCGCGACGCCGGTGACGGTCGGGCCAATTCCCTTGTGACATTTGAGCACGATCGGCATCACACAATCCGTCCCGAGACCGCGCAGTCCACGCATTGCTCGGTGGCGGCGAGTGTCGGCTTGTAGCCGTAGCCGGCGATGATATTGACCAGCTTGGCCGAGTTCGTGACAAGCCGCTGCCAACCGTTCGCCTCCGCCATCTCGCGGGCATAGCTTTGATAGAAGCAGATGCCGGCGGCGACGATGCCACCCGCTTGCTCAATGCGGCGTGTTAGCCCCATGCGGTCGGCGGCGAACTTGACCTCCGGCGACGTGGTGACTACCAGCGTGGTCGCCGAATGCACCTCTCGGCCATCGAGCAGCCCCGCGAGCTTTTCGATTTCGAGCAGCGAAAGTTGCGGCGCGCCGAACACGACCACGTCGACCCTGTCACCCTTTGCGGCATACGACGTGTAGAACTCCTCAAACTCCGCTTCGCCAATCATCGTGGCAGCGGGAATCGGACGCCCCTGAAACGCAGCATCCCGCGTTGGCGCCTCTGGGGTCACGCCGGGCATGTGGAACAGCGCAACCGAGCCGAAACTCGCCAGCGCTGCACCGAAATGCTTGAGCTCATCGGAATTGGGCGCGCGCTCGATGCCACCGATCACCGGCACCTCCCAATAGCTGTTGGTGGCACGGCCGACGATTCCGCCAAGCGCACCCCAGTCGGCAAGACCGCGCGGCGCCCGGCCGATGTGGAAATGCCTGGTCCCAGCGCGGTGAGTGTCCAGATGAAAGCCGTAACGCGGCGTTCGTCCCGTGAGGCCGGCGGCCAACGCGGAGGGACCACCTTCGAAGTTGCTGCGCGCGCCCATCACGCTGTTCGAATAGACGACGACGCCGGTGTCACCCATGGCGAGGTGCTCGCCGCGGACGGGAGGGAGAACCGTCTGGTAATTGATACACGTGTTAGTCATCAGCACGCCGAGCGCCTCGAAGGCACGGATCGCGCGCGCCTCGATGTCGGCCATGGCGTCGGTCTGGCCCAGGCGCTTGTAGGTATCAAAGTCAACACCGCGTGGATCGGTGATCGTAGGTACGCGCACACGACACTCTTCCGGCGTCAAGGCGGCCAGCCCTTCCAACCAGCGCACCCCTTCCTCGCCCAGGCTCTCGGTATCGGCCATAACGTGCGCCTGGGCGACCGGCACGAAGTCGCGCGCATCGAAGAACTCGCCGACCTCGATCTGGTGGCGCAACGCCCATCGCCGCGCTCGCCCCTGCTCGCCCGCGAGCATGGCGCGTTCTTCGTCGGTCAATCGCACCGCAAATGCCCGGGTGTAGTCTCTGCCACAGCTCGCTCCGTCGTTCAGTCGGCGATGACGCCCGCGGCCTTGATCACCGGCGTGATGCGGGCAATCTCGCTGTCGACGAGCTTCTGCAAGCCGGCGGGGCCGCGGTCGGCGCCTTGCGGAGCCGTGCTCCCGAGCTCGGCAAAGCGCTTGCGAACCGTCGGGTCATCAAGCGCCTTGTTCAGCGCCTCCACGAGGCGGGCGACGATGTCCGGCGGCGTACCCTTGGGCGCGACCATCGCGTTCCAGGCGCTAAAAATGAAATCGATTCCGGCTTCCTTGGTACTCGGAACGTTTGGCATGCTATCAAGCCGCGCCGGCGCAGCGACGGCATAGGCCGTGACCGTCCCGGCCTGAACCTGCGGAATGACGTTGAGCGACTGGTCGACCATGTAGTCGATCTGCCCGGCAACGAGATCCCTGAGCGCAGGACCGGTGCCTTTATAAGGTATCAGCGTCGGCTTGAATCCGAATTGCGAGTTGAAGAGCAACCCAGACACATGGGAGATCGAGCCGACCCCGGCGTGCCCATAGCTCAGCTTCGCGCTGTTGGTCTTGAGATACGCGAGGAACTCCTTGAGATCCTTGGCCGGCGTATCCTTCCGGGCCACGATCGCCTGCGGCGTGTAATTGACGATGCCGATCTGCGCGAAACCGCGCGCGGGGTCGTACTTGAGATTACGATAGAGCGATGGCGCCGCCGATTGCGTCCCCATATTACCGACCGCAATCGTGTAGCCATCCGGATTTGCTTGGGCGGTCCGGGTCATGCCGAGCGTCCCGCCTGCGCCGCCGATGTTTTCAACCACCAGGGTTTGACCGAGCGTGCGCGACATGTGCTCGCCCACCAACCGCGTCACCACATCAGTAGGACCACCCGCAGCAAAGGGCACGATCACGATGATCTGCTTAGTCGGATATTGCGCGGCGGCCGGCCCAGTCAGAACCGCCAACGCGAGCAGACCAAATATGGTGCGGCGACACATGAATGGCATTGGCGTTCCCCTCTTGGGCGGCAATACGCGGCGATGATGAGGAATGTACAGGCCGAGCGCAAGCGTGACCTGAGCGTGGGCGAGTGCTGAACCAAGACCAAATGTCGCGCCTGCCGCATCCCTGCACGAGGAGACGCGACATGTATTCTGGGCACCTAATTTCGCCCAACGCCAACACGTCGACCCCGCCTCCTGCTGCGACAGGCACAACGACGCGGACTGATTTTTCTGGATAGATCGCAAACGCTGGCTGTGCGAGCAGTGCAACAACCGCAGCAGCAATAAGCGTCAGCCAAGCTCTTACCATCGTCGTTCCTCTCTCTTCTTCTCCCTCGCGCACGTGCGCACGCATTTTGTTTTCTCTCCTCAGCGGAATCATCCTACATCAGCATGGACATAGTAAATCATCGCAAGCGATCCATTAGCGCGCGCCAACTCCCACGTCACACACAATGTGTGTGAGTCACTAAGTGGGTCACTCGTATCAAAGGCGCGCAGGCTATGCTCGTGGCGAGCCGCAAGCATCGACATTTCCGAAATGTGTGGCGCGCTTGAGGATTGGCCCGTGCGGACCATGGGGATTGGCCGGTAACCTACGCCCCGAGAGTTCCTCCAAGAATGGGTAGAGTCCATCACCTGCGAGGGGATGGGCATGAAGGCGAGCCGGTTCATGCGAGCCGCGAAGAAGCGACCTCGAGGCTACGTGGCACCTTGAATTTGGACTGGCATGTGGCGACACCGAGAACGAAATATCGTCGCCGCCACATTTTCGGACATTCCGAACACGAAACGACGTCGGAACGAGCACCCGACCGACCTTCCACGGATGGCGCGCGACGAAGCGACGGAAAATACCCGTCCGGGGCCGCTCTCGGAAAAGAGTAGTAGCTATTGCAACTACTATCCATCGCGACTATGATCGTGCGTGATCTCCCCAGCCGGATGGGGGGAATCGAAGAGGATCAGCGATGGCCACGGTGGACGTTAAGACGGAAATCACGGGAAATGTCTGGAAGGTCGTCGCAAGTGTCGGTGACGTGCTCGAAGAGGAGGCGCCGATCCTCATCCTGGAGTCGATGAAGATGGAAATCCCGGTCTCCGCTCCGGAGAAGGGAGTGCTCATGGAAATTCTTGCCAAGGAAGGGGACGTCGTCACCGAGGGAACCGTCGTCGCCCGTCTCAAAGCCTGATACGGAAATGGCGGCCGTCCGCAGCATATCAAAGGTTCTCGTCGCCAATCGCGGCGAGATTGCCCGACGTATTTTCAGAACCTGCCGCACGCTCGGTCTCGGTACCGTGGCGGTCTATTCCGAGGCCGACACGGGCTTGCTGCATGTTGCGGAGGCCGATCAGGCGCGGCTCATCGGCCCTCCCCGACCGCAAGAGAGCTATCTGGTCATCGAACGAATTTTGGAAGCCGCGCACGAGACCGGCGCCGACGCAGTCCATCCGGGATACGGCTTCCTGTCAGAGAACGCCCGGTTCGCCGAAGCCATTGAAAGCAGCGGCTTGACGTGGATCGGTCCGACGCCGGAGACGATCGGAGCGATGGGCGACAAGCAGCGGGCCAGGGAAATCGCCGTTGCGGTCCGCGTCGCAGTCGTCCCGGGCAGCCGGCGCTTCGAGCACGATGACCCAAGCGGCCTGGACGGTGCCGCGGAGGTGCTGGGCTTTCCACTGCTCGTCAAGGCGTCAGCCGGCGGCGGCGGCATCGGGATGCGGCGCGTGGACGATATGCGGAGCCTGCGCGACGTCGCCAGGGCCACTCAATCGATGGCGGCGAAGGCGTTCGGCGACGACTCGATCTTCCTCGAGCGGTTCATCCCCAAGGCTCGACACGTCGAGATTCAGGTTTTCGGTTTCGGCGACGGCAACGCTGTGCATCTCTTCGAGCGCGACTGCTCGCTCCAGCGCCGTTTTCAGAAGGTGATCGAAGAGAGTCCGGCGCCGGGTATACCGGAAGATATCCACAAGCGAATGGCCGAGGCCGCCGTCAACATTTGCCGGGCGACCCGGTATCGCGGGGCAGGAACCGTCGAGTTCGTTGTTGATGCGCACACGTTCGAGTTCTACTTTCTCGAAATGAACACGCGCATCCAGGTCGAGCATCCGGTGACCGAGATGATCACCGGGCGCGATCTCGTCGCGATGCAGATCGAGCTTGCGGCCGGCACGCTGACGTCCCTCGAGCAGGACGCGATCAACGCCCGTGGCCACGCGATCGAATGCCGCTTGTATGCGGAAAATCCCGCCAAGATGTTCATGCCCTCTCCCGGCAAGCTCGAACGCTATCGGCCTCCCGCCGAGCCGGGCGATCTGCGCGTTGAAACTGGCTACCGGGAGCATGACATGGTCACCCCGTTCTATGATCCCCTGCTCGCAAAGGTGATTGCCTGGGCTCCGACCAGGGATGCAGCACGGCAACGCATGGTCTCGGCGCTTGCGAAATTCGAAGTGAGCGGCATCAGGACAAATCGCGAATTCCTGATCGCCTGCTTGAGAGACGAGGCCTTTGCCGCCGGCAACGTCTCAACGGGGTTCATCGACCAGCGCCGCGAGCAGCTGCTCGCCGCGGTCGATCAGTAGAAATTCACGTGGTTCAGGCGGAACAGCGCAAAAGGATTTCGCAATGGCAGTGGGCAAGGTTCGACATCTTAACGCGGCCGACGGCCAGATCTCGCGCGGGCTGCGGCAGCTGGGATTCACCGACTATGAAGCACGCATCTACATGCAGCTGCTGAGGGAGAGTCCCGCCACCGCCTACGAGGTCTCGAAGGCCGCCGGCGTGCCGCGCGCAAACACCTACAGCGCGCTGCAGACCTTGGCCCAGCGCGGTGCGGTCTTGCCCGTCAATGAGGAGCCGCTGCGCTACGTCGCCGCTAATCCGAAGGCCATGCTCGAGTCCATCTCGCGCCAGACCCGGTCGCTGTGCGCGGACTTGACTCAGCGCCTGTCCACCATGGCCTCGGGCGACGACGATCAATACGTCTGGATGGTTCGCGGCCAGAACGCAGTGACGGAAAAGATCGAGGAGCTGATCGCCCGCAGCCGGCGCTCAATCTGGGTGAAGGCGGCCGACGACGTGATCCGGCAACACAAGAAGGCGCTCGAACGTGCAGCAAGGCGCGGCGTGCACCTGATGATCGTCCTGTTTGGCAAGGATGCCGACGAGTTCAGGTTTACGGACAACTGCAACGTCTTCGTCCACGAGGCCGACGGAACGCGAATGGGTACCGCCGACAATCTGTTCACGTTGGGGGTCGATCACGAGGAAATGCTGGCGGCACGCCTGGACGGCGACATCGTCGCGGCTTTCACACGCAACAGCCCGATTGTGACGATGGCACTCTCGCTCATCCGCCACGATTACTACATGGCGGAGATTTTCAAGCAGTTCGGTCCGGAGATCGAGAAGGCGTTCGGTCCCTATCTGCGCGACCTCAGGCTGGCCTGCTTCACGCCCGAGCAAATCGATTCGTTCCGGGAACGTACCGGTATCAAGTGACGGCCTCCGAACGTGCGGCCAGCCGCCGCCGTTGCGCTCCCAAGGCACGCTCCAGCCGGCTGACAACCGAGAGCGCCTTCGCCATTTGGGGGATTTCGTCAAAACCCGGAACGCCGACCGCGATCGCCTTCTCGCGGTAACTGCGCTTCCTGTCGTCGAGGTCGGGCGAGCCGTCACTTCTGAGCGCGAGCAGAAAGTGCGCCACGCCCGGCCATTTGGCCTGGGTCTGCTCAATGACCTTGAAAAGATTGTCGATCGGATCGACCTTTCCCCGACCGACAAATGCCGCGAGGTTGAGGTGCATGGCCACCGCATCCGGTCGTGCATGCTCATAGACGATGTCCAGGATCTCGCCGGCAACCCAGCCGTCCTTCTCCTGCAAGGTACGCACCGGAGTGTCGATCGGGTTCGCCACGCTGGTCCCAGGCGGAAGTGCCATTGCCTCGAGCCGCTCGCGCGCCGGCGGCCCGAATGCCGAGACGTCGAGGCCATAACTTGCGAAAATGTCGGTGCCGATCACGCTCGATCCGCCGCCATTTCCGAACAGCGCGACGTTGCGCGTCGGCTTGTCGGGCCGCAGCGCTAGGCATTGCAGGGCCAGCAACGCATCGAGAAACTCGTCGACGGTCTCCACAAGCACCACAGGGACCTGCGCCGTCAGCGCGTTCCACGCAGCATCCTCTCCGGCCAGCGCACCGGTATGGGACACCGCGGCGAGCCGTCCTTGCTGCGTGCGTCCGCCTCGGAGGATCACCACCGGCTTGCTCGCCTTGGCCGAGCGCATGAGCTCGAAGAATGCGCGGCCGTCCTTGATATCCTCGACGTAGAGTCCGACTGCCGCGGTCTTGGCATCCTCCAGGTAGTACTCGACGAGATCACGCGGGGTGACATCGGCACTGTTGCCGATGGTCACGAGCCCGCTCAACCGCAGGCCACGCCATTGACCGCGCTTGATGATATCCGTCGACAGCCCGCCGGATTGCGAAACAATGCCGATGGTGCCGACGTCCTTGGGTGCACCTTCCGGAAAGGTCAGCCCGCCGCGAGGCGAATAAGTGCCGAGGCAATTGGGTCCCAGGATTCGCACCCCGTTGGCGCGCGCGCTTCGGACCAGCTCTTGCTCCAACTCTTTTCCCTCGGTCACCTCGCCGAAGCCCGAAGAAATGATCTGCGCGATGCGGCAACGGCCGCGCGTTTCGGCGACCGCAGCGGGGATGCGCTCGGCGCCGATGGCAACATATGCGTAGTCGACCGGTCGCGGCGTGCTGCCCAGGTTGGCATATGCCGTGAACCCTTCGACCTCCTTCGCGCTCGGATGGATCGGATAGATCTCGCCCGCATATCCAAATGCCTTCAGGCGGCGGATGAAGGTATTGGCGATGGCGACGTCGCGCGTCGAAGCCCCCAACACCGCAACGGTCTCGGGCTCGAAAAGCGGACGGAAGCGTTCGAGCGCGGAAACCTCCGGCGCGATCGGCGGACCCGGCTCCCTGGTGGCTGTTTCCTTGGCGAGAACGATGCGCGCATCGGCCGCAACGGCGCCCGCTTTTGTCACGATCACGGGGTTGAGGTCGACTTCGACGACGTCGTCTGCGAGCGTCATCAGCAGGCCGTCCTGCCCTCCGACCCGGACGACCAGGTCGGCGAGCGCGGCCTTGTCGACGGCCGGCTGCCCGCGCACGCCGTCGAGCAGCCGCGCACCTTTGAGCGAGAAGAGCATGTCGAACGCTTCATCCCGCGTCACCGGGCAGATTCGGAACGCGACGTCCTCGAGCAGCTCGACGAAAATGCCGCCGAGGCCGACCATGATCATCGGGCCGAACTGGGCGTCCTTGAGACCGCCGACCACAACCTCCCAACCACGAGGAACCATCTCCTCGATGAGCCAGCCCTCGACGCGCGCCGCGGCGATTTGCGGTGCGCCGGCCATCGCCTCGATGGCACGAGCGGCAGCCGGGGCATCCGCCAGATTGAGCGCAACGCCGCCGACATCCGATTTGTGCAGGATATCGGGCGAGATCACCTTGACGACGAACGGCGGGCGCAGTGCGTCGGCGCTTGCGACCGCCTCGGCGGCGTTCGCGACAACGACGGATCGCGGCGCGTGAATGCCGTACTCGGCGAGCAGCGCCTTTGCCGCCGCCTCGTCGAGAGCGCCGCGGCCTTCTCGGCGCGCACGCGCGATGATGTCCTTGCGTCCGACCGCTGTCATCAGTAGCTCGTCGGCCAAGTGCGCATCAGGTGCTGACCGATACCGCCTGAGCGGCCGCGGCAATGGATGTCGAACATCCGGATCAGATAGTCGCGCGTCTCCTGCGGCTTGATAATGTCATGCGCCGAGAAGATCCTCGCCATGTCCCAGACCTCAGTGTCCTTCTGGATGTGCTCGAGCGCCTCATCAAAGCCTTCCTTGCCCGGGGACAGATTGTGCACGATATTGGTGGCGAATACCGGATCCATGAAGCTGACTTCCGCCATCGGCCAAGCCACGATGCTGTCGTTGTGAACGCCGCCGCCCATGGCGACATAGGCCCTGCCGTAGGCCTTGCGGGCGATCACGGTAACTTGCGGGACGGTCGTCAGGCAGGTTGCGTTCATGAAATTCATGATGTGACCCGGTGCGCCCCGTCGCTCGGCGTCGGTGCCGACCACAAATCCGGGCGTGTCAATCATGCGCACTAGAGGGACATTGAAGCTGTCGCACAGCACGGTGAAATCGACGCACTTGCGACAGCCATCCGCCGACAGCGCGCCGCCGCCGACGGCCGGATTGTTCGCGATGATGCCAACGGCCTTTCCGGCAAGGCGCGCAAGACCCACGACCGCGGACCTGCCGAACCGCGGCTTCAACTCCAGGAAGGTGTCGGGGTCGAAGATCACCTCGATGATCTTCTTCATATTGTAGACCTGCGTGCGCTTTTCCGGGAGAACCTCCAAGATGCGTTCCTGCCCCTCCCCCGCTCCTTCCGGCACGGGCGCGACCGGCGGCAGTGTGCCGTTATGGCTCGGCATGTACGACAGGAACCGACGGATCGCGGCCATGGCCTCTTCATCGGTGTCGACGAAGTGATCGATGAGGCCGGTTTGGTCGGCGTGCAGCCGCCAGCCGCCGAGTTCCTCGAGGTCGACCTTTTCGCCGATCGCCATCGAGACCAGGCGCGGGCTCGACACCGACATGATCGAACCCTTTTTCATCACCGCGAAATCGGCGCAGCAGCATTGCCAAGCCGAAGAACCGAACGAGGTGTCCAGTGCGGCCGCCACCCAGGGCGTGTCGCGCATGCGGCGGAACTGGGTAATGTCGTTGCCGAGCAGCTGTCCCATGCCCTTGGAGCCCATGGCGTCGGGCAACCGGGCGCCAGTCGATTCGCCGATGTGCACGAACGGCATGCCCTGCTCCGTGCATGCCCTGCGCACATAACCCATTTTCTTCGAGTTGGTGGCGCTGGTCGAGGCGCCCTTGGTGGTGAAGTCGTTGAAGACGACACCGACATCGCGGCCGTCGATCTTTGCAAAGCCGGTGATCTTGCCGTCGCGCGGCGTAGCGCTCACGTCCTCATCGAAAATGCCGGAAGCACCCAAGACGCCCAGCTCGATGAAGCTCCCCTTATCGACCAGGGCATCGAGCCGCTCCATCGCATTGAGCTGGCCCCGCTCCTCGCGCTTGGCGAGTTTCTCGGGACCTCCCATGGCGCGGCCCGCGGCCCTGCGCCGTTCGAGCTCCGCCAACAGCGCATCATGTGCCATATCGACCCTCCATCCGGCTTGCGCGACTTGCGCCAAGTTCAAGCTTCTCGGTCGTGAAGCGCTCGACCGCCTGCCGGTCGAGTTGAGGCCGATATCCGGCCTTGAGATGAATGGCCCCGCCGGAGAATGTCAGCGGCGGATCCAGCAGCCGTTCCTTCGGCTTCAGGAATCCATTGAACTCGCCGGCATTCCGGATCGTGGTGCGCGCGACCGCCGCCTCCAGCCAAGAGTGGACCTCACTGCCGAGCCCGTCGCCGAGCACCGGCTCCATTCCGCACGACCGCACCCGCTCCAAGCCCGCGTGCAGGCGATCCAGGCTGCCGAACCGCTTGAGCTTCAACTTGCAGAAACCAATTCCGGCAATCCCGGACGCGCGCTCGATGTCGGCGAGCGTGCAGATCGGCTCGTCGAGCATGAGCGGAACCGGAGAGGCGGCGGCGACGGCCGCATTGGCATCCCAGTCGTCGGAATCGCAAGGTTGCTCGAACAGCTCAATGCCGGCCGGGTCGAGTGAGCGGGCAAATCGAATCCCGTCTTCGCGCGAAAACGCACGGTTGGCGTCGAGCCGCAAGGTGGCGCGTGAGGCACAAGCCTTCTGGATCGATCGTACACGCAAGCAATCGGCATCGACGTCCTTGCCAACCTTGACCTTGAAGGTCTTGAAGCCCTGGGCCAGCCAGGACTCGATCTCTTTTTCTATGTCCGCAGGTTCAGTCGCATTGATCGGCGTGAGCAGCGGCAACTCGACATCGGCATCGACCGCAAGCAGAGGGTGCCGCTCGAGCACCTCCAGAGCGCAGACAAGTGCGGTCGTCGCAACCTTGCTTTCGGCGAACCGCTCGAGGACAGCGGATTTGGCCGATGCCGGCTCGCACCCCAGAACCTCCCGGATCCGATCCTGCAGGAACGCCCACCCGCCCGCTCGCGTCTCGCTGCTCGATCCCGGCGATATGTGGCCGTCGCCGTAACCGGTTGCGCCCGCTTCATCGGAGACTTCGATCAGATACGGTTCGAACTCCTCAAACGTTCGATAGGACAGCCGATAGGGACGGATCAGGGGCAGGCGCAGGCGCCGCATCGTGATCTGCGTAATCCTCGCCATGATATCTTCTCCCTTCTCTCCGCCGCGGGCCTGGCTGGAGGAGCCGTCCCTCGCGGCAGGCGAGGCCCTGGCGGCAGCCAATACGGGCCCCTGCACCACTCCAGCGTGCGACAGAATAGTAGTTGCGATAGCTACTACATCAATCTAGGATACGCAACGCGATTGGATCGCCATGAAGTATCGAAAAGAAGCGATTCGAGGAGACGCCTGTTCGAGGAGACGCTTGATGGGTACGACCCCGAGACGTATTGTCGTCGCCGTCCTGTCGGTTCTCGCAGCCGCGGCCACGCTGCAGATCGCCGCCGCGGCCTTTCCCGAGAAACCGATCCACTATGTCCTGCACGTTTCTCCCGGCGGCGCCACCGACGTGCTCGCCCGCGTGCTGGCAACGGCCTTGGAAAAACAGCTGGGCCAAACCGTGGTGGTGGAGAACCGACCGGGCGGCAGCGGCGCCCGGCAGATGGCGGCGCTCGAGAAGGGCCCCAACGACGGCCACGTCATCGGCGCGGTGACCGCGTCCCACATCGCCATCTTTCAGCAGCGGCTCAAGGAATACAACATCGACAGCGTGGAGTGGGTCGCTCAGATGGTGGTCGATCCCTATCTGTTCGCCGCGTCGCCGAATGCAAAGTTTCAGTCGCTCGAGGAGCTCGCCGCCTATGCCAAGGCGAACCCGGGCAAGGTCAAGATCGCCGGCTTCGAACTTGGCTCGGGCGGGCATATCGCCTGGGAGATTCTCTCTGCCTCGATGGGCCTGCCGAGGGACGCCATCATCTATGTGCCGTACCGCAGCGTAAAGGATGGCATCGTCGCCACTCTTGGAGGCCATGCCGACTTCAGCATCGGCTATGTCGATCTTGTCCTGCCCTATGCGACGACCAACAAGCTCAACGTGATCGGCGTGATGTCGGACAAGCGTTCCGATCTCCTTCCGAACGCCCCGACAATCAAGGAAGCCGGTTTCGATGCCGACACCGACTGGCAGCAGTTCCGCGGCATCATTGCGCCGAAAGGTACGCCGCCTGACCGCCAGCAGGCCCTGGCCGAGGCGATCCGCAAGGCGATGGAAACGCCCGAGTTCAAGAAGTACGTCAAGGACGCGCAGCTGATGCCGGAATTTCGCGGCCCTGGAGCGTTCCGGGCTTTCGTGAAGAAGCAGGATGACCTGACACGGGACTGGCTGCAGAAGTTGAAGCTCGCCAAATAGGGCTGGCGGCAGGGAGCGGAACGCGTGGCAGCGCAGGAGCAAACGGACGGTCCGCCGCCGCGACAACCAATCTTTCGTGAGGTTTGGGGCGACGTCACCGTAGCGATCGCCATGCTCGCCGTGGCGGCCGCATTCTATTTCGGTGCTGATGCCATCGAGACGCCGCAGGCAACCGAGATCGGGCCCCGCGCCTACCCCAAGGCCTGTTCGCTGGCGCTTGCGATAGCGGCGGCAGCCTTGCTCGCAGGCGCCATCGTCAGAGTGACGAAGTCGGAGTTGGGAGAAACGATCGCGTTCCCGAGATTTGGCGCGGTGGCAATTGCTGCTTTGATAACGGGTGTCGTTGCCGTCACCCTCGAAGACCTCGGCTTCAATCTTGTGATCGGGGTTTGGGTCCTTGTCATGTGCCTCCTTGGCGGGGTGCGAAGCCCGCTCATGCTGGTCGCGCTGTGCGGGGGCTATCTGCTGTTTGCCAAGGTCGTGTTCCAGCTCCTGCTGAAAACGCCGCTGCCTTGAAACCGGGGTCCGATGCTTCAGAACCTGATGCTGGGGTTTTCCGCCCTTGCTAGCTTGAAAGCCATCACCAGCCTCATGGTCGGCATTCTGCTCGGCTACACGGTCGGCTGCATCCCCGGCATTTCCGCGAGCATCGGTATCGCCTTGCTGCTTCCGTTCACGTTCGGCATGGAGCCGGTGCCGGCGCTGTGCATGCTGGTGGCGGTCTACATGGCGTCCGAATATGGGGGCGCCATCCCGGCCATTCTGGTCAACGTGCCGGGTGTGCCGGGCGCGGCGGCCGCGGCCTTCGACGGCTATCCGATGACGCAGCGGGGCGAAGCCGGCAAGGCCCTCACGCTGTCGATTCTGGGATCGGGCGCCGGCTCGTTCCTGAGCACGATCTTTCTCATACTCACCGCACAGGTGATGGCTGACGTCGCACTTGCCTTCGGACCGGCTGAGTATTTTGCGCTCGCGGTGCTGGGCCTCAGCCTGATCGTCACCCTGAGTACCGGAAGCCTGCTTAAGGCGATGATCGGTTTGTTGTTCGGGCTGGTCCTGACCGCGATCGGCGTCGACCCGTTGACCGGCGACAACCGGTACGTGGTGGTGCGTGGGCTCCTTGACGGCATTCCATTTGTGCCGGCGCTGATCGGCTTGTTCGCTCTGGCAGAAGTTTTCTTCATGCTCGAAATCGCAAACCAACCGCAACCCAAGATGCCCACCAAGCTGTCGCTCTGGAGCTCTCTCGGGGTGCTCAATCCACACTGGGGCAACGTGTTCAGAAGCTCGGTGATCGGCTACATCATCGGCGTCATCCCGGGTGCCGGGGCAGCGATCGCCTCATTCGCCGCCTACGCGTGCGAGAAGCGCTTGAACAAAGGCCCGATCCCTTTCGGCGAGGGCAATCCCGATGGGGTTGTTGCGTCGGAAACCGCCAACAACGCCGTTGTGTGCGGCGCGCTGGCGCCAATGCTGGCGCTCGGCGTACCGGGGTCGGCGAGCGCCGCGATCCTGATCGGCGGCTTGATGATTCATGGGCTACAGCCGGGACCGCTGCTGTTCACGAATTCGCCGCAGGTGCCGTACTCGATCTTTGCGTCCTTGCTGATCGGCCTGCCGATCATGGTCGTGCTCGGGCTGGCGGGGGCGCGCCTGTGGGTGCTCGTCACCCTGATACCCAGGGGGGTCGTGGCGACGATGGTCGGCGCGCTATGCCTCACCGGCGCCTATGCTTCCGACAACGACGAGTTCTCTGTGGCGGTGGCGGTTGCGTTCGGCGTGATCGGATACCTCCTGCGCAAGGTTGATATTCAACCTGCGCCAATCGTGCTGGCACTGGTGCTGGGAGAAATGATGGAAATCAATCTGCGCCGCGGCCTGATCTCAGGCAACAATTCGCTTATGTTCTTTCTCAGCAGCCCGATCTCCGGATCGCTTCTCGTCGTGGCGGCTTTGCTGCTCTTCGTGTCGTTGTTCACCCGCAAGAGAGCCGTCGCGTAGTATTCCGCATCGTCGCGGGCGGCGCATGTTGCCGTGGATCGGTTGAGCGCCATGAAAGCCAACAGCGGCCCAGCGCCCGATCTTCTGGAGCGTCTGCCGGCGCATGATGAGCTCTACGTCAGCCTTGCACGCTGCGAGCAAATCGGCATTTGCGCGACGAGCGCGCTGCCGCTCGTTCTCAAGATTCTGGTCGAGTGCGCGCTGCGCCACGCAGCCGATCCGCGCAAGCTCGATATCGCCGGCCTCGCCGCTCCCAAGCGACGCGGCCTGATCGAGTTTCGCCCGGCGCGACTGCTGCTGCAGGATTTCACCGGCCTGCCATTGATGACGGATCTCGCCTCGCTGCGCGACGCGGTGGCCGAACGCGGCATCGACCCGGCGCGCATCAATCCAAGGATTCCCGTGGACTTCGTTGTCGACCACGCACTGATTGCGGTCCACGGCGGCCGGCCCGACGCGCGCGCTCTCAACGAGCGGATCGAAGTCGAACGTAACGCGGAACGATTTTCGTTTCTGAAGTGGTGCGAACAGGCATTCGATCACGTGCGCCTGCTGCCGCCCGGCAGCGGCATCATGCATCAGCTCAACCTGGAATATCTCGCGAGCGTCGTTCGCCTGGACTCATCCGCCCACGGCACGCTCGTGATTCCCGATACGCTGATCGGCACCGACAGCCATACGCCCATGGTTGGCGGGCTCGGCGTCCTTGGATGGGGCGTCGGGGGTATCGAGGCCCAGGCGGCGATTCTCGGTCACGGCACGATCCTGACGGCACCACGCGTCGTAGGTCTGCGGCTCACCGGCCAATTGCGGCCTCCTGCAACCTCGACGGACGCAGTGCTGCATGTGACGGAGCTGTTGCGCCGGCATGGCGTCACCGGGGCATTCATCGAAGCTTTTGGCGAGGGGCTTTCAGGCCTGCCGGTCGAGACGCGCGCGACGATCGCCAACATGGCGCCGGAATACGGGGCAACGAGCGTCCTGTTTCCCATCGATACCGTCACGCTTGACTACCTGCGGCTGACCGGCCGCGATGAGCCCCTGATCCGGCGTGTCGAAGCCTATGCGAAGGCGCAAGGTTTGTGGCACGGGCCCGACACCGGGAAAATCGCCTATGACGATGTCGTGGAGCTCAATCTCGATTCGGTTGAGCCGTGCATGGCGGGACCGAAGCGGCCGGAGCAGCGGGTTCCGCTCGGGAGGTTGCCGCAATCCTTCACCGATGCGTTTGGCGCGCCGGCCGTGCCGAGCCCCGGCTCGAAAAGACCATTGGTCAACGGCGACGTCGTGCTTGCCGCGATCACGAGTTGCACCCACACCGCCAACCCTGCCGCCATGCTGACCGCCGGCTTGCTGGCGCGCAATGCCATGGCGCGGGGCCTCGGCGTCAAGCCGTGGGTCAAGACCACGTTTGCGCCAGGCTCACGTGTCGTCGCCGAGTATCTCGCTGCCGCCGACCTGCAAGCGAGCCTCGATGCGCTCGGATTTCAGATCGTCGGATTCGGTTGCACGACCTGCAACGGCAATTCCGGGCCCCTGCTCGACGCGCTCGAGGATCAGGTCACTGCAAACGATCTTTCGGTCGCGGCGGTCCTGTCCGGAAACCGCAACTTCCAGGGCCGGATCCACCCGCTCGTGCGCGCCGCCTATCTGGCCTCGCCAGCTTTGGTGGTCGCCTACGCCATCGCCGGAACGATCCACAGCGACCTTACACGCGAACCGTTGGGCGTTGACCGCGATGGTCGCGGCGTCATGCTTGCGGACATTTGGCCCTCGGAGCGCGACATCGCTGCGGCGGCTCGCTCTGTTTCCGCAGATCAGTACGCCAAAGTGTATCATGCAGGCTCGCTGGGCCACGAGCACTGGTCCAAGATCGCGGGCCCCCGCGGCGACCGCTACCCCTGGGATCGGGCCAGCACCTTCTTGTCGCCGAGCCGGATCGACGCAAAACCGCTCGGCGACGCCGATTCGATCCAAGACTCGATCCAAGACATGCGCCTGCTGGCAATTTTCGGGGATGGCGTCACCACCGACCATCTCTCGCCCAACGGAGAAATCCTGCCTGGCTCGCCGGCAGCGAAGTTCCTTGCCGAGCGCGGCGTGCCGCACGAGGCCTTCGGCAACTATGCCGCCCGCCGCGGCAACTTCGAGATCGCTCTTCGCGGCATGTTCGCCAACCCGCATCTCGAGAATGAGATGATGCCGGGCCGCCGCGGGAATCTGACGGTCGTCATGCCGGATGGGCAACCCGCCTCGTTTTTCGAAGCCGGCATGACGTACGTTTCGCGCAGCACTCCGACGGTCATCGTTGCAGGGCGGAGCTACGGGAGCGGATCGTCGCGCGACTGGGCGGCAAAAGGTGTGCGCTACCTTGGCGTCCGCGCGGTGCTGGCCCAGTCCTTCGAGAGCATTTACCGAGCCAACCTCGTCAATGTGGGCGTGCTGCCGCTGCTGTTCCCGGATGGGTACGATCGCAAACGCCTCGCGCTCAACGGGCATGAGCGAATCGGTCTGCGTGGCCTGCGCAACGGCCTTCGACTCGGCGGCTCGATCGCGGTCGACATAACGCGAGACGATGGAGAGACGGTCACTGTCGACGCCGCTCTGCACGTTTTGACAGTGCGAGAAGTCGACATCCTGCGCGCCGGAGGAATGTTGCCGATCCTTCTCGAGGAACTCGTTGAGGCCGCTGCCCCCTCCGAATAGCTGTCCCTGTCGGAAACCTGATCGGCTGACAAGATGGGCCGAATCGGACGATGCTTCCGCCCGATGAAGGATTTCTGCCTCCTGCTTTGGTGCGCCCTGGTCGGGCTGTTGCGGTCGCGTGCTTCGCTGGAAGCTGAAATCCTCCTTGTCTGTACCGAAAAGGTAATGCCGTACATATTGATGATGAAGTCCGCCCAGGATCGCTTGTGATGTGATACGTCCAACGCCCTGAACCGGACGAGATAACGGTGCGTCTTTGCCTAGTGACCAGTGTGTCCTGATGGTGTTGTAGTAATTGGCATAGTCGCGCAGCACGCGGCGCAGATGCCCTTCGCCAAGGACAATCACATGATCCAGGCACTCGCGCCGGATCGACCCGATCAGCCGTTCGGCATAGCCATTCTGCCACGGCGAACCCGGAGTTATCGGTCGGTCCCGGATGCCCATCACCTGCAATCGGCGTGTGACAACGGTGCCATAGACCCGATCGCGATCGCGAATGAGGTACTTTGGAGCTTCATCCCAGGGAAAGGCCTCGGTGATCTGACGCGCAACCCAATCGGCAGTGGGGTTCGTGGTCAAATTGATCCAGACAAGATATCTGCGATCCAGACGGATGATGATGAAGGTGTAAAGCAAACGAAAGCCGATGGTAGGGACTACGAAGAGATCCATCGCCGCAATTTCGGGCGCGTGATTACACAGGAACGTCCGCCAGCCCTGGGTTGGCGATCCGCGCCGCTTGACCATGTACTTGGCCACGCTCGATTGGGCGACGCCCAACCCGAGCTTGAGCAGTTCGCCATGGATCCGTGGCGCTCCCCAGAGCGGGTTCTCAGCACTGATCCGCCGGATCAGCGCACGCAGGTCCGCTTCGACCTGAGGCCGCCCTCCCGTTGAACGCGACTTCCAACGCCAGTAGAGCCGGAAGCCGGCCCGATGCCATCGGACCAGGGTCTCAGGCTTGATCACGGCCAGCGCGCATAAGATCGAGGGGAACCAGCGATAGAGCTGCACGAAGAACCAGCGATCGCCATTGGTGAGCGGAACCCGACCTTTAATCTTGCGTCGCAGGACTATGACCTGGTGCCGGAGCAGCGCATTTTCAGCGACAAGCTGGCTCTTCGACCTAAACGGCGAGACTAG
>WHTP01000030.1 GCA_009377695.1 Hyphomicrobiales bacterium | reverse complement strand
CGAAGCTCATGTTGATGACGCGGGCGCCATTCTCGGCCGCCCATTCGAGGCCCTTGATAATGTTGAAGGTGGTGCCCTCGCCGTTGGTGGTGCGCGGATCGAACGCCCGCACGGCCAGCACGCCAACGCGCGGCGCCGCGCCGAGCGTGGTGTGTCGCGCCGCGATCGCCCCCGCCATGCCGGTACCGTGGGGATGCGATGCCCCGTTGCCGGCGGCGGCCTCAAAGCTGCTCACGATCGCCCCGGACAGATCCGGATGCGAGGCGTCGATCCCGGAATCGATCACCGCAACCAGCACGCGACTGCCGGTCGCCAGCTTATGCGCCTCCGGCAGATTGAGCCTCTCCGGCGCATACTGATCGGCGTTCATCGCCGGGAGCGGATCCTGCGCCAGCGCATAGAGGTAGTTCGGCTGTGCACCAGCGACCTGCCGCTCGCGCACCATGCCGCGGATCATGTCGCGGACGTTGCCATCGTCGAACGTCCAGCGATGCAGTGTGCGGCCGGTCAGGCGGAAGGTCTGCGTCTCCACCCGAACCATCCGATGACGCGCGGCGATGAGGTCGAGTTGACGTTCCGAGACGCGCGAGGGGATGTCGAGCATCACCTCATTGGCCACGAACCGGGTCTCGCCCGGCGGCGGAAGATTAAATCCTTTGCGCAAGGCGGTCGTTGGGGCCTTCGGGGTACCCTTGCCCCCGCTCCCACCTGCGCCTGGCGCCCCTGCGCCCGGCGGTGGCAGGTTGATCGGCTGGATTGGCGGCGGGTCGCTTGGCAAGTTATTTGACGGCTGTTGCGGCGGCAGTCCGCGCTCGGGCGTTGGAAACAGCCGTGACGCGATGAACGCGCCGATCGCGGCCGTGGCGATGCCGCCGACGACGTACCAGACGGTGTTGTTATTGGAGTCGGGCCGGTAGGGTTGCGAGTTCGGAGGGGGACAAGCCGTCTGCGACGGGCACGGCCCTTGCGCTAACGCACCTTGCGGCCAAAACGTCAGCGCCAGCGCCAGTGATAACAGCGTGCGAAACAGCGTCCGGATCATAATTGACCGGCCCCCCAACCACGAATTCCCCAACGGACGCGAAAAAAACCGCCACCCATTTACCAGGATGCCACACCCAGATGGCGAGCCTGCGTTATCCTGTTACCTCAAGGTGCCCGATTAACAAGCATCGCCTGCGGCCTATTGCTTGCCCGTCGTGTAAGCCGCGCGGACCTTCGCCAGCATCTCAGGGGACAAATTGCTCACCGAGGTAACGAGCTTCTGCAGCGCCTCGCCGGTCATCGGCCCGACGGTGAGCTTGATCTTGGCGGTGTCAGCCAGGAATTCCGGATCCTTCATGGTGGCGTCGAACGCGCGCCGCAGCGCCGCCAGGCGATCCGGTGGCACGCCGGGCGCGGTGAAGAATGCGGTACCAATCTCGGACGCCGCCATGATGGCGCTGAGGGCCTGCTTCTCGTCGTCATCGCGCGCGAGATCGACCGCGGTGGGAATCCCAGGCAGTTCCGGGTGACGCTTGAGCCCAAACTGGACGAGAATGGAAATCTTTTTCGTCGGCCACCAATCCGGATGGCCGACCTTCACCGCGGTCCAGGAGGTCGAGTGGCCCTCGACCTCGCCACGCTCGACCGCGAGCTGCGCCGCGGCCGATCCCTTGTAGCCCATGACCAGTTTGAACTTCGTCTTGAACACGTTGTTCATGACGGTCGGGTAGATCGAGACTGTCGAGCCCGCGCCCGTACCCGACAGCGTCGATTCATATTTCTGCGCGTCCGCGAAGGTTTTCACTTTCGACGTGTGCCACATGAACACGATGTTGATCAGGGAATCGACACGGCCGACCCAGCCGAACTCCGCGGTCTTGAAGCGCACATTGGAAGTGCCGAGCCGCTCGTCGAGCGCGAGCGTCGGCGCGCCGAGCGCGAGTACGGTGCCGTCCTTGGGCGCGACGCTGTAGACGTTGTTGACCGCAAGGAAGCTGCCGGCGCCCGGCATGTTCTTCGGCACTACGTTGGGGCGCCCCGGAATGTGCTTGCCGAGATGGCGGGCGAGCGCGCGCGCATACGTGTCGTTCGACCCGGCGGGCGGGTAGCCGATGATCACGTCAACGGTCTTGCCCTTGTAGAACTGCTCGACCGACGGCTGCGCCGAGACCTGCGTCGCGAGGCCGGCCGCCGCAACGACGCTGGCAGCGGCGACGCCCGCACGAACGATCACCTGCATTCTGTTGTCCTTCCGATATTGATTGGCGGCCGCCCGGCGGAGCTTGCGATCCGCTTCAGCCGAGAATGTCTCTTTTTCGACAACCCTCCAAGGGCGCGCCGCGCGCTCCGGGCGGGGCAAAAGAGCGCGCGGCACCGGATCGGCTTGTTGCATGCGATGTCCGAGGTGGCAATGCCAAGCCCTTGGCACTACGAAAAAATCCTGTAAACGCGCGACCCTTTCGCCGCCCCGTATCGATACTGACAAAGGTCCCGGGGGTCGCTAATGTCCAGCCCCGGGCGGCAGGTTCCTTCTGCGCACGCGCGGCGCATTCATTGGAGACGGTAATGAGGTTATCGCAGTCTTTCCCGCGATCACTGGCGCTTTCATGCCTGGCGATCGTCATCCTCGCCGGCGCAGCGCTCGCGGAAAAGTTTGAGCCGCGCGTTGGTCAGCCCGGCAAGGACGTGGTCTGGGTACCGTCGCCGCAGGCGCTGGTCGACCGCATGCTCGATATGGCAAAGCTCGCCCCGGGCGAATACCACATGGATCTCGGTTCGGGCGATGGCCGCACCGTCATCACCGCGGCCAAGCGCGGCGCGATCGCTGTCGGCGTCGAATACAATCCGAATATGGTGGCTTTGGCGCGCGAAAATGCGAAGCAGGCTGGCGTGGGTGACCGCGCGACCTTCATCGAGGGTGACCTGTTCAAGGCCGACATCTCCAAGGCGAACGTGATCACGCTGTTCCTGCTGCCCGACATCAATCTGCGGCTGCGTCCGAAGCTTCTCGACCTGCGGCCGGGCACGCGTATTGTGTCGAACTCGTTCGATATGGGCGATTGGACTCCGGACCAGACCATCCAGGCCGGCGGAGAATGCACGTCATGGTGCCGCGCGCACCTCTGGATCGTCCCGGCCAAGGTGGGCGGAACCTGGAAACTGCCCGACGGGGGCGAGCTCACGCTCGAGCAGAAGTACCAGACCATCACCGGCTCGTTGCGGATGGGCAGCAGCAACATGAACATCAGCAACGGCAAGGTGATTGCCGATCAGGTCACCTTCACCGCCGGCACGATGCAATACACCGGCCGGGTGAGCGGGAACACGATCGAGGGCATCGCCCAGACCTCGACAAGCTGGCGCGCAACACGCTGAGCGCATCGCAAGATTGCGAGATGCGGGTGGGAGCATCGCCTCCCGCCCGACCTCGTGGACTATTTTTGTTGAACGGCCTCAGGAGCCAGCCATGACATTGTCCCGGTCGTTCACACTGTCGCTACCGGCTTCGGCGGCTGCCGTCATCGCGGCGTTGAGCTTTGCGCTCGCTGAGCCGAAGGCTCCGTTCGAGCCGCGCGTCGGACAATCGGGTAAAGACGTGATCTGGGTGCCGACCGCACAAGCGTTGGTCGACCGGATGCTCAACCTTGCAGAGATTACACCCGCCGATCTCCTGATGGACCTCGGCTCCGGCGACGGCCGCACCGTCATCACCGCGGCCTCGCGCGGCACCCGGGCAATCGGCGTCGAATACAATCCCGAGATGGTGGTGCTGTCGCGGCGGAACGCGAAGGTCGCCGGCGTCAGCGAGCGCGCGACGTTCATGGAAGCCGACCTGTTCGCGACCGATTTCTCCAAGGCCACCGTCGTCACGATGTTCCTGCTGCCGAGCATCAATCTCAAGCTGCGTCCCAAGATCCTGGAGATGCGGCCGGGCACGCGCGTGGTCTCCAATTCCTTCGACATGGGCGATTGGCGGCCGGAGCAGACGGTCGAGGCCCCGGGCGAGTGCACGTCCTACTGCCGGGCGCATCTGTGGATCGTGCCGGCGAAGGTCGAAGGCACCTGGAAGCTGCCGGAGGGCGACATGCGGCTGGAGCAGACCTATCAGACTCTCCACGGCACGCTGCGCTCCGGGAATTCGACCATGAATATCACCGACGGCAAGGTGATCGGCGAGACCGTCTCCTTCATTGCGGGTGACACCCGCTACACCGGCCGCGTCAATGGCAATGCCATCGAAGGCCTCAGCCCGCGGGAACTAATGTCCCGATTCCGAAGTTCGTACCATCTCGCAGCGCCCTCTTTTACGAACTTCGGAATCGGGACATTAAAAACCTTTGAATCTAGTGGCTTTGGTTCAGAAGTCCGCAGGTCGGACTCGCCGCGAGAATGATGCGGACTTCTGAACCACCACACGAGTGGAGTCCATCATGGCACGCGATTTTGAAGACTACTGCTGGAAAGATGTGATCGACGCGGAAACGCTGCAGATCTATCAAGCGTACCGCCGGAAGATCTATGTCGGGAACAATCCGGCGGTGCTGGCGATCGATCTTTACAACAAGGCCTATCTCGGCGGGAGCCGCCCGGTGGCCGAGGTCGACCGCGAATTCTCCGGTTCCTGCGGCGAGAATGCCTGGCGCGCCCTGCCCGATACTCAGACGCTGTTCGCGGCGGCTCGCCGCGCCGGCGTGCCGATCATCTACTCGACGCGGCACGTCGATACCCGCGGCGTGCACTCGACCAATCGCAATCTCGGCAAGCTGGCCGACGACGTCTACGACATCAAGGCGGAGCTTGCGCCGCAGCCGGGCGAGCTCGTGATCTACAAGGAGCGTGCCTCGGCGTTCTTCGGCACGCCGCTGATCGCGCACCTGCAGATGAAAGGCATCGACAGCCTGATCATCTGCGGCGAAAGCACATCAGGCTGCGTGCGCGCCTCCACTGTGGACGCCTATTCCTACGGCTTCCACAATACCGTCGTCGAAGAGTGCACCTACGACCGCTCGATGATCACACACAAGGTCAACTTGTTCGACCTGCATCACAAATATGCCGACGTGATGCATATCGAGGACGTGCTGGCGCATCTCGACGGGCTGGCGACGCAACGCAAAGTCGCTTGACGATTTTCTCAAAGATTTCAAACGGTTTCCGCAAGCCACCGCCGGGAACGCAAGAATTTTGCGATTACTACGCGGTGCCGCCGTATTGGATGCGAGCCGGATAATCAGGGACGCACGGCGCTCCGGCTCAGTGTTTCGGTCCATATTGTCCTGCATCCTGAGCTTCTGAACCAATTGGCTCAAGTGGCGTTTTAGCTCGCAGACAATGGAGAACACGATGAAAACGCAACTGAGCCTTGCAATCTGTGCGGCAATCGCCTTGGCAACTGGCGGCGCGGTATCCGCTGACCCCTGGAAGGACGAAAGTGGCAGAGGCCGCTGGCGGAGTGAATACCGCGACTATAATCGCGACGCATACGCTCAACAGCGCCGTGAGTACAAGGAGGAGTTCTACCATCAGGGCTGCAAGGTGAAACGTGAGCGGAAGCGTGACGGCAGCTACAAAGAAGAAGTGGAATGCGAAGGTCGCCGCTGAACACAATCATTCGGATTAGTCACTGACCGTGATTGATATCAGGTAGATCAGTCACACTCGACTTGCATCCTGAAGGCTGTTGTCTTGAGCCCTCTCCCTTGCAGGGAGAGGGCTCTTCGATGCACACCCCTATTTCTTATTGATCTTGATCTTCTGGGTGTGCTCGTCACGCGGCTGCAGCGCGACCTTCATACGGTCGCGCACATCCTGAGGCGCATTGAGGACGCTGAGGATAATCTTCAGCAGGACCTCCGCGCTCTGCGGCTTGATCTGCATATTCTCTTTCTTGGCCGCGGCGATGAACTCCGGATCGCGGACGGTCGCCGCAAAGGCACGGCGTAGTGCCGCTACGCGGTCGGCCGGAACGCCGGGCGTCGTGGCCAGCGGGCGCCCAATTGACGATGAATTCGCCATGAAACGCAGCAGCGGCCGGTCCTCGTCGCGAACCGGCTGATCGGTGATCAACGGCACGTGCGGCAGCGCCGGCTCCTTCTCGATCCCGGCCTGCATCAGCGGGATGATCTTCTTTTCCGGAATCCAAGTCGGCTTCGATGCCATCCAGCCGGAATAGGGATTGGCGCCGCGTCCCTCCACCTCGCCGCGTTCCATTGCGAGGTCGATGAACTGGCCGCCCGGATAGCCAAACACGATCTTGAACCTGGTGCCAAGCACATTGTTGTAGAACGCCGGATACTGCACCGATACCGAGCCGGCACCCGTGGTGCCGATGGTGGTGACGCGCTTCTTCGCGTCCTCGATCGTCTTGGTCGGCGAGGTATGCCACACGACCAGCAACTGGTTCGAATGGACGACGTTGGCGATCCAATTGAATTCCTTGAGATCGGCCTTGAGCTGCTGCGAGACCCCAAGTGCCTGATCCATCGCGAGCCCCTGGCTGACGATGCCGATCACGGTGCCGTCGCGGGGCGCAACCTGCGCCATGTAGTTCGCGGCGGTGATGCCGCCGCCGCCCGGCATGTTGACGACCACGATCGACGGATTACCGGGAATGTACTTGCCGATGAAGCGGGCGATGAGCCGCGTATACTGGTCATAGTCGCCGCCGACGGTGGTGCGCACGACGAACCGGATCTGCTTATCCTTGTAGAAGCCGGCGACGGAGTCGGCCGCAGCCGGACCCGGCCCGAGACAAAGCACGCCAGCCAGTATCGTGAGAAGGAACCTGGTCATTGTTTCCGCTCCGATGATTCCTATTGCTTCTTGGCTGCCGGCCGATCGAGCTTGTGCAGGTCCCTCGACGCCAGCGCCGTCTTCATCCGTTCGCGCACATCTGTGGGCGTATCGAGCAGCCCGAAAATGATCTCCGCGATCTTGTCGGCGGACTGCGGACGCACTTGCAGTTTCTCCTTGGCCGCTGCCGCGATGAATTCCGGATCGCGGACCGCCGCGTCGAACGCGCGCCGCAGCGCCGCCACCCGGTCGGAAGGGACGCCCGGCGTTGTCGCCAGCGGCCGGCCGACGGTCGCGGCGCGCGCCATGAACTGAAGCAGCGGCCGGTCCTCGGGACGCACCGGCAGATCGAGGATCAGCGGAACGTTCGGCAGCTCGGCCTCCTTCTCGACGCCGGCCTGCACCAGCGGAATGATCTTCTTTTGCGGAATCCAGGTCGGATGCGAGGCCATGTAGGACGAATATGGATTGGTGCCACGGCCTTCGACCTCCCCGCGCTCCATCGCGAGATCGATCTCAGCACCGCTGCGGTAGCCAAAGATGATCTTGAACTTCGTTTTGAGGATGCTGTTGTAAAATAGCGGATACTGCACCGACGCGGAGCCCGCGCCGGTGGTGCCGATGGTGGTGACGCGCTGTTTCGCCTGATCGAGCGTCTTGGTCTCCGACGTGTGCCACGTGACCAGGAGCTGGTTCGAGAACACGACATTGGCGATCCAGTTGAAGTCGCGCAGGTTGGCCTTGAGCTGCGGCGACTTTCCGAGAGTCTGATCGACGGCAAGCCCCTGACTGACGATGCCGATCACCGTGCCGTCCCGCGGCGCCACCTCGGCCATGTAATTGGCGGCGATGATCCCGCCTCCACCGGTCATGTTCACCACGATCATCGACGGATGGCCCGGAATGTACTTGCCCATGAAACGGGCGATCAGCCGTGAATAGGCGTCATAGTCGGTCGCGGGCAACGTCCGCACGATTACACGGATCTGCTTGCCGCGATAGAAATCGGCAACCGCATCGGCCATCGCCGGGCTGGCGCCGAGCAGCACCGCGCCCGACAGCGCAGCACATAGAATTCCACCTGTAAGTGGCTTCACCATCGCGTTCGCTCCCGTCAGTGGCTTGTTTTATTTTGTTACCCCGCCCACCCTCCCCGCGCTTGCGGGGGAAAGGAGGGGGCCCCTCATCTGCCTTTTATTCGGCCGCTTCCCTTTCGTCGCGCCATGCGCGTAGCGGCTCGCCGGACGCGGCAATCCGAGATTCTCCCGTAGCGTCTTCCCTTCATAGGCGGTGCGGTAAAGGCGGCGCCGTTGCAGCTCGGGCACGACCAGCGCGTTGAATTCGTCGAGCGAATTCGGGAAGAACGGCGGGATGACGTTGAAGCCGTCGGCGGCGCCGGTGGTGAACCATTCCTCCATCAGGTCGACGACGTCCTTGGGTGAGCCGACGGCTTGGAAATGGCCGCGCCCGCCGGCGATGCGCTGATAGAGCTGGCGGATCGTCAAACCCTCCGCGCGCGCGGTTTCGCTCAGGAGTTGCGAGCGCGATGGCTGGCCGCTTTGTTTGACGACCGGCACCGGACCATCGATGTCGTAGCCGGTCAGATCGAAGAACAGATATTTGGACAGCAGCGCGACGCCCACCTCAGGATGGATGAGGTCCTGCAGCTCCTGATACCTGTCCTCCGCCTCCTGCCGGGTCGGCGCGACCATGACGCCGAGGCCAGGCATCACCTTGAGATGATCCGGATCGCGGCCGCAACGCGATGCGCGCTCCCTGACGTCACGATAATATTGCCGCGCTCCATCGATCGACTGGTGCGCGCAGAACACGACTTCAGCGGTCTCGGCCGCCAGTTGTCGGCCATCGTCCGACGCGCCGGCCTGCACCACCACCGGCTGGCCCTGCGGCGAGCGGGAGACCGTCAGCGGTCCCCTCACCTTGAAGAATTCTCCGACATGGTCGAGCACGTGGCGGCGGTCGGGGTCATAGAAGCGGCCGTCCGCTTTGTCGAAGAGGAAGGCGTCATCGTCCCACGAATCCCACAGGCCGCGCACCACCTCGACAAACTCGCGGGCACGCCGGTAGCGCACCTCCTTCGGCATGTGGTCCTCGCGGCCGAAATTCTTCGCCTCCGCATCGTTGGCCGAGGTGACAAGATTCCAGCCGGAGCGTCCGCCGCTGATGAGGTCGAGCGACGCGAAGCGGCGGGTGATGTGATAGGGCTCGTCGTAGGTCGTGGTCGATGTGCAGACGAGACCGATGTTCTGCGTCACCGGCGCCAGTGCCGTGAGCAGCGACATCGGGTCGATCCACGCAACGTAGGTCGTGCGCGACAGGGTCTCGCGGTCGTAACGTTCGCCGGTCAGGGCATCGGCAGAAAACAACAGATCGAACAGCCCCCGCTCCGCCGCTTTCGCAGTCTCGACATATTTCGCAAAATTCAGCCCGCCATCGGCCCAGGCATCCCGGTGGCGCCATCCGGCGATGTGATGCGCCGCCGGGCGCAGAAACATTCCAAGCTTGATCTGGCGCGGCGCCGTCATGAGCTCCCTGTTGCTTATTCGTTTTCACTACTTTGTGCCGGTTCCAACGCCTTGGCAAGTTTCGCAAGGCGCCCGTGCAACGCCATGATGTCGCTGCAAATCTTATTCCCCGCCATCGCTGGAATTTGATCGCCAAATCCCTCGGCAACGCTGCTGACAGGCATACCGCGCCCGGCTAATGTCCCGGCGGCGGGCAGTCTACGGCGCCGCGCGGGCGCCGCGCACTTATCGGAGGTTCTCAATGAGGTTCACACAATCGGTCACCCGCTCGCTGGCGTTCGCCGCCGTCGCGGCTACGGCGACCTTGGGCATTGCGCTGGCGCAGCCGAGCAAGAAGCCGTTCGAGCCGCAGGTCGGCCAGCCGGGCAAGGACGTGATCTGGGTACCGACGCCGCAGGCGCTGGTCGAGAAGATGCTGGATCTCACCAAGGTCTCTGCGAACGACGTCCACTACGACCTCGGCTCGGGCGATGGGCGCACCGTGATCGCCGCCGCCAAGCGCGGTGCGCAGGCGTTCGGCGTCGAATACAATCCGGACATGGTCGCGCTCTCGCAGGCCAATGCCGAGAAGGAAAAAGTCAGCGACCGTGCGACCTTCATCAACGGCGACATCTTCAAGACCGATTTCTCGAAGGCCAACGTCATCACGCTGTATCTGCTCACCAGCCTGAACGCGAAGCTGCGGCCGACCATCCTGGAAATGCGGCCCGGCACCCGCGTGGCGTCAAATTCCTTCGATATGGGCGACTGGCGGCCGGACACCACCGTCAACGGCTTCGAAGGCTGTCAATATTGCACCGCGCATTACTGGATAGTCCCGGCCCGGGTCGCGGGCACCTGGAAGCTTGATAACGGTGAGCTGCGGTTGCAGCAGCGGTTCCAGGTGATCAACGGAACGGCCGTGATCGGAGGCAAGGAAGTGCCGATCACCGACGGCAAGCTGACCGGCGCCGAGATCGCCTTTACCGCCGGCGGCACGAAGTACACCGGCAAGATCGACGGCAATAGCATGGAAGGCTCCGCCGGCGGCACTACGTTCAGGGCGACGCGCGGCTAGTGTGGCGGTTCAGAAGTCCGCATCATTCTCGCGGCAAGTCCAACATGCGGACGTCTGAACCAAAGCCACACTCGATTCAAAGAGTTGCTAGTGTCCTTCGATCCCGAAGTTCGTATAACAGGCCGCCGCGAAATGGTACGAACTTCGGAATCGGGACACTAGCGCAGCCGTTGGAACCGACCTGCATCAATGACTACATGAAGGCGGAGCAAACTCCGCCTTCTCGCTTTCAGGCCTCAGGAGGACAGTCAGTCATGCAGACGAAACAATACGCGGTCACCCACACGGACGAAGAGTGGCGAAAGATCCTGACACCCGAGCAGTATCACATCATGCGCGA
Organism: Hyphomicrobiales bacterium; assembly: GCA_009377695.1. Lineage (GTDB taxonomy): Bacteria > Pseudomonadota > Alphaproteobacteria > Rhizobiales > Xanthobacteraceae > VAZQ01. The sequence goes on along the minus strand of WHTP01000030.1, from coordinate 36,863 downwards.
GCACGGCACCGAACGGCCGGGCAGTTGCGCCCTCCTCCACGAGAAGCGTCCGGGGTCGTTCGTTTGCGCAGCCTGCGGTCAACCGCTGTTCACGTCGACGAAGAAGTTCGAAAGCGGTACCGGCTGGCCGAGCTTCAACGATCCGGTCCCGGGCTCCGTGGAAACGACCGAGGACCGCAGCTTCGGAATGCTCCGCACCGAGGTGCATTGCAGCCGCTGCGGCAGTCATCTCGGACACATCTTTCCCGACGGCCCGCCGCCCACCGGACTGCGCTACTGCATCAACGGCGTCGCAACCATTTTCCAGCCGGACTGACAACAGCTCGCGTGCCCCGGGCCATAGCGCGTCGACGACGCGCGTGAACGCGCTGATGGCGTCCGGGACACGGACGTTATCGCCTCGATTATGTTGAGATACCCAGCCGCTTCGCCAGCGCGCGGACGTAACGTCGATCGTCCTGCTCGAGGCTGCCATTGGCGAGCTGGCGCTTCATCTCGGTGAGATCCTCACGCAAGTCGTTCGACACGCCCTTGCGCAGCAACCGGTCGATCAGCCGCGTCGTCACGGCGTCGTCCGGCTTGGCGGCGGCCGCTTCCTGACGCTCGCCAGCCTCATCGCCCACAGGTTCATCGTCCGCCGGTTCATCGTCCGTCTGATCCAAACGGAGAACGTCGTCCCACGACAGCCCGGATTCGGCGGCCTTGCGATGCAGGCCGCGCGCCGCTTCAAGGACCGTCGCATCATCATCGGAACCGAGGCGGTTCAACAGTTCGATCAGGGCAGCGCGATCCACATCCGCCATCGAAATCCCCTCGCTATCGTAAAATGGCCTCGGAAATGAGCGGATTAGGGCGGCGGTGTCCCTCGTGCAAGCCCTGTTTCCGACGGAGCACGCGGCATTGTGATCCTCGCCGGACTTGCGACGCGATACCATCCAAGCCTAGACTTCTTTAACGATTTTGACGATGGTCCTGCGGACCTAAGGCAAGCAGCGGGCTTTCATGCTCCGACGAACGCTCCTCGGCTTCGTTCCTGCGTTCCTGGCACTGGCTTTCCTGTGCGGGACGCCAGTCGCCGGTATTGGCGGCCCTGAAGCCAGCGCGACGGTGTGGAATAGTGGGGCCGCAAGCGCCCCCGTCACAGACCGTGTCGTCAATCAGTCCGCCGACGAGGATGACACCCCGGACGATCGCATTCTGCGGATCGTCGCCGACGACGACCGGACCGACGACGATCGCATCATCCGGATCGCCGTTGCGATTATTTGGCCGGCCCCCGCGCCTCATGCGCGGAGCGTCGACACGCATGCTGTAGCCGGTCCCACCCACCGGCCCTGCGCCGCGCCTCCCCGAGCACCTCCGATCGCCTGAGCCAAGGATCGTGTCCGCTCTTTCGCGAGAGCGGCGCGAACGCGCGTGAAAACGCGTCCTTGCTTGTGCAACGAGACCCGGTCGGGTCGGTGCTTTTCCGCTCACGGGCGGAATCCTCCCACAGTATCGGCCTGACCGGACCTCTCTGTATCGCCAGGGCGCTGTCCCCAATCAGTCGCGCCGCTCCGGCCCTATCCGGCAGGCGGACCAGGCGAAGCTGCAAGCCATCGATCGCTCGCGCTCGCTGTGGAGAGATCCCATGAAATTGATTGCTTACTACGTCGTCATCCAGCTCATCGGCGACGCCATCGCCGTCTTCATCGGCTTCGGCATCGAAAAGGTCGCGCCCGCCATCAGCATGCCGATTTTCCTGTTGATGTACTTCACGGTCCTGTGGGGCGCGTGGGTCATCGCCGTCCGGATGACCGAGCCGCAAACTGAATCCGCGCCGCTGGCCGGCGCGACGGGCGACCAGCGAGCCTAAACCGCCGTCCCTCTCAGGTTTCGCTGGAACGATGGGGAAGCCGGCCTCAAGCCGGCTTCCCCTGGCGCCTTCGGACTGGCGCTTTCGATATGATCGACTTTTGAATTCGTTGCCCTATTCTGTGGGCGGCCTCGGTCGAGCGCGACCTGGCCTAACAGCGCCACGAATAGCAATACGAAACAGGAGGACGCATGTCGGAGCCCGTCTGGAACAAATTTCTCACAGAGCGTGATCGGGCGGTATTCGACGCGTCCGGCTATGGCACGCGCGGCGGCTTCGGCAAGCGCCCTGCACTCGTCATCATCGACGTGAACTGGGCGTTCTGCGGCGACCGGCCGGAGCCAATCCTGGAATCGATCAAGCGCTGGCGGAACTCCTGCGGCGAGGACGCCTGGATCGCCCTGCCCTACATCCGCTTCCTGATCGACAAGTGCCATGAGAAGGGCGTGCCGGTGATCTACACCACGGGCGTGCGCCGCGAGGACAATTGGGATTCCGGTTCCTGGAGCTGGAAGAACAACCGCAACAATGAGGACGTGCACACGCTGGTGCCGAACATCGACGGCAATGAGATTGTCGCGCCCATTGCACCTGCACCCCAAGATATCGTGATCTACAAGCAGAAGCCGTCGGGCTTCTTCGGCTCCAACATGGCGAGCTACCTGACGCTGCTCGGCTGTGATAGCGTCATCGTGACCGGCACCACGACGTCGGGCTGCGTGCGAGCGACCGTGCTCGACGCATTCAGCCTCAACTACCGGGTCGCCATCGCTGAAGAGGGCTGCTTCGATCGCTCACAGGCGAGCCATGCGATCAACCTTTGCGACATGAACGCCAAATATGCCGACGTCGTGAAGACGTCCGAGGTGCTGACTTTCGTTGACAGCCTCAAGCCCGGCATGTTCGAGCTCCCGAAGGGGGCGAGGGAGGACGTCCATGGCCAACGGACGCTTGAGGACCCTGCTTGCACTGACGTGGTTGCTGACCTGCGGATCGGTTGCTGCGCAGCCGGCCGCGGATTTCTACAAGGGCAAGCAGATCGACATGTTCATCGGCACGCCGGCAGGCGGCGGCTATGACCAGTATGGCCGTCTGCTCGGGCGGCACATGAGCCGCCACATCCCGGGTCATCCGGCGTTCGTCTATCGCAACATGCCGGCGGGAGGCGGCCGCCAGGCGATGAACCACGTCTACAATGTGGCGCCCGCCGACGGCACCGCGATCGGCATCACGCTCCGCAACATCGCCTTCGATCCGCTCTACGGCGAGACCGCTACGAAAATCGACGCGTTGAAGCTCGCCTGGCTCGGCAGCCTCAACAACGAGATCCCGGTGTGCGTTGCGTGGCATACGTCGCCGTTCCGGACCGTTGACGACATTCGCAACGCGGAGATGGTCATGGGTTCGAGTGGCCTCACCGCCTCGGACACCATCCATGCGAAGCTGATCAATCGCATCGCTGGAACAAAGATCCGCCTGATCCACGGCTACAACGGCAGCAGTGGCGTCCATGTCGCGATGGAGCGCGGCGAGGTGCAGGGACGCTGCGGGCTCGGATGGGACTCGATCGTCTCGCGATACCCGCATTGGCTCAAGAGCAACCAAATTGCGATCCTGGCGCAGTTTGGGCTTTCCAAGCATCCGGACCTGCCAAAGGTCACCTCGATCGTCGACCTGGCGCGGACCGCGGAAGACCGGCAACTCGTCGAGCTTCTGCTTGCTCAGCTTCAAATGGGCCGGCCTTTCTTCGCTCCGCCTGGTGTCCCGGCGGATCGCGTGCACGTTCTGCGTCGCGCGCTTGACGCCACGACCAAGGACGAGGCCTTCCTGGCCGACGCGGAAAAGCAGAAGGTCGAGCTCTCCCCCATGTCCGGCGAGGACGTCGAGACGCTCGTCCGGCGCATCTATGCAACGCCCGGGGATGTTGTTGAGATCGGAAGGCAGCTCTCCACAGGCAAGTAAGCGTCGCCGATCAGGAGTGAAGCATGACAGATCAAGGAATTGCCGCACAGACGTTCAGACTGCGCACTCCGCTCCTGAGCAAGGGCCGCAGCCATACCATTCTGGCGTCGAGCAAGGCCGACACCGGCGCGATGAACGTCGCCATCAAGTGCTACGCCGAAGGTGGCGAGAACGAATTCCACGCCCACGCCAAGGAAGACCACACCTTTGTCGTGTTGCAGGGCCGCGCCCGCTTCTATCAGCCGGACCGCTCCGTGTGCGAGCTTGGGCGCAACGAAGGCATTCTAATCCCGGCCGGCGCGCTCTACAAATTCGAAACCGCGTCTGCCGAACCCCTGGTGCTGCTGCGGGTCGGCAATGCCTGGCAGCCGGTCGCCGGCGAGGCCGCCGCCGCCAACAGCGGGCGACACGATACGCAAGGGGCCGAGTTCGGTGCGCAGGCCACGGCCAACAAAGGCTCGAAGGGGGTGCCGATCCCGGGCGCGTTCTACGAGTAGATCGGGGTCAAGACATGGGTAACAACGGGCGTATTCGCGCCGTCTACATGCAGCAGTTCGCCAAGGATGACCTGCTGTCGCGGCTTGCAAGCCATCCGGTGCTCGATGTCGCGCCCGTGCGGAACGCGGCTGAGCTTCGCGACGTGCTGCCCGGCGCCGAGCTCCTGATCGCCAACAACCGGTTCTACGACGAAGAGGTTGGCCGCGTGGTGATGGCGCACGGCCAGGACCTGCGCTGGATCCAGTTTTGGACGGCCGGCGTCGAACGCGGCATTCGCTTCGGCATGCCGCGAGGCATTCCGGTCTGCGCCGCACCGGGCGTCAAGGGACCAACCGTGGCCGAGCATGCGATGACGCTTCTGCTCGCGAGCTTCCGCCGCTTCCGCGACATCGAACAAGCCCGAGCCAGGCGAGACTGGATCCGCGACCGGTTGCATGAGACCGCGCGGACACTGGAGGGCGCGACGCTGGTGATCGTCGGCTTCGGCGCCATCGGCCAGGAGATCGCGCGTAAGGCCAAGGCTTTCGACATGCACGTGATCACGGTGACGCGCGCTGGACGTGCCGGGGCGACCGTCGATCGAGCGGTCACGCGCGAACAATTGCATGAGGTGCTGCCGGACGCCGGCGCGGTTGTGCTCTGCCTACCCGTCGAGCCCGACACAATCCGCATGTTCGGCGATCCCGAGTTTGCGCGCATGAATCCGGACGCCCTCTTCATCAATGTCGGCCGCGGCGACCTGGTTGATGAGGACGCGCTCATCTGCGCGCTCGCCGCCAAGCGCATCGGCGGCGCTGCGCTCGACGTCACCACGGTCGAACCGCTGCCCGCCGACAGCCCGCTGTGGACATTCGACAACGTGCTGATCTCGCCACACAGCGCCGGCTGCGGCAAGGACGGCTCTGAGCGGTTCACCGCGATCTTCAGCGAGAACATACGCCGCTATCGCGCGGGCGAGCCGCTCATCGGGCTGGTCGATTGGGAAAAGATCGCGGACGGGGCGTAGCAATTCAGCCAGAGCGGTGCCGCGTACAACCTCTCCCCGCTTGCGGGGAGAGGGTGCGCACCGCCGGCGCCGCAATGTTTCAGCCCAGCCTCACTTCTTCAAATCGCCGGACGCGGCCACCACCTTCGTCCACTTGTCGATCTCGCGGAGGATGAAGGCCGAGAACTCCGCCGGCGTCTGCGGCATCGGCTCGGCGCCAAGCGCGCGGATGCGCTCCACAACCGACGGCTCCTTCAGCTCGGCAACCAATGCACCATTGAGCTTTGCGATCACGTGGGGCGGCGTCTTCGCCGGCGCGATGATGCCGAACCAGCCAAAGGACTCGAAATCCCGCAGTCCCTGCTCTGCAACGGTCGGGATGTCCTTCATGCGCGGAAACCGCGCCTTCGACGAAATGCCAATGGCTTTGATCTGTCCCGCTTCGAGGGCCGACAGTGCGGACGGCGGATCGACGATCCCGAGCGCAACGTGACCGCCGATCAGGTCGGTCACGACCGGCGCGATGCCGCGATAGGGGACCAGTGGCACTTTGATGCCGGCCATCTGGTTGAACATCTCGGCGGTGAGATGCATCAGCGTCCCGTTTCCGCCGTGGCCGATGGCGAGCTTCTGGCGTTTTGCGAGAGCGACGACGTCCTGCACCGACTTTGCCGGGAGCGACGGCGCGGCGGCCAGAATGAAGGGCGAGCCGGACAGCACCGTCACCGGCGTCACGTCCTTGCGTGGGTCGTAGGACATCTTCTCGCCCAGCGCCACATTGCCGCCGAGCGCACCGGCGCCGCCAAGGCCAAGGGTGTAGCCATCGGGCGCAGCCTTTGCGACCGCGTCGATGGCGATCATGCCGCCCGCTCCGGGCCGGTTCTCGATCACAATCGACCGGCCGAGCCGCTTCTCAAGGCCTGGCTGAATGATCCGCCCCACCGCATCCGAACTGCCGCCCGGCGGGAAGCTTATGAGTAAACGGATCGGCCGCTCAGGCCAGGTCTGGGCGACTGCTGCCGACGCGGCACCACAGCAGATGACAATTGCCACTGCACAACGAATGAAAGCCGTGACCACGCTTATGTCCCTCCCACGCCTATTTGATGCCTTTGAACAGGTCGTCGTAGAACGCCCTCGCGCTCGCCCGCGTCTCGCCGGACATCTTCACAGTCTGCGCAACCAATTGATCGAGCTTCGGGCCGCTGATGGGATTAAGCTCAATCCGCAGCTTCTCAACGTCGGCCTTGAACGCCGGGTCAGCGATCATTGCGTCGAAGGCGCTGCGCAACGCATCGAGACGATCTTTCGGTACGCCGGGCGGCGCAGCCAGCGAACGGCCGATGTCGGCCGTGATCGAGAACACGCTCAGGAACGCCTTCTCGGCCTCGTTGTTGCTGAACTCGAGCAGCGTCGGGACATCCGGAAAATCCTTCAGCCGCCGGCCGGCCTGCGCAAAGATCGGGACGAATTCTCCGCTCTTGAGCTTGTCCCAATGCAGCGCGCGGATGCCGTCCATCGACCCCGCCGCCAGCTCGACCTCGCCGCGTTCAAGCGCAATGAAGGTCTGTCCGGTGCCGCTGTAGCCCGAGATGAGCTTGAACTTCGTCCCCGCAATCCGGTTGAGGATGAGCGGCGACTGAGCCGGCACGTTGGTCAATCCCGGGGCGCCAACGACGACCTCGCGATTGCGGGCGTCGTCAAGCGAGCGGACGCCCGACTTCTGCGATGCCAGCCCCAGGAATTCGAGGCTCGCCAGCCGGCCGATCCAATGGAACGCGCCCGGGTCGAAGGTGGCGGCGGGGTTGAACAGGCCTTCCTGAACGACGGTGACATGGATGAGCGTGATCACGGTGCCGTCGCGTGGCGCTGCGCTACCGAGATGGTTGAGCGCAACCAGCCCGCCGGCAGCCGGCATCGACTGAATGATGACGGTCGGCGAGCCCGGAATGAATCGGCCGATATGGCGCGATGCGAGCTGGCTGAAGACGCCATAGGCGCCGCCGACGCTGGTGCCGATGATCAAGCGGATCGTCTTGCCGCGGTAGAAGTCGGCGACAGATTGAGCATGCGCGAGCGGACTCACCGCAAGCGCTCCCAGCGCGACGGCAAACATGACGACGGCAAGCATGACGATCGAGCGCAAGCGCCTCATGGCATTTCCTTCGATATCCTTGAGACTAATGACCTTTGAACAAATCCTCGTAGAACTTGCGGGCCTGTTCCTGCGTCTGTGGCGACATCCGCATCGAGGCGCCGATCACCTCCTGCAGCTTCGCGCCCGGCAACAGGTCGAGCTCGATGCCCAGCTTCTTGATGTCGGCGAGGAACGCCGCGTCCGCGACCATCTCCTCATAGGCCTTGCGCAGCGCGGCGAGGCGATCGCCCGGCACGCCGGGCGGCGTTGCCAGCGAACGTCCGACCTCCGCCGTGATGTTGAAGACGCTGAGAAACGCCTTCTCGATGTCGTCATTGCCAAACTCCCCCAGGGTCGGCACGTCGGGAAACTCCTTCAGCCGCCGGACGCCCTGCACGAAAATCGGGATCAAGTCGCCGCTTTCGAGCTTTGGCCAGTGTAGCGCGCGCAGCGCGTCCATCGAGGTCCCCGCCATGTCCACTTCGCCCCGCTCAAGCGCCAGCAAGCTATCACCTGTCGAACGATATCCCAAAACGATCTTGAATTTCGTGCCGGCGATCTTGTTGAGGATAATGGGCGACTGTGCCGGAATAGCCTGCGCGGCCGGTGCACCGACCATAACCTCGCGCAGCTTGGCATCGGCGAGCTTGCGGACACCGGACCTTTTGCTGGCGACGCCAACCGACGCAAAAGTCGAAAAGCGCCCCACCCACAGGAACTCGCGCGGATCGAATTTTGCTTCCTTATTGAGCAGACCTTCGTGCACGATATTGGTGTGGGCGACAGTGATGACGGTCCCGTCGCGTGGCGCAGTGGTGCCGAGCCAATTGAGCGCGGTGAAGCCGCCCGCCCCCGGCATCGACTGCATCACGACCGTCGGATTGCCCGGGACGAAGCGGCCGAAATGCCGGGCCACAAGCTGGCCGTAGACCCCATAGGTCCCGCCGACGTTGGTCCCGATGACCACCCGAACGGTCTTGCCTTTGTAGAAATCGGCAACGTCGGCGGCGCGCGCAGACGGCACGAGCGAGCCCGCGATTGCGGCTGCAATCAGTGTCAACCGGATCATTGAGCGCGTCCTCAGGCACTGGTTTTTTTCAATCTCGCGTGCCCACAGCCGATTATGACGATCCGCCCACGATCGACAAGGCGGTCGGGACCGAGCAGGCGTCGCTTGCGCCGTCTACGCTGGGTCAGCGTCCTGGAAACAACAGTTGTTCTGCGAAACGGGCTACCAAATTTGGCGCTCGTCCCTGACACTTCATTGCCCAGTCGATGAAGCGACAAGAAGGCGCAGGTCACGGCAAGTGACAACGCTCGGGAGGACTGATGGCAGAAACATCCAAGGATGGCGGCGTCAAGCTCGGTTCCGGCTATGCCGACCTTGATCCCGCAGCCGCGATCGATCTGGTCGCCGCCAATCACATCCTCGCCGAAAACGGCGTTCTTGACTCGTTCGGTCACGTCAGCGTGCGCGACCCGCGCAATCCCGATCGCTATCTGCAGATGCAGGCGATCGCGCCGCGCGACGTGACGGTCAGCGATCTCATCACCTTCGATCTCGATAGCACCGCGATCGATGCGAACGGCCGTCCAGTCTATCGCGAGCGTTTCATCCACGGCGAGATTTACAAGTTGCGCCCGGATGTAAATGCGGTCGTGCACAGCCACTCGCCGACCATCATTCCGTTCAGCGTGACCGAGAAGCCGCTGCGCGCCATCTTCCACAACGGGCATTTCCTCGGCCAAAGCGTTCCAGTGTGGGAGATCCGGCAGGTCGCGGGCGAAAAGAACAATATGCTGGTACTCACCAACGAGCTTGGCAAATCGCTCGCTGAAACGCTCGGCAAAGGATCAGTGGTGCTGATGCGAGGCCACGGCAACGCGGTCGCGGGGCCCGATCTCAAGACCGCGGCGTTTCGCGCGATCTACACCGAGGTGAACGCCAAGCTCCAGATGCAGGCCGTGATGCTCGGCGGCCCGATCACTTTCCTCAATGAATTCGAGCAGCTCAAGGCGCAGAACGTCGATCGACCCTGGGCCATGTGGAAGAAGCAGGTTGGAACACCGTAGAGGGAGATAACGACCATGTCTCGGATAACGTGGCACTTGATGGCGCTTTTTGCGACCGCCATAGCGCAACTCGCCTTTAGCGCCAGCGCACGCGCGGACGCAGTCGCCGACTTCTATCGCGGCAAGACCGTGCGTCTGATCGTCGGCTACGGCACGGGCGGCAGCTACGATCTCTATGGACGGCTCGCCGTCGAATTTCTAGGCCGCCACATTCCCGGCAATCCGACCGTCATCGCGGTGAACATGCCCGGAGCTGGTGGCTTCAAGGCGGTCGACTACCTTTACAAGGTGGCGCCGCAGGACGGGACCCAGCTCGGCAGCACCCCTCAGCAACTCGCAATGACCCTGCTCGTCGATGACAAGATGGGGATCGACCCGAGACGCTTCAGCTATCTCGGTCGCCTCGTCTCAATGGTCGACGTTGCGGTGGCGCTGCCGAAGAGCGGCATCAAGTCCTTCGAGGATACGCGCAAGCGCGAAATCACGGTCGGTGCCGGCCAGGCGACGTCGACGTCAGCCATCTATGCGCGAGCGCTGAACGCCTATGCCGGATCCCGCTTCAAGGTCATCACCGGCTACAGCGGTACGAAAGAGATTGAACTCGCGCTCGAGCGCGGCGAAGTCGACGTGAACGGGGGTGAGTCGCTGCCCACCATCATCGTCCAGAATCCCGAATGGCTGCAAGGCAAAGCTACACTCCTATTTCAGAGCGGTCTCAAACGGCATGCGCAGTTGCCGAAGGTCCCGACCATGACAGAGCTAGCGACCAACGATGAGGGAAAGAGGGTAATGGGCGTACTTGCTGGCACGGCCGAGATCGGCCGTTCGATCCTGACCACGCCGGGCGTGCCGTCGGAGCGCCTGGCTGCGCTGCGGACGGCGTTCCAGGCGATGCTAAGGGATCCGGAATTCATCGCCGCGACCCAAAAGCGCAAGGTCATGATCGACGGCGCGACCGGTGAGCAACTGGACGCCACCACGCGCGACACGATGAAGCTGCCGAAGGACATCATAGAAGCGCTGAGGCGCGTCATGCAGAAGTAGCATGAACGCGCTCAGCCGCCCACGATGCGCGATCACCCCGCCGGACAATGCGCGCCGGCGTCGGCCCATGCGCGCAACAGTTCGCCAAACTCTGCGTTGGTGCCGGGCGCGGGCGTCCTACCGCCGCCTGGATTCCAGCCCCACTTGACCAGCGAGTCATTGCTCGCGTGGTCGATGACGGCAGCGAGGGTCCGGTTGCCGTTGCGCTTCGGATCCTTGAGCTGCTCGCAGATCTGGCCCACCGACATGCCTTCCCACGCCATCGACGCAGGCGCGAGATGCCAATGCAGGTCGCCCGGCACCCGCGCCGTCTCGTAGTTGGCATTGCCGTGACAGGTCGTGCAGGTTAGGCCCGGTGCGCCATGGCCGTCCGCGCCACGCACCACCATGGGTTCATGGGGACGCATCTGGTCCGTTTGCATGGGGCGGTCGCCGCGCGGATGGCAATTCACGCAGCGCGGATGCTGCAGGACCTTTGCCGCTTCCTGGAACAGCGCAACGGCGCGATCGCGCGCGTTGGCAACCGATGAGAAGGACGCCGCCGGCCGCAACTCTGATGCCGGCGTCGCATTGGGCTGGGCCATGGACGAGTGGCTCACAGCAACAACCGTCGCTCCAGCCACGCCGGCAGCCAGAGCCGCGAACAATGCCAGAGCAGCGCCGCGGATCACGACACCGCCCTGACGATTGGAAGCCGCCGCGGCCGCTGAAGGCCGAGCCGCGCCATCGCATTGGCGACCGCGGGGCCGATCGGCGGCACGCCTGGCTCGCCGACACCGGTCGGCTTTTCGCCTGACTGGACAATCCGAACCTCGACCTCCGGCATTTCGTGGATGCGGAGCGACCGATAGCCATCGAAATTCGATTGCACCGGCCTGCCTTCATCGAGCGACACCTCGGCAAACAGCACGTGTCCCAATCCGTAGCCGATTCCGCCTTCCATCTGGGCGCGGATCACGTCCGGATTGACGGCGATGCCGCAATCGACCGCGCACCACACTTTGTGCACGCGCGGTCCCTCACGGCCACCGTCGGAGACTTCGGCGATCTGCGCGACGTAAGTGTTGAAGCTCTCGACCACCGCCACGCCGCGCGCCCTGCCGTTGGTCGGTCCTGGGCCCTTCCAGCCGGCGAGATCGGCCACGGCACGCAGGACGCCCGCCGCGCGCGGAGCCTTGTCCATCAGCGCCAACCGCCCGGAAACCGGGTCCTGCCCGGTGGCCTCAAGCAGTTCATCAATGAAACACTCAACCGCATAGCCGGTGTGGGTATGACCGACCGAACGCCACCATAGAGTCGGGATGCTTACGTCTGTGGTATGCAGGTCGCAACGGAAATCCGCGACCTGGTACGGAATCTCTTTCGACCCCTCGACCGAGGTTGCGTCGATGCCGTCCTTGATCATCTTTTCGAACGGCGAGCCTCTGAGGAACGACTGGCCAACGAGTGTATTCGACCATGCGGTGATGCGGCCGTCGCGGATTCCGCCACGCAGACGGTGAACGAACAGCGGCCGGTAATAGCCGCCGTGGATGTCGTCCTCGCGCGTCCAGACCAGTTTCATCGGACGGTTGGGGCCGATTGCTTTTGCTGCTTCTGCAAGCTCGACTGCGAGATGCATGGTCGCTTGCGCCCTACGGCCGAAGCTACCGCCGGCCAACATCGTCTCCACCTGCACGCGCTCCGGCGGCAGACCCAACACCTTCGCGATGGCATGATGATCGCCGGTCTGGAGCTGGCTCCCGAACCGCGCCACGGCGGTGTTTCCGTCCCAGCGCAGGAAGCCGTCGAGCGGCTCCATGGGAGCATGGGCGAGGTAAGGAAACACGTATTCGGCTTCCAACGCCTTGTCGGCCAACTTCAATGCCGCTTCGACGTTGCCGTGCTGGCGTGCGACCAAGCCGGGCTTGCGGGCAAGCGCGCGATACTCTTCGATCAGTTGATCCGAGCTGCGCTTTTCGGCGGCACTATCATCCCATGTGATCTTCAGCCGGGAACGGCCCTGCATCGCTTGGTACGTCCCCTGGGCGTAAACAGCGACACCCGACGAGATTTGCTTGACGTCGACGACGCCCGGCTGTGCGAGTGCTTCCTTGGCATCAAGGCTTGCGACCTTGCCACCAAAGCGCGGTGGCCGCGCGACCACCACCGTCAGCATGTCCGGCTCGCGGATATCGATCGTGAACTGCGCGGTGCCGTTCGACTTCGCGGCACTGTCGAGCTTCTTGACCGAGCCGTCGTCCCGGCCAATCAATGTGAACGCTGACGGATCCTTAAGCGGAACCTTGGCCGGAACCGGCAGCTTTGCCGCCGCCTCGGCGAATTGCCCGAAGCGGCCCTCGCGCTTGGAGCTCGCGTGGCGAATCGTGCCACGGTCGACGGTGAGCTCGCCGACCGGCACGTTCCAGGCGCTGGCGGCTGCCGTAAGCAGCATGGCACGCGCCGTCGCACCGACGGTGCGCATCTGCTCGAACGAATTCGCGATTGCGGTCGAGCCGCCTGTCCCCTGCATTCCGAACGCGAAGTTCTTGTACAAATCCGAATTCGCAGGCGCATGCTCCGCACGCATCTGCGACCAGTCGGCATCGAGTTCCTCGGCCACCAGCGTCGCCAGGCCCGTCCACGGGCCCTGGCCGAATTCGATGTGCTTGACGAGAACGGTGACGATATCGTCGCTGGCAATGCGGACGAATGCGTTGGGTGCAATCGCCGCAACGGCGCCGCCGTCGCCCTTCAACACCTGAGCTGCGCCCGACTGGGCATGCGCCGTGCCGGGCAGCGCGACGGCGAGGATCAATCCGCCCAGGCCTTGCACGACGCCGCGACGCGATACCGTTTGGTGGCTCTTCATTGGCTGCATCAACATGGTTCAGCCCTCCAGCGACTTGGCTGCGTCATGGATCGCGGCACGGATGCGCACATAGGTCGCGCAACGACAGATGTTTCCGGTCATCGCGAGATCGATGTCGCGGTCGGATGGCTTTTTGACTTCAGTGAGCAACGCGACCGCGCTCATCACCTGACCGGACTGGCAGTAGCCGCACTGGGGAACGTCGCGGGCGACCCACGCACGCTGGACGGCCTCCGCCTCGCGGCCGCTGAGGCCCTCGATGGTGATGACGGACTGGCTACCCACCGCCGAAACCGGCAAGGCGCATGAGCGCAGAGGCTTACCGTCGAGGAACACGGTGCAGGCCCCGCATTGAGCGATCCCGCAGCCAAATTTGGTTCCGGTCAGCCCGATGGTGTCCCGCAGGACCCACAAAAGCGGCGTCGAGGGATCGACGTCCACCGCATGCGAGCGGCCGTTGACGCTGAGTTGAAATGTCATGGACTGGCTCCGATCTGGACATTTGCTCGGAGCTACGATCGAATCCTTCTAATCTCAAGAACGCACCGGAAAGTTCCATACTTACCGCGCGGAAACTATTGGAGCCGCCATGGCTTGCGACCTGGATTGCGACCCGAGCAAAGAGGCGATGGTTCGCGAAATACTCGAGCGGATCGCGGACAAGTGGACACTGCTTGTTATTGAGGCACTCGACCGAGAGACTGACATTCGGTTCTCGCGTCTTCAGGAGCGCGTGGGAAACATCAGTCAAAAAATGCTAACCAAAACGCTCCGGCAGCTCGAACGTGACGGGCTCGTGACGCGGCGCGTGCATCCCACCGTGCCGCCGCGCGTCGACTACAGGCTCACGCCACTCGGTGAAAGCCTCGGCGAGGCCGTCTGCGGCATGTGGATGTGGGTCGAAAAGCACGTTGAGGCCGTCGAGGACGCGCGCCGCACGTTCGACGGGCGGAGTGAACGGCCGGCGGCGTAGCGCCCCTGATGTCCAAATCCGATTACGTCGATCATTTTGGTTTTGCGGCAGCCCACGACGTGCCGATCCCCTACTTGCAGCGGATCAGGACCTACTACGCTGCGCTCGGCTATGGCGCGCCTTACGAATGGGCGCATTACAAAAGCGCGCTGTTCCATCCGCTTGGCAAGCCGCTGTCCGAATGCTGCATTGCCCTCATCACCACGGCTGCGCCCTACCAGCCGGACAAGGGCGAGCAAGGGCCCGGCGCGCCTTACAACGCGGCCGCGAAATTCTACAAAGTCTATTCCGGCGATGCGACGAAGGACCACGACCTGCGCATTTCGCATGTTGCAATCGACCGCACGCACACCACGGCCGACGATTCCGGCAGCTACTTTCCGCTTCCCGCATTGCGCGATGCGGAGGCCGACGGTCGCATCGGATCGGTCGCCGCGCGCTTCCATGGCCTGCCAACCAACCGCAGCCATCGCGCGACCATCGAGACCGATTGCCCGGAACTGGTCGCGCGCTGCCGGGCTGATCACGTTGACGGCGCGCTCCTCGTTCCCAACTGCCCGGTCTGTCACCAGAGCGCGAGCTTCGCCGCCCGCGCGCTGGAAGAGAACGGCATTGCGACCGTGGTGATGGGATGCGCCAAGGACATCGTCGAATACGTGGGCGTGCCGCGCTTCCTATTCTCCGACTTCCCGCTCGGTAATGCGGCGGGACGCCCGCACGACCTGCGCTCACAAGCCTCGACCCTCGATCTTGCACTGCGCCTGCTTGAGCACGCTCCGGCAGCACGCACGGTCGTGCAGTCCCCGCTCGTTTGGAGCGACAATCCCGACTGGAAGCTCGACTATTGCAATATCGAGCGCCTCTCTGCCGACGAGATCAGGATGCGCCGCGCGGCATTCGACAAGGCGAAAGATGTCGCAAGGACTGTGCGCGAGGAGGAGACAGCACCTCGGTCAGGTCGATCCAATCTCGCAACCGGGTAAGCGCTACTTCCGCTCTACGCTGATCGGCTTCGGCTCATCTTCGTTCGACAATTCGCCGAGCAGTTGCTCGAAGTCCTTGGCCTCTCGGAAATTGCGGTACACCGACGCAAACCGCACATAGGCAACATCATCGAGCGAGCGCAGCGCCTCCATGACGAGTTCGCCAACCGCCTCCGATGACACCTCGCTCTCGCCCTGGCTTTCGAGCTCGCGCACGATCTTCGACACCGCCTGGTCGATGCGCTCGGGCTCGACCGGGCGTTTGCGCACCGCAATCTGCACCGAGCGCAGGAGCTTGTCGCGGTCGAACGGCACGCGCCGGCCATTGCGCTTGATGACGACGAGCTCACGCAACTGAACGCGCTCGAAGGTGGTGAAGCGGAAATTGCAGGTGAGACACACGCGGCGGCGACGGATGACGGACGAATCTTCCGTCGGCCGGGAATCCTTCACCTGGGTATCGAGGCTCGCGCAGTTCGGGCAGCGCATGGCCTTGCCCTATCCCTGATAAATCGGAAACCGCTTCACCATTGCCTTGACCCGTTCACGCACCGCGCCTTCGACCAGCGCGTCTTCATCGGTGCCCTTCTGCGACAGTACGTCGAGCACCTCGGCGATCATCTCGCCGACCTCTTTGAATTCCGCGATGCCGAACCCGCGGGTCGTACCGGCCGGCGTGCCAAGACGGATGCCCGACGTGACCATGGGCTTCTCGGGATCGTAGGGAATCCCGTTCTTGTTGCAGGTGATGTAGGCGCGGCCGAGCGCCGCCTCGGCGACCTTGCCAGTCAGGCGCTTCGGCCGCAGGTCGACCAGCATCAGATGCGTGTCGGTGCCGCCCGAAACGATGTCGAGACCCCTGGACTTCAGCGTTTCCGCCAGCGCCTTGGCATTCTCGACGACATTCCTGGCGTAGACCTTGAATGACGGCTTGAGCGCCTCGCCGAAGGCCACTGCCTTCGCCGCGATCACATGCATCAGTGGCCCGCCTTGCAGGCCCGGGAACACCGCCGAGTTGATCTTCTTCGCAAGCTCCTCGTCGTCCGAGAGGACGAAGCCCGAGCGCGGGCCGCGCAGCGTCTTGTGCGCGGTCGAGGTGACCACATGCGCGTGCGGGAACGGCGACGGATGCACGCCGCCGGCGACGAGGCCTGCGAAGTGCGCCATGTCGACCATCAGCTTGGCGCCGGCTTCGTCGGCGATCTCGCGGAAAGCACGGAAATCGATGATGCGCGGATAGGCGCTGCCGCCCGCGATGATCACCTTGGGGTGGTATTCGCGCGCGAGCTTGCGCACCTCATCGAGGTCGATGCGGTGGTCGTCGCGGCGCACGCTGTAGGGCACCGGCTTGAACCAGCGGCCCGACATGTTGACCGGGGACCCGTGCGTCAGGTGGCCACCGGCCGTCAGATTGAGGCCCAGGAACGTGTCACCCGGCGCCATCAGCGCCATGAAGGCGGCCGCGTTCGCGGACGCGCCGGAATGCGGCTGCACGTTCGCGAATCTGCATCCAAAGAGCTTGGTAACCCGTTCGATCGCCAGGGTTTCGGCAATGTCCACGTACTGGCAACCGCCGTAGTAGCGCTTCCCCGGCAACCCTTCCGCGTATTTGTTGGTAAGCACCGACCCCTGCGCTTCCAGGACGGCCTTGCTCACAATGTTCTCGGACGCGATCAGCTCGATCTCGTCGCGCTGACGCCCGAGCTCCTTGCCAATGGCGTCGGCGATCTCCGGATCAGCCTCCGCGAGCGAGGCGGAAAACATTGATAATACTTGATTTTTTGGGCTTGGATCGATTGCTGCCATGGCGGCCTCCTGAGGCTGCGCGATTACCATATCGCGCGCCAAGCGCCAAGCGATAGCGCCGCAGCAGGGGATTACCGCAATATCTTGAGCAATCAGGCAGTGTCAGTTCGGGCCTCAGGCCATCAGCTCAAAGGGCACCTGGGTCGGGCCGTACCCCTCGGTCCGGGTCCTGGCGGCAGGGTCGTAGCGGCCCTGCAGCACCGTGCCCTGCCCGAGCTTCTGGCTGCGCACGATGATCGCGACCGAACGGTTGTCGCCGCCTTGCTCCGCATGGATCGCGCGCGGCGGCACGAGGTCGACCTTGCCTTGCGTCCCCGTCGTCACCGACGAGAGCTTCACCTCGGCGTAGCCTTCCTTGCTGCCATCGTCGATGCGATCGTAACGCTCGAGGCTCTCGGTGCCGTCGAGCAATCCATAGAGCACCCAGGCGTCAGCATGATCGTGGATGCTGCCCTTGCGGCCGGGCACGCGCACGACGGCGTTGATGACGAAGTCAAAGTCCGGATCGACATAGAGCAACAGGTTCTTGTGACCTTCGGTCGACGGCCAGTCCGCTGAGTGCGCCTTGAGCGACGGTTCCATCACGAAGCGTTCGAGCGCTCCCTTCGCTTTCTCCATGCGGCTCTGGTTATCCGCATTCGTGGACCAGATGCTGCGCAGTTCGCGAATGAATCGTTCAAGGACAGCAAGCTGTGTGCCCATATCGTTTCCTCACACGTCGATTTTGCCGCGAACATACCCCCGGCGACCTACTCGCGCAGCAGGTCGCCTTCGACCGTGCAGCGGCGCAGCAGCCTGCGCTGCTCTTTCGGGAAATCGGTGCGGGCGTGGATGGTGCAGCGGTTGTCCCACATCAGAAAATCGCCGTGCTGCCAGACATGCTCGTAGATGAATTCGCGCCGCTCGCCGATATCGTAGAGCTGATCGAGGATCGCGGCGCCTTCCGCCGGATCAAAACCTTCGAGCGCGGTGGTCATCAGACGATCGACGAACAGCGTCTTGTTGCCGGTACCGGGATGGGTGACGAACACCGGATGATAGTAGTGAGGAATATTGCTGATATCGCCTGAGGCGTCGGCCTGCCGGGCGCGATTGTATTCGTGGATGTGCAGAGCGCGCTTGCCCGTGAGCTTCCGCTTGAGCGCCTCCGGCACCGCGTCATAGGCCTTGTACATGTTCGAAAACATGGTGTTGCCGCCGGTCGACGGCAGTTCGAGCGCATAGAGGAACGTGTAGCGGTATGGCGTCGCCGAGTAGCCGGAATCGATGTGGAACCAGAACTCGCCCTCACCGAAGGCGCCGATCGGCACGCCGTTTTCCTTGATATTGCTGACCAGCAGCACCTTCTCGTGATCCTGCTGCGCGCCCTCCGCGCGAGCGCGAAGCGGCTCGGGCGCCTTCTTGCGTGAGCCGAGGTCGCCGAAATAGGACGCGAATGTGAGCTGCTGCTCCTGCGTGACGTTCTGGCCGCGGAACACCAAGACAAGATGCTTGTCCCAGGCGTCTCTGATCGCCTCGACCGTTTCTCGCGACAAGGGCTTGGTGAGATCGACGCCCCTGATTTCGGCGCCGCACGCGGGCGAGAGCGGCACGACCTGGATATCGAGGACGTCTTGCATGGGCGTTTCCTTTGTTGTTGACGGTTCTTGGCGGTTTCTTGAATCCTTGAGCGCATGTTAGTGCGGAATCGCTGGAACGGGAATACGGCTCAGCCATTCGCCTTTAAGCGCGCCATGAGCTTCTGCAGCGCCAGCCGCTGGAGGTCGGGCTGTGATGCGGTCGCCGGCCCCATGATGCTGACCTCGGTGCCGGTCGCCGCATCGATCGCGGAGACTTTCACATTGCGGCCGATGGCCACGAATTCGAAATAGACGTCGTCGCCGCTCGATCCTATCCCGTTCATCGTTACAACATCGTGTTTGTTTACGGCGCAGATTGCCGGCACACAGTCTTCCGGATTTAAGCGGAGCCCAAATGGTTGACCGGCAATTTCGACGTTATGCGCAGGCTTGACCCGCCCACTCATCCCGTTTCGCAAGAAGATGGATCGCCGGCACAAGCCCGGCGATGACAACCGCAGCAGCCGTCGTCGAGGTTAGGCCTCGACGACGACGTAATTGTTTTCGACGCGGACCGGAAACGACTCGGCTTTGTATGGCCCTTCGACCAGCTCGCGGCCCTCTTTGACGGTGACCGTGTATTGCCGCACCCGCAGCCGCGTCGGGTCGCACCAGGATTTCCCGGTACGGATATCGAACTCCCAGCCGTGCCAGGGGCATTTCACCATCTCGCCAAGTCGCGAACAAAGGTATTCGCCCGGGACCTTTGATTCCACCAGCGCAGTCTGGATGCCGTGCGCGAGACTGCCGCCACGATGCGGGCAGCGATTATTGAGCGCGAAGAAATCGCCGTCGAGATTGAACACGACGATGTTGCGGCCGTTCACTTCGACCAGCTTGCGCTGGCCCGGCGGAATCTCATCGACAGCGGCGACGACGTGGCTGGCCATTAGAGCATGATCCCGAAAAGTGGGAACCGGTTTTCGGACAAGATCATGCTAAAGCCAAAGAGCCTCTAGTGTGGCTTTGGTTCAGAAGTCCGCATCATTCTTGCGGCGAGTCCAACATGCGGACTTCTGAACCAAAGCCACACTAGAATCAATAAGTTGCTAGTGTCCTTCGATTCCGAAGTTCGTATAAAAGGCCGCTGCGAATGGAACGAACTTCGGAATCGGGACACTAGACGTCGAGCTTGTAGAGCGACCGCGCATTCTCGCAGAAAATCATGTTGCGCGTCTTCTCGTCGAGCGACGGCGGCAGGGCCCGGAACGGATCGTCAAAATCCCAGTGCGGATAGTCCGACGAAAACATGATCTTGTCCCAACCGATCCATGTCATGGTGTCGATGAGCTGCTGCGGCGCGTCGGTCTCCTCCATCGGCTGGGTCGAGACCCAGATGTGCTCGCGCATATATTCCGACGGCGCCTTCTTGAGGTGGGGGACCTCGTCCTTGAGCTTCTTCCAGTTCTTGTCCATGCGCCAGCCGAGCGAGGGCATCCAGCCGAAGCCGGCCTCGATCATGACGATCTTCAGCTCCGGATAGCGCTCGAACACACCTTCGAGCACGAGGCTCGCGACCTGCGCCTGGCAGCATGACGCATGCTCGGTCATGTCCTCGATGTAGAACGACGGCCAGCCGGTATTGCTCGCAGGCCGCCCGCTGGTT
Source organism: Hyphomicrobiales bacterium (assembly GCA_009377695.1). Taxonomy (GTDB): domain Bacteria; phylum Pseudomonadota; class Alphaproteobacteria; order Rhizobiales; family Xanthobacteraceae; genus VAZQ01. The sequence goes on along the minus strand of WHTP01000030.1, from coordinate 16,471 downwards.
CCGAACACATGGATGCCGATCGGAAGTCCTGCTTCGATTGCGGCCTCGTAGACCGGCCAATATTGCTTCTTGCCGAGCAGATCGTTGGTGCGGGTCTTCAGCAGCACGTGCGCAAAACGCTTGTCGACGGCGCGGCGCTTGACCTCGACGCGGGTGGCATCGCCATCCTCGAACGGCACGACGACCGACGCCAAGAGCCGCTGATCCTGCTTGTGCCAGCCCTCGAGCTGGAACTCGTTCGCCGCATAGGCCATGGCGGCGGAGAATTCGGAATTCTGGTCGCCCTGCCCGGTCGGCGACAGCGGATTCATGATCGCGTATTCGATCGGATAGGCGTCAAGGAACTGCTGCTTCATGAAGCCGAGATTGCTCGCCGGCAGCCCGCCGTCGGGCGGCCAGCTATCGCGGCGCGAGGCCATCGGCTGCATCTTGGGATAGGGAAAGCCCTTGAGATAGCCCTGCCGCTGGCGCGCTCCATAGGTCACCAAGTGATCCCACCAGCGCTTGCTCAAATAGGGCTTGAGGTCCTCGACCGAGCTCTTGGGATGGATGTCGACGTCGACGATCTTGAGCCGGGTGTTCGACCGGACGTCGTCTTGTCGCAGTTCGATGTTCATCAGGGGTCCTCCGTCAACCGGCGCTCTTCTTAGCTCTTCGATTCCCGCCGGTTGTCGTCGCCAGTTTAGCCCACGACCGGCAGTTTTTCGATAGCCCTCATTCCCGGCTGTCGCCGCCACCGGACCTGCGAGGAGTCGACCGCCAATTCAAGCTTGGGCCAGCGCGTGAACAGGGCCTTGAGCGCGCATCGACCCTCGATACGCGCGAGCTGGTGGCCGAGGCAGAAATGGATGCCGGTACCAAAGGCGATGTGGCGGTTTGGCCGCCTTGTGAGTTCGAGCTTTTCGGGATGGTCGTTGGCAGCCGGATCCAGGTTGGCCGCGCCCAGCATCGCCATGATCTTGTCGCCTTGCTTCAGCCGCACCCCGCAAAGCTCTGTGTCCTTTCGCACGAAACGCGGTTTAGTGAACTGCGCCGGCGAGACGAAGCGCAGGAATTCCTCGACCGCCAGATCGGCGCGTTTCCAGTCCTCCTCCAACCAGTCGCGTAGCTCGCGGCTTTTCAAGAGCTCGAACACCGACCCGCTGATGAGATGCGTGGTGGTCTCGTGCCCGGCAAACAGAAGCAGCAACACCATCGATACCATCTCGTCGCGGCTGAGCCGCGAGCCATCCTTTTCCACTCGGATGAGTTCAGCGATCAGACCTTCGCCGCCGGTCTCGCGAGCCTTGTCCAAGTGTGCTTCCAGATACCGCTTGATTGCGGACACCCCCCAGATCATCCGCCACACGACGCCAATCGTGCTCCTGACGCCGGTCATGCTTCCGGCCCAGGCCATGAATCTCGGCCGGTCGGAGGCCGGCAAGCCGAGCAGCTCGCAAATCACGGAGAGCGGCAACGTCCGTGCGTAACGGGCAACGAGGTCGGCAGGAGTACCGTCCGCAAATAGGTCATTGGCGAGCGCTTCCGCGATCGCAAGGATATGCGGTTCCATGTCGAGAATCGCCCGCCGGCGAAAGGCCTCGTCGACAATGCTGCGCAGCCTTGTGTGGTCGGGCTCATCGTTCGTCAGCATGTTATCGGCGAGCGTGCGAATGATGCCCGGCATCCACCAACGCATTCCGGCAACCTGACCATCCTTGCGAAGCGTGAAGGTCTCACTGTCCTTCAACATCAGGTCGGCGGCCTCTTGCGTGGTCGTGATCCAGGTCTTCCCGATGATGACCGGAAAGCGCACCTCCACGACTGGCCCGGACGCTCTGAGCCGTTCAATCCCAGCGGCGGGATTGCGGAGATAGTCCTGGCTGGTGAAATCGAATTGCACCGTCATGGCTCGCCCGTTGTGATGGCTGACCGTTCAGGGGCGCTAGTGTCCCGATTCCGAAGTTCGTTCCATTTCGCAGCGACCTCTTATACGAACTTCGGAATCGAAGGACACTAGCAACTCATTGATTCTAGTGTGGCTTAGGTTCAGAAGTCCGCATGTCGGACTCGCCGCAAGAATGATGCGGACTTCTGAACCGCCACACTAGGCAATCCTAGAAGATGGCCGCGCGATGGCAGCGTGCGCGGCCATCAGATCAGGCATGCGCACGAACTGAATCACCTTGAATCTTTGTTAATGATCCACCCTCAGCCGCGGATAGGTCGCGAGCGGGTTGTCGACCAGAATCTTCTGCTTGAGCGAGTCGGGCAAGCCACGCGGCAAGGCGTCATCGCCATCGAATTGCCAGTGCGGGAAATCCGATGCGTAGAGCAGTATGTCGTCACAATCGAGGTGATCGATCATCTGTTCCGTAATGGCAGGATCGTCCGGAGCATCGAACGGCTGGATCGTCAGCCGGACATGGTGGCGGACGATCTCGGTCGGCGACCGGTCGACCCAGGGCACCTCCGAGCGCACGCCGCGCCAGAATTTCGACAGCCGCCACAGAAAGCCGGGCAGCCAGGTGACACCGGATTCCAAGAGCACGATCTTGAGCTTGGGGAACTTGGCGAAGGCACCCTCGCAAATCAGGCTGCCGAGCTGCGACTGGAAGGCCTGCGCGTAGGACACGTAGTCCTCGACGTAGTAGCTCGGCCAGCCGAGCGAGGTCATCGACTGCCGGTAGGTCGAGCCCGGATGGATGCCGATCGGCAGGTCGTGCTTCTCCGCGGCGGCAAACAGCGGCCACCAGTGCCGGCGTCCGAGGGGCGATTCCTGGTTGCTGACGAGCTGAATCTGCACGAAGCGCTGGTCGGCCGCGACCCGCTCGACCTCGTCGACCGCGTATTCGATGTTCTGGGTCGGCACCACGATCGAGGCACGCAGGCGCGCATCGCGATCGAGCCATTCCTTGGCGATGTAGGTGTTCACTGCGCGCGCGACGGCGACGCCCATGTCCTCGCTGTAAGGAAGGTGCGCGCCGTAGAGGCAATTCAGGATTGCGTGGCGGGCACCGAGCCGGTCAAGCACCTGACTAGCGAGTTGGCCAACATCGGTGGCGGCGCTGCCGTTCGCGCCCTGCCAGTCCTGTCGTACCGAGATCGGCGCGCGCGGCGGATAGGTATTGGCCTCGAAGCCGGGGATGCCGCGCTCGGCGATCGAGTTGCGCCAGTATTCGTCGAAATGCGGTAGCAGCGCCTTGAGATTGGGCACGGTTGGGTGAACATCACAGTCGATGGCGGAGCTCTCACTTCTCATGGGTATTCCATATTTGCGTGCCCCGGCCGCGGTGCCGCGTGAGCGCCCCTTACGAACCTAACATACGTCTTCATCGTCACCCATGTTCATCGTCACCCGTGGCGCGAATGGTGCACCGCAGATCCGGGGCCCCGATTGCTTTAAATGCAAAAAGAAACCGTGGTCCCGGGTCATACTGCGCTGCGCCCGGGACACGAGACTTCGTTCAGAAAAACGCCAGCGTCCTGATCTCAATGCTCTCGCGCGGACGCGCGTTCGGCGGCGTGGTCGGATCCTCGAATGCCGTATGCGCGGTCCAGCGCGCTACTCCGTCCTTCTGAGAGTCATAGACCTTGAACACCAGCGCCTCCTCGCGCCGCATGCGCGGGAACCAGTACCAGTGGTGCCTGGGATTGTAGGTGCAGGCGTAGGTCTGCCCTTTGCGGTTCTGATAGATGCGCTCGGAGATGATGAGGTCCTCGAACGCAACGCTGCGGGCGTCGCAGATCGCAAGCGGGAAGGTCTCGACCGGATGGCGGATCGGACGCCACACCTGCACGATGGCGAAGCGACGCGTGAGCAGGTCCTCGGCCTCGTCAGGGAGAATGTCGCGAACGCGCTGCGGGCCGGACCATTCGGTGTAGTCGTTGTGCGCCCGGCGCACGACCTCGCGGATTTTCTTGGCCTCACGCATTTCGTCATCGGCCGTGCGCAGCGTATGGTCGAACACCACCACGCGCTTGGCACCGCTCTCGGCTTTGATCAGCTCGACCATCTCCGGGTAATAAACGTTGCGGATTTCATCCTCGTCGTAGAAATCGCGCATCTTGGTGGGGTGACCGACGAAGCGGAAACCGTCGCGATCGAGCACGAAACGGTCGGCCTCGAGGCGGCCGTTATGTATCTTCACCTTGCGCGGGTCGTAGGTGCCGCCACTGCGCTTGTCGTTCGAGCCTGGCGCGCCGGTATAGGTGAAAAGCTTCTCGCCGTTGTTCTCAACGTAATTGACCGTTGCTTCGACGACGTCCGGGACGGTTTCTACTTCGGCGATCGCGCTCATGGTAATCTCCTTCTGCGGAAGGCCTGGCCTGTAAAAGCTAGTCTACCTTGATGTTGGCCGCCTTGGCGACCTTCGCCCAGTTAGCGATTTCCTTACGCGTCCAGGCGTCGAGCTCCTGCGGCGTCGTTCCCCATGTATGTATGCCCAGGTGCTTTGTCTTCTCCCGGAACTCCGCGGATTCGACAACGGCACGAACGTCGGTCGCTGCCTTCGCGAGCGCCGGCGCGGGAATGCCTGACCGTCCATACAGCGCATTGACGGCCATTACTGCAAAGCCCGGATAGGTTTCCGCGATCGTTTGGACCTTCGGCGCATCACTGAGCCGCTGGTCGCCTGCGCCTGCAATCAATTTGAGTTGACCGGTATCGACGTAACGCTTCGCCGAATGCCAAATGTCGAACATGATCGGTACGCGGCCGGCAATGAGGTCGACCAACGCAGGCGCGCTGCCATTATAGTTGATGTGCAGCATCTTGATGCCGGCGCGCTGTTGCAACATCTCGCCGGCGAGATGTCCGACGCCACGCGGTCCAGGCGAGGTGAAGTTCAGCGGCTCGGCGCTCTTCTTGGCGAGCGCGACCAGCTCCGGGATCGTGTTCGCGGGGAAGTCCTTGTTCGCGACCAGCGCGACCGGCTGCGTTGCGATCATCGAGACGGCAGCAAGGTCCTTGAGCGTGTCATACGGCAGCTTCTGGCCGATCGCCGGATTGATGAGCAGCGAATTGGTAGCGACCAGGAACGTGTAGCCGTCGCTTGGCGCGTTTGCGACCGCTGCAGTCGCAACGATCGTTCCCGCGCCCGGCCGGTTCTCGATCACGATCGACTGTCCGCCCCAGCGCGCCGTGAGCATCTCGCCGAGAATGCGGGCCACGACATCGGTCGGCCCGCCGGCCGCGAACGGCACCACGAGCTTGACCGGCCGCGACGGATAATCGCTCTGCGCGTGCGCCGTACCGGCAATCGCGGTCAGCAGAGCTGCGAACATTAAAACGGATATGCGCGCCATCGGCGGTCGGTGCTCCCTGTTCGTCCCTCCGGGGCATTATAGCGTGATAGCGTGAAACGCAAAAAAAGCCCCGGCCTTTTTGGCCGGGGCAAGGACCGCCAGTAAACGCGGAAAAATTTAGAGCCGGTACAGGATCTGGTCGGTCCAGAACCGCTCCAGCCGATGCAGCGATTTGTTGAGCGTCGAGAACTCGTCGGAACTGATGCCGCCCACCTGCTCGACGGTGCGGACATGCTTCTGATAGAGCGAGTCGACGATATCGCGGATCTCGCGGCCCTTATCGGTCAGCTTGATGCGCACCGACCGGCGGTCGATCCGCGAACGCTGGTGATCGAGGAAACCCATCTCGACGAGCTTCTTCAGATTGTACGACACGTTGGAGCCGAGGTAATAACCGCGCGTGCGCAACTCGCCGGCGGTCAATTCCTTGTCACCGATGTTGTACAGCAGCAGCGCCTGGACCGAATTGATATCGGCGCGACTGCGACGATCGAATTCATCCTTGATTACGTCGAGCAACCGGCGGTGCAAACGCTCCACCAACGTCAAGGCCTCGAGATAAAGCGGGCGGATATGTTCGAACCGCGCTTCGCGCTCAGCGGGCTCAACCGTTTTGGCAACGGCCTTCATGGTGACGCCTCTCTGTTGTTGTAACGTTTATCGTTTGTATTGACGAGGCCCTGATCCCCGTCGCCGTACCGCCAAACTACGGCCCGTGGTCTAAATTCGACTTAAACAACAGGCTAAAGATAAAGTTTATTTGCAACGGTAAATGGTGAATTGAACGTCCAATTACATCGGCTGCTGTAACCAGTGATTTACGATACCTTGCCTCACCGATTAATTGTTCGCGGCTTCTTTCACCGGCATTCCCTGATCTTTGGCTTTCTCCGGCCCGCGCAGAAATTGAATGATGCCGGAGAAGTCGGATTGGGCGCTTCCCTGCTCCACATAAAGGGCATAGAGCGCCGTTGCCGCCGCGCCGATCGGCGACTTGGCGCCTGACACCTTCGCAGCCTCCTGTGCCAGTTTGAGATCCTTGAGCATCATCGCCGCGGTGAGGCCGGCTTGATAACCATAGTTGGCCGGCGCGCTCGGAACCGGTCCCGGGACGGGGCAGCAACTCGTCATCGCCCAGCACTGGCCTGATGCCTTCGACGCAATGTCGAACAGCGTCTGAGGGTCAATGCCAAGCTTGTTGGCGAGCAGAAACGCCTCCGCCACGGCGATCATCGATACGCCGAGGATCATGTTGTTGCAGATCTTGACGGCCTGGCCGTCCCCGACGCCGCCGGCATGGAAAATGGTCGTGCCCATCGCTTCCAAAATCGGCTTCGCCCGTTCGAATGTCCGGTCGCTGCCGCCGACCATGAAAGTGAGAGACCCAGCCTCCGCCGCAGGAACGCCGCCCGAGACCGGCGCATCGACCATCGAGAGTTCGTTCACCTGCGCCGCGGCCGCGACCGCGCGAGCAGTCTCGACATCAACGGACGACGCATCGACGAGCAGCGCGCCCTCAGGCGCGGACGCGAGAATCCCGCCGCGCGCGAGATAGGCCTCGCGCACCTCCTTCCTAGCCGGCAGCATGGTGATGACCACATCGGCGCCCATGCACGCCATGTCGAGCGCGGTCGCAGCCACGCCGCCTACCGCCGCGAACTTGTCGGAGGCCGCGATGTTGAGGTCGTAGCCGGTCACCGCGTGGCCGGCCCTGATCAGGTTCCGCGCCATCGGCAGCCCCATATTGCCGAGACCAACGAATCCGATCTGTGCCATTGCGATGAACTCCTCGCCTGCTCGCCGGCTATTTGCGCATGGTCGGGATCATGCATTACGCCTTCTTGCGCAGACGCTGCTTGAGATCGGGGATCAGCTTCTCGGCATTGAGGCCGTCGACCATCGCGCGCGCATTCGATCCGAGCGCGCGCACGGCCGCTACGTATTCGGCGACCTCCTGTGGGTCACGCACCGCCTGCGGATAGTCGGTCGCAAACACGATTTGCGAGAGCGCGACCTCCTGCAAGCCGAAGCGAACCCATTCCGCCCCCCAGTCCGCGGCGTGATCGGGACCGGCCCAGCCGGCGCAGTCGTAGAATAACCTGTTCTCGAGGTAATGGTCGAAGGACCGTTTCGGCCGGCGGCCATGGCCAGGCACGGCGGCGGTGCCCCACTTGTCGCGTTGCTGGAACCCGCGAATACGGCCGAGATAGCGGCCGAGGCCGGCGGCGAAATGCGAGAATTGCACGTTCAGCGTCGGCAACTCGTCCAGGAGACCGCTGTTGATCATCCGCACCGCGGCAACCATCAGCGAGAACTGCCAGCCGAGCATACGGCCGAGATCGTCGGCGTACATGTGCTCCCAGCGGATGACGTTCGGCAGCGGATGGATGAAAACATAGAGGCCGAGATCGGCCGCCGTGCGCCAGAATGGGCGCAGCGCCTCCGCATCAAGGGACTGGCCCTGCAATTCCGAACCGACTACGACACCGGGAAGCTGAAGCTCGACGGCGCAGCGTTTCATCTCCGCGGCGGCTTCCGCGGGTTTCAGCGCGGGCACATGCGCCAGACCGATAAAACGCCCCGGAAAATCATCGGCCGCTTGCTTCATGCGATCGTTTATCAACCGGCAGACCGCAAGGTCGGGCTGATCGAAGCCTGAGCCACAGGTCAGCACGCCGGCGTCGATGCCGGCGCGATCCATCATCCGGATATGCGCGGCAAGATCCGACAGCAGTGGATTGAGCAGGTAATTCGGGTTGCCATGCTCGTCGAGTTGGACCGAGACGACATCGCGTTTGCCCTTCAGGAGTTCTGGCGGTGTGTAATGCTGCTGAAAATCGACGATCACTGAAATCACTCCATCTCACGCGTGGACGGCAGTCGCGCCAATCATCACGGTGGCTGCTCACGCGCCGACATCAGCGCGAGCCACAGGTACAAAAAGATCAGCACCACATCGATCGCGACGACCCAGACCCGTCCGCCGTAGATCTGTGGAAATAAGACTTCGAGCGCCACCATCGAAATCACCGAGGTCAGCCAGACCACCGCGCCCCAGGGCGCTGCGAGCCACAGGCCGACGGCGGCGACGAGATCGATGACGCCGAAAAATACCGTTGCAGCCTGCACCGGCGTTGTCGCATCTTCGAAGGTGCCCCCGGAAATCGACAGGAACCCGCAGACGATCGCCCAATGGTAGAGCCCTTTCACCAGGGCCATCGCTGCCATGACGCGCAGGAACAGAACGAGCCGCGACGACCATTGGTCAGTGCGCCCTTCCTCTTCCCCGGCATGAACCGGGTCGAGCATCTGGCGCTGTTCGGTGACGATTGGGTCAGTCATGCAAAATCAAGCTCATGCAAAATCAAGCTCGTCGGCGATCGAGGCCAAGATTGGGGCCAAAATGCCGGTCCGGCTCGGCGTCGCGGATGGCGTCGAGTGCCCGCCGCCCCCTCCGGGCCTATGGTCCTTGTCGATGATCACCGTACGTTATCCCCCCTAATGTCATGCCCGGTCATGGCGCGTGACACAATGCGGAATTCTGTCCGCACAAGGCCCGTGAATCGGGGTCTAGGCCCCGCCTCAGCGCGCCGTGCAGGCCTAAAGGCGGCGCCGATGTCTCATACGGATTGTGATCGCACAGGACGCAGCGAGATTGTGGTCAGCCGAACATCCATGAGGTTGGACTGACGATCGGGCGGTTCTCGTTCAGCGCAAGAATGCCCTTGATGTTCCTGATCAGCGACCAGATGAACCACCACGCCAGGATCAGGAACCCGATCAACACCCAGGTCAGTATGGTGCCGACGACGAGATACAGGACACCGACCCAAAAGGTCCTGATCTGGAAGTCATAGTGCGAATCCAGGAGGGCATCGCCAGCCCCCTTCTGTACATGCGCGATGATCACGCCGACAATAGCCGTAATGCCAACGAAGTAGGCAATGAAATAGAGGATATAGACGATCAGCGCCATTGAGTTGTTGGAGACAGGCTGCTGGGTTCGGCCGGGCTCGATCTGGGTCATAGGTACCACCGCGACGTTGGACGCCGCAATTTCGCACGGCCGCGATGGTGCCACAACGCCCGCGATAGACGTGGCAGATTTGCACGGGCACAAACCGGCGCCTTAGAACGTTTCGGGCCCAGTGGCGGCTGCACCCGGAAACGGCTAAAAGAACGGCGGAACGGAACGATCATGGCGATCAAATACGGCAGACCGATCGAAGTGAAGCCGCTCGGCCCGGTGGAGGCCGTGCCACCCGCCGGGCCGGATGCGCCGCTCGATCTGACGGTTCGTCCGCGCCGCAATCGCAAGGCCGAATGGGCGCGCCGGATGGTGCGCGAAAACGTGCTCACCACCGACGACCTGATCTGGCCGCTGTTCCTGGTGGACGGCACGGACAAGCGTATTGCGGTCGATTCCATGCCAAGCATCGAACGACTGTCGATCGACCAGGCGGTACGGGAGGCCGAGCGCGCCGTCAAACTCGCGATCCCCTGCCTCGCACTGTTTCCCTATACCGATCCATTGCTTCGCGACGAGGACGGAACCGAGGCGGTCAACCCGGACAACCTCGTCTGCCGCGCCATCCGCGCGATCAAGAATGCGGTGCCGGATGTCGGCATCCTTTGCGATGTCGCGCTCGACCCCTATACCAGCCACGGCCATGATGGGCTCGTCCGCGACGGCATCATCGTCAATGACGAGACGGTCGCAGTATTAGTGCAGCAGGCGCTGGTAGAGGCCGAAGCCGGCGCCGATATCATCGCGCCGTCCGACATGATGGACGGTCGGATCGGCGCGATCCGGAAGAGTCTTGATACGGCGGGCTTCAATGACACGTCGATCATGGCCTATGCCGCGAAATATGCGTCGGCATTCTACGGCCCGTTCCGCGATGCCGTCGGATCGTCGGTGACGCTGACCGGCGATAAGCGCAGCTATCAGATGGACCCGGCGAACACCGACGAGGCGCTGCGCGAAGTCGGTTTAGATATCGACGAAGGCGCCGACATGGTGATGGTGAAGCCCGGCATGCCGTATCTCGACGTGCTACGGCGCGTGAAGGACCACTTCGCCATGCCGACTTTCGCCTATCAGGTGTCGGGCGAATACGCGATGATCACGGCCGCCGCGCAGAATGGCTGGCTCGACGGAGAGAAGGCGATGATGGAGAGCCTCATCGCCTTCAAGCGCGCCGGCGCCGACGGCGTGCTCAGCTATTTTGCGCCGCGCGTCGCCGAAAAGCTCAGGCAATCCGCGCGTTGATTGCTCCTGCCGACGGCGTGATCCTGATGACGAGAGAGCCACGCGCCATGCTTAGGCGCCGACTTCGGCAACGCATTTGCGCAAGGACGCGATCAGGTCCTTGCTCTGTCCGAGGTGCTTTTCTTCGGCGTCGAGAATCCGGGTGAACGCATTTTTCTTAAGTGCGAGCACGTCGATCGTGCCAGCCGCCGCCGCCCCTGCCGCGTCGCAGACGATATCGATCAGCCGATCAGCCGCGTGCAGGCGCCCGAGCAGATAATCGTTCTCGCGGTAGGAGCGCGAGAGAAACGCGGCGAAATGCGCGAAGCCGATCCCCTTGAGGCTTCCGATTCCATCGAAGCCTTTGAGGGTGCGGGTGTCCTGCGGGCTGATGCGATCGACCAGCATCTCGTTGAGCTCACCGATCTCTCGCGCGTTGGTCATCGGAAATGTCAGCACGTCCCAGAACGGAAAGCCGAGATAATTGACCAGCACCTCGCGGCGGGCGCCAAGAGGCCAGCGCGCCGGATCGAGCGAGGCCAGGAGATCATCGAGGTCACGGGTGCTATCGTCGAGCTTGATCTCGGCCGCGAGCGTCTCGATCAGACGGTCAAGCTTATCGAAATGGCGCTCCACGAATGATGCCGCATAGTCGTGCAGATGCCTCACCTCATCCGGTGTCGGTTCCTCCGGAATGATGTCGTGCACCAGCCCGTAGACATCGTTGCTGTAGTAGTCCGCGCGCTCCTTACGCCTGAGCGCGTCGAGCTGCGCATAGAACTCGCGCTTGAGCCGATCGACCTCTAGCGGATCAAGGCCGTTGAAGCGGGCCTCGTCGATATCCTCGTAAAGCCGGTTCTGACCCTCGATGAGGAAATGTAGCCGGCGCTCGCGATACTTCACATCGAAGGCGAGCAGATAACGCACCCACACCGGTATCTGGCCGGTGGTCGCCGTCTCGAATTCGAGCGCACGGGTTTCTTCGCTCTCGAAGACGACGCCCTTGCGGATCGCCCAGGCATCGATGATTTCCGCCACCACGCGCGCCAGCGGCGACCGCTCCGGCGCGCCACGCAGCTTGACGATCAATTGCGCACCGAAGGCCCGCACCGACGCGAGCTTGAGGCGGACATAGGCCTGATAGGCGAAGCCCGCGTCGCGCGCGACCCGGGCATTCACCTGCTCGCGCCAGCCCCGCACTTCCTGTGGCGTTGTTGCCCGGTTGAGCGTTTCCGGCAGCACGCCGGCCACCAAGCGGCTGACCTGCGGCCGGGCGCTGTCATTGATCGCCTTCAGGCGGCGGACGCGATCGTTGAACTCGTTGACCCAATTGAGCTCATTGGTGACCGGTTGGGAGCTTGGGATGTCCGACATGGCGCCGCGCAGCGTGGCGAAGAAGCGCGGCATCCGCTGGCGCGACGGCATGAATGGCGGTGCCGGATGCGGCTCGATATAGACCAGGCGGCGGTCGACCTGCCGATGCGCCGGCCGGCCGTGGATGGCGCGGATCGCGAGCTGGAACGGCCGGTTGTTGAGGACCGCACCGTCAATGAACGGCGTCACCGCCGGGTCCACGTCGGCACGCAGATGATGATCGAACGATTTGGCGATGAACTCCTCGCGCCGCGGCCAAGTCGCGCGCCGAAGCGCGACGACCTCGTCCATCTCGACGATCCGCGCTGGCGGAAATGCCCCCGGAAACGACGAGGTCGCCCGCGCGGCAAAGGCCAGCGAGGGCGCGTTGTCGGTGTTGAAATCGCTTTCCGCTGTCCCGTCGGAGCGGCGCTGATACGTGAAGTGCAGGACGTGGTTATGGTCGAGCTCATAGATCAGCGGCGGATCGTGGATCTGCACGAGCTGGTGGTAGCCGTAGAAATCAGTCAGCGTCACGAACAGATCGAGGTCATGCCCCGACGGCAGCAGCGATTGCGCCGGATGCTCGGGCTCCCCCATCGACATGACCGCGTCGTACATCAGGCCGGCCATGATGCGGCCGTCGAGCGGAGGCTTGAACCAGCGCGAGCGCACCAGCAGTGAGAGCTTCTGGCGAACCTCGAGGTCTCTGATTGCGCCGAGCATTCCGGTCTTGGCAGCGCCCCACAAGAACGGCTTGAGGAACCACTTGCTCCAGGCACCGGCTTTCGTATCGGGCGACAGCAGCACCGTGACGTCGGCATTGTCGAGCCAGAGGTCGCGCATCTTCTCCATGCGCAGGTCATGGCTCAACGCCCGCGCCAGCATGGTCCCGACGATGCCGCCCGCGGACGCGCCGGCGATCACGTCCACCACGACTCGCAAATCGATGGTGCGGCCGATATCGCGCAGCAGCTCGAAATAGAACTGCTCGGTGTCGTATTCGGAATCGGACTGGTCGAAGCGACCGAAGAACGACGCGCCAAGCCGTTGCGAAGGATCGGGAATCCGGTGCAGCGCAGCGGAGGCCCGCACCAGCTTGAGGATTTCCTTGCTGATGCCGTGCATATAGACGGCGAGCGAAACGCCGCCAAAGCACACGAGCGCAATGCGCAGTTCCTTTTCGCGCACGGTGTCCGCCCCCGACCCGGGTGATTCGCGAGTTACGACGCAATCATGTCCGGATATGGCCCCAGGAGGAAGCGCGACGATGAAGCGCTACTCCATCGCGGCTGCCGCCTGGATGCGCACCGGGTCGTAGCCCTCGCGCTTCAGCACTGTAAAAATTTCGTCGCAATGCGCACGGCCACGCGTTTCGATGGTGACATCGAGCCGCGCGCCCTTGGCTGGCACGTCGAGGAACCGGCGGCGGTGATCGACCTCCAGGATATTGACGCCGAGATCACCGAGGACTGTTGCGATTTGCCCGAGGACGCCCGGGCGGTCAGGGATCGTGAGCCGAAAGGAGGCGATGCGGCATTCGCGCTCGAGCTCGCGCACCATGATGGTCGAGAGGATGCGTGGATCAATATTGCCCCCGCACAAGATCAATCCCACCTTGCGGCCGCGGAAGCGCTCGGGCTTCACCAGCATCGCCGCCAGTCCGGCAGCACCGGCGCCTTCCGCCATCGTCTTTTGCAGCGTGAGATAGGCATTGACTGCACGCTCGACCGATTCTTCATCCAGCAGCACGATCTCCGACACGAGCTCGCGCACGATGGGTAGCGTCAGCTTGCCGACATTTTTGACCGCGATGCCTTCGGCCAGCGTCGGTCCGCCGAACGGACGCTGCTCGCCGGTCAAGGCGTTCCAGAACGACGGATACATCGCCGCTTCCGCACCAACGACCTCGATCGAGGGGTTGATCGCGCGCGCCGCAACAGCGTTGCCGGCGATCAACCCGCCGCCACCGATCGGGATCACCAGCATGTCAAGGTCGGGGACGTCCTCGAACATTTCCTGCGCGATCGTCCCCTGCCCTGCGATCACTCTGACATCGTCATAGGGATGCACCCAGGTAAGGCCGCGTTCGCGCGCAAGCGACTCGGCTTTCACCTGCGCTTCTGCGACCGTTTCGCCTTCGAGCACGACGTGCGCACCGTGCGCCTGTGTCGCGTCGACCTTCACGGTCGGCGTCGTCACTGGCATGACGATAGTGGCGGGAATGCCGAGCCGCGCCGCATGATAGGCGACTGCCTGGGCATGGTTGCCGGCCGACATCGCGATGACGCCGCCTCTGCACTCCTTCGCCGTCAGCGAGGCGAGCTTGTTGAGTGCGCCGCGTTCCTTGAAGGAATTGGTAACCTGAAGATTCTCGTATTTGACGTAAATGTCGGCCCCGGTCAGTGCCGACAGCTTGGGCGCTGGCAGCATCGGTGTCCGCAGAATCTGGCCGGCAATGGTGCGGCGGGCGGCGTCGATGTCGGCGGCCGTGACTGTCATCCTTACCTCGCCACAAATGCCCGTGATTCTTGCGTTGCGACCGTTTACTCTCCATCTGGCGCTGGATTCGAGGATAGCAAGGATCTCCTAAGAACCTCCCAAAGGACTCAAACCATGACCGACAGCGAACCGAGACGGATCGGCGTGTCGATCGAGCTCAAGCCGCACGCCTACGACCCCATGACCAATCCGGAATTGTTCGAAGGTGTTCTGGCGCGCCGGATGATTGCCTTCGTCATCGACCTCGCCATCATCGTGGTCCCTATCGTCCTCGCCGCTCTCTTCATGGCGGCCGCGACTATTGCCACGCTTGGCCTCGCAGCGATTCTGTTTGTGTTCCTCTCGCCACTCTATTGGCCGCTGATCGTCATCTGGGCGCTGTGCTACTACGGGTACACGTTCGCAAGCGAGGCCTCTGCGACCATCGGCATGCGCGTCATGGATCTGGAAATGCGTACTTGGTACGGCACGCCCGCCTACTTCGTTCTCGGCGCCGTGCACGGGCTGCTGTTCTGGCTGAGCACCTCATTCCTGACGCCGCTCATCCTGCTGGTCGGACTTTTTAACGATCGTAAACGGCTGCTGCACGACATGGTGGTTGGCACCGTGGTGATCAATAACCCCGCCCGCGCACAGATGATCCGGGAGGTGCGGCGCGGCTAGTGCTGCGGCAAGTCCGAATTCCGGACTCCTGAACCTAAGCACACTGAAATCAATAAGTTGCTGGTGTATTGGAGGCCGCCGAGAAATCGTACGACCTCCGGAATCGGGACACCAGCGGTTGTAAAGGCGTTTGACTGGACGCCTGCTCCGGGCGATCCTAGCCTAGTGCTAGTGTTGGAAATTCGAAGTTCGCTCAACCCTGCCGCGCCTTCGATAGCGAATTTTCGGATTCGAACGGCACCAGCAAGCTCTATGCATCCAGTATGGTTTAGTTTCCGAAATTCCTTGACGGACCCGCGGCGCAACTGAAGAGAATTTCTGAACCACCACACTAAACGAGTCCACCGTGAGAGGGCCAGTCTGGTAAGGGGCGATTCGAATCCGTGACACATCACTCACGCAACACCCCGCAATTCTATCTGACGGCTCCGTCGCCGTGCCCATATCTCCCTGGGCACGAGGAGCGAAAGGTATTCACGCATCTGGTCGGCGAGCGCGCGGCCGAGCTCAACGATCTGCTCACCCATGGCGGATTCCGCCGCAGCCAATCGATCGCCTATCGTCCAGCCTGCGAGACCTGCCGGGCCTGCGTGTCGGTGCGGGTCATCGCAGATGAATTCGAGCCAACGCGGAGCATGCGCCGCGTGCAACAACGCAACAGCGACCTGATCGGCGATCTACGTACCGCGGCGCCAACCTCGGAACAATATTCGGTTTTCCGCTCGTACCTCGACTTGCGCCACCGCGACGGCGGCATGGCTGACATGACCGTGCTCGACTACGCCATGATGGTCGAGGACAGCCACGTCGAGACGCGAATGATCGAGTACCGGCGCCGCGGGCCCGACAGCGCGATCAATGGCCGCGGGTCGGGTGAGCTGCTGGCAGTCGCGCTGACCGACGTGCTCGGCGACGGGCTGTCCATGGTCTACTCGTTTTTTGACGCGGACTACCGGTCGCGGTCGCTCGGCACGTTCATGATCCTCGACCACATCGATCGCGCACGCCGCGTGAAGCTGCCCTACGTTTATCTCGGCTACTGGGTGCACGGCTCGCGCAAGATGGATTACAAGGGCCGCTTCCTGCCGCAGCAACGGCTGACCAGCGACGGCTGGAAACGGATCGAACGATAGTTGGCTAGTCTAGTGTGGTGGTTCAAAAGTCCGCATCATTCTCGCGGCGAGTCCGACATGCGGGCTTCTGAACCAAAACCACGCTAGATTCAAAGAGTTGCTAGTGTCCTTCGATTCGAAGTTCGTATAAGAGGCTGCTGCGAAATGGTACGAACTTCGGAATCGGGACACTAGGAGCCTGTCCAGATAGCTCTGGTGTGGGGCTGTGTTCATGGACGATAGGTGGCTTAGGCCGCGCTGGCGAGCTTGGTGATGTTGTGGGCGGTGCAAATCAACGCCCATT
>WHTP01000161.1 GCA_009377695.1 Hyphomicrobiales bacterium | reverse complement strand
TGGGCGAGGGCCACGGCCGGAGCGAGGGCCGCGGCGGCGAAGGTCAATCCCGACAGGAGTTTGCGCATCGTCGTTTCCTTGCGATCGTGAGTAAGATGTTTGGTCCAAAACTGAATATCAAAGGAGATTGAGGCCCACAAGAGCAGCGCTGGTCGGCGGCTGTGGCCGGAGTCGCGAAATTTACGCCGCGCGCCGGCGCTTCTTGCCGGTATGCCGGTGGGGATGGCTGTGGGGATGGCTGTGGGTCGTCCCGTCGGCATGGGTATGAGGCTTGATCATCACGTCGGTCGGCACCAGCACGACCCGGCCATGGCGCACGCCGCGCTCCGCCATCACGTGCTCGGCGAAATGCTGCACCTGGTCGGTCTTGCCGCGCAGGATTGTCACCTCCATGCAATTATCATGGTCGAGATGCGCGTGCATCGATGCGAGCGACAGTTCATGATGGTCGTGGAAGGTGTCGGCGAGCCGCTTCGCAAGCTGGCGGGCATGGTGGTCGTAGACGTAGACCAGCGCCGCCACGCAGTCGCGATCCTTGTCAAGGGTTGCCGCCGCCTGCCGGATGCCGGCGCGCGCAAGGTCCCGGATCGCCTCCGAGCGGTTCTGGTAGCCGCGGGCCTCGATGATCTGGTCGAGCTCGGTCATGAGCTCGTCGTCGATGGTGATGGTCACGCGCTGCATGGAATGCGTCTCCGGCCAATGATCGGCCAACGCACGCTCCCAATGACATGGACCCAGGGGAGGTGACGGAGTTTGCAGCTCGTCCTGAGGTCCTCACTGAAACGTGCTTCGCTGTGGCCGCCCGCTTGTAAGCCGTAATCCTCTCGCGGCCAACGCATATCCTCAAAAGCAAACCCGCCTGGACGGGTTAGGTCCAGGCGGGTCGCTTTGACCGACGCGGGGGTGGATGGGGGCGCACGCGCCGATCGCAACTGGTCAGTCCCGAGGGACGTTTCTCAGCTACGAGGGAAAGCCCTCAGTAGTTGCAAACCCAAGCGCGGCCCCTGTAATTGCCGTACCGGTCGTATTGCCGGAGCCAGCCGCAACGCTCGTAAGCCGGCCCGCTATTGGCGATGATCGCACCGGCAACGATGCCGCTCGCGATACCGAAGCCGATGGCAGGGCCCCAGCGCCGGAAATGGGCGTCGGCCTGGCCGGTGGTGGCGATCATGCTGGAAGCGATAGTCAAACCTGCAAGTGCGGCAACTGCGAGCGTCTTACGCATGGCGAAATCCCCTGTGCTTCATGGCCGTGTGGGCCGATTGTCTATTGGTCGCTGCCGCTTGTGAGCAGGTTCAAACGGGCTTTGATTTTCTCGGCGGGCCGTTGGAACAGGCCGGGATCGGAGGGGCACAGCGTTAGGGCGCTGGTATAGTTTCCAGTCTGTTACGCACCATGCCGTCACGCCGCACCCGAACAAAGCCGCCGATCTGCGTGCGACGAGCCCGACGGGCCGATCTCGACGCGCTGATCGAGCTCGAGCAGCGCGTGTTCGCGACCGACCGGATGTCCCGCCAAAGCCTGCGCCGCCTGCTCACGTCATCGACGGCGAGGGTCATCGTCGCGGAAGGCGGCGGGCGCCTCGCCGGGGCGGCGGTCGTGCTGTTCCGGCGGCACGCGGCGGTGGCACGGCTTTATTCGATTGCGGTCGCGCCGCAGATGAACGGGAAAGGGGTCGGCGTCGCGCTCTTGGCCGCCGCCGAACGCGCGGCGGCATCCCGCAAATGCCGATGCCTGCGTCTTGAGGTGCACGAGACGAACGCGGCGGCGATCGCGCGCTATCGCAAGAGCGGTTACCGGCAGTTCGGCCAATACCCTCGCTATTACGCGGATGGCGGTGCCGCGCTCCGGTTCGAGAAGCCGATAGGCCGGCACCCGTCATCGCGCTGACGCGATTTCGCGCTGGAAGGGGCAAACCGGCAAATTCACAGGCGTGGCGTTTGTGCTTATTTCGGGTTATCACTGAAGCATTGGAGGGGTGCCATCAGGTATTCGCCTTCGGCTGCGACGGGTGACATGTCCTCACGCATGATCCGGCGGCCATTACAGACGATGATGGGAATGACGGCTGCGCCTCGCATCGACGCGGCAGCAAGAACCGCGTGCATGCGCAGGCCTCAATGGGGTCGCGATTACTTAGGTCGGGAACACTCGGGTCGCGATCGGTGCGGCATCGTCATCCGGAAAGGACACCAATGACCGGCTGGGTCATTCTGGTCGACCAGCCCAAGGATCTTCCGAACGCCGAGACCCCGCACAAGGTCATCACGACGAGCGAATATCTCGCCCGTCCCCGCCTGTTCGATGCGGCGCGGCCAAAGCTGGTCAATCTGGCGCGGTCCTACGCGTACCAGTCGAAGGGCTATTACGCCTCGCTGCTCGCCGAGGCGCGCGGCCACCGCGTCGTGCCGACGGTCGAGACCATGCTCGAATTGCGCGAGCAGAAGCTTTACGAGCACGCGCTGCCGGAGCTCGAGGACGAGCTCAACCGCTGTGCCCGCCGCGCCGACTTCCAGCCCGAGGGCGAGCTGAAGCTCCTGGTTTGCTTCGGGATCGCACGCGACGACCGGTTCGAATCCTTCGGCCGGCTCTTGTTCGACTGGTTTCGCTGCCCGGCGCTGGAAGTAACCATCGAGCCCGGCCAGTGGCTCTCGATCGACCGCATTCGACCGCGCAACATCACCCGTCTCGCCAACGGCGAAGCCGGGTTCCTGCGGGAATCGCTGCATCAGCATACGCGTCGCGAGTGGCGCGATCCCAAGGCCCGGATCCAGGCGAAATACGACCTCGCGGTGCTTTACGATCCCAACGAGAAGATGCCGCCGTCCTCGCCAGCATCAATCAAGTACTTCATCCGGATCGCTGAGAAAATGTCGGTCGATATCGAGCCGATCACGCGCCGGCAGCTTGCCGAGCTCGCCGAATACGACGGCCTGTTCATCCGCGAGAACACCTCGATCGACAACCACACCTATCGTTTTGCCCGCCGCGCCTGGCAGGAAGGCATGCCGGTCATCGACGATCCGATCTCGATGATCCGCTGCACCAACAAGGTGTTCCTGATGGAACTGCTCGGTCAGAACCAGGTCGCGACGCCCCCGACCGTCATCCTGGCGGAAGACAGCGATCTGACCAAGGCGATGGACGAACTCGGCCTGCCGCTAGTGGTGAAGATCCCGGACGGCTCGTTTTCGCGCGGCGTGCACAAGGTCGACAATGTCGAGGCGTTCAAGCGCATCGCCGACGAGCTGTTCGAGGAGACCGATCTCCTGCTGGCGCAGAAATTCCTGCCGACCGAGTTCGACTGGCGGGTGGGCGTGCTCGCGGGCGAGCCGCTGTTCGTCTGTCAGTACCGCATGGCGCGCGGCCATTGGCAGGTGGTGAAATATCGGCCCGACGGCTCGTCCCATGAGGGCGGCTTCCGCACCTTCGAGCTCGACAAGGCGCCCCCCGCGCTGATCGACATCGCGGTGCGCGCAGCGCGTCCGATCGGCGACGGCTTCTACGGCGTCGACATCAAGGAGACGCCGACGGGTTTCGTGGTGATGGAGGTGAACGACAATCCCAACCTCGAACACGGCATCGAGGACCAGGTCGGCAAGGACGAGACCTGGATCCGGTTGCTCAAGTGGTTCATCGCGCGGTTCGAGCAGTAAGCGGGCCACAGCAGGCGACCATCGCGGCGATGAAAACTGAGCGCGGCCCTGCTAGAACTTGATCTCGGCGCCGAGACCGACGACGCGTCCGAGGCCCGGCATTACCGCCAACACTGTCGCCGTATAGGCGGCGCCCGCGACCTCGATATTCTCGTTGAAGATGTTGCGGCCGAATGCGTAGACCTTGAACCGCTCGCCCTCCCAGCCGAGCTTTGCGTTGACGATCTGGTAGGGGTGAAGGTCGAACGTATTGGCAAGGTCCGCCGCGCGCCGTCCCGCCGTGAACTGGAACTCCGCGCTCGATACCAGCGTTCCGTCCAGGCCAAACTCGCCAAGCGGCAACCGGTTCTCTAAGCCGACGACGCCGGACCAGAGCGGTACGCCGGGCAGGCTGTTGCCATTGCGGGCGCCGGTCGGGTCGTTCGCCGGCACGTTGACGAAAGCGGAATGTGTGTAACCGATGCCGCCATAGAGGGTCCATCTCTCGGTCACGCGTGCGCGTGCCGCCGCTTCGAAGCCATAGGTGCGGTAATCCAGGGCCGCGATCGTGAACTGGTTGGCTTGAAGATCGAACGAATTGACGTGACCGTCGCTGACATTGTTGTAGAAGACCGATCCTTCCAAGGACAGGCGCCCGTCCAGCAATACGGTGCGTCCACCAGCCTCGTAAGTCCATGAATAGGATGCAGGGTAGGACGGCGCCGGCTGTCCAAAGACGGAAAAGATATTGAAATAAGGAAAGCCCGCGTTGGAGTAGCCGCGCTTGATCGATCCGTAGAGCAAGGATTGGTCATTGAATTTGTAGCTGAGCGTGGCGCCGCCGGCGACGAAGGCGCCATCGACTTTTCCGTATTCGTTGAATTCCGGGACGGTGCCTGGCGTGCCGTTGGAGAC
Source organism: Hyphomicrobiales bacterium (assembly GCA_009377695.1). Classification (GTDB taxonomy): domain Bacteria; phylum Pseudomonadota; class Alphaproteobacteria; order Rhizobiales; family Xanthobacteraceae; genus VAZQ01. The sequence continues at coordinate 6,243 of WHTP01000161.1, read as the reverse complement.
ATAGCTGCCTTTGCGCGACACCGAATCGTGACCGACGCGGATGCCGGGCGTCAAAGTCCACCGTTCGTTCAATGGCAACCCGACCTCGCCGAATGCCGAATAGCTGTTGAGATCGAGCTTCGCGTCATACAATCCGTTCTGGGTTGGCCCGAATGAGCTGGCGTTGGTGCCGCCCTGGCTGAATGTCGAACTGTAGATGTTCAGGCCGGTCGTCCAGCGAATTGGCGCACCATCCTTCGAACTCGCGCGGAGTTCTCCCGAATAGGCGCGTTCCTTGAAATAATAGCGGGTGCAATCGCTGCAGGACGCCGAGCTGAAGAAGCTCGGCGGCAGGCCGGTGAGCGCACTGTAGATCAGCCCATCGGTATTGTCGGAGCTCATCCGTGCGCGGATGTCCTGGATGCCGAATGTGCCGGTCAGGTTGAAAGCATCGAATTCATGCTTCACCTCGGCGGTTCCAATGCCAAGCTTTCGGCTGAAGCCCAATGGTTCGTCGAGCATCACGGCTGGATAATTCGGGCCACCACGCAGAATATAGTTGAAGGTGTCGCGCCGGTCGTTCTCGTAGAATCCCGTCACGGTCATGGTGGTGCGCTCACCGAGGAACCACCGCAGTCCGCCGCGCGCGGCGCCGATGTCTCGATTCGGCAAGTCTTCGCCGCCGATCAGGTTCTTGACGTTCCCGTTCCCGCCGGTGAAGCGGATTGCGCCGCGCCCGTTGAGCACGCCCGGCACGATGGTGCCGCCGGCGATGAGGTCGGTGAGATATTCACCCCTGGTGCCGATTTCGCCCCTGAGCCGGATATCGCGCTCTCCATCCGGTTCGGCAGGAATGATGTTGATCGTGCCGCCTTGGCTCGACCGTCCGAACAGGACGTTCTGCGGTCCGCGCAGGACCTCGACACGGCTGACGTCGAGCAATTGCTGCGTGCCGCCGTACATCGAGAGCGGCGTTCCATTCAGCGCATATCCGATCGTCGAATCGAAGGGGTTTTGCGGGAAGCTCAGTGTGCCGACACCACGGATGGCGCCGAATGCGAACAACGGATTGCCGACGTCGGTCACGCTGTAGTTCGGGACGCGACGGGATATATCGATCGCAGCGTTCGAGGGTCCCTCGAGGGTCTCATGGGGCCGAACAACGTCGACACTCATCGGCACATCGGCGAGTTGTTCCGGGTCGCGCCGCGCCGTGACCTCGATCGTCTCGAGGACGGTCTGCGAACGCGCGCCGTCGGACCAGATGGCGACGCCCGCGATGGCGGTTGAAGCGAAAAGCGGCGCGAGGCGACAGAGAGCAGACGCCCTGTTCGGCTGCCTTGCAGACAGCGTCGTTTTTGTCATCGCCCCCAAGCCCCGTCGTTCTTGGACCGCGATGTGCACTCCCACTATTGGAGAGGCTCTAGACTGTGAATTTGACGCACGTCGAGGTCACACGATGGCCTCGGATAGAACCTTCGCGCGGTTGGAACCATCACTCAGGCGTATGCGCCTTGGCGAAATGTGTATGCGCGCAGCCGGGCGATCAGTGACGTGGCGCCGCGGTCGGCGAAACGCCGAACCGTTTGCGGAATGCCGTGGCGAAGTTCGTCGCGTGGCGATAGCCGACAAAATAAGCCGCCTGCCCGACCGTCCAGCCCTCCCGCTCGAGCCCCTGGCGTCCCCGGTCGAGACGCTGGTCACGGAGAAAGGCAAAGACGGATTGCCCGACGACCGCCTGAAATTTGCATTTGAGCGTCGTGACGCTCATGCCGGCAAATTGAGCGAGGTCGGAGAGGCGATGTGGCCGGTCCAGTTCGCTGATGATCTTGTCGCGCACGCGCAGCATCTTGGTCACGTCCTGCGGACGCAAGGCGCAGGTCACCCAGGCCTCCGACCTCTCCGCCGTGCCAAGACCGATCGCAAGCAATTCCAGCGCACAGCTCTCGGCCAGGAGCCGGCAGATCGCACCGCTGTCGCGAGACGCGAACAGATCGTTGGCCAATGACTGCACGCGGCAACTGGCGAGCAGCGGAATGGCGGCGGTGGTTCGCAACGCCGCGGTGATGCGTCCGGCAAGCTCCACGTCGGCGACATCCGACGGGCAGGCCTGCACGACAACGGAACGGCAACGGCTGCCGCGCGAGGAGACCTGGCGCAAGCTCGTCTGCTCGGCAGCAGCGATGACGACGCCATTCCCGGGTGTGAGAGTGATGTGGTTGCGCGCGCCGAGTGTGTAGCTCAGCGGATCGCCCTCCAGCAGCATGATGATCGTCAAGGACGGTGACAGCGTTGCCGCACGCTCGCAATCACGGATCGAGGTGAGGTCGCTCGCACAGACGCGCAGGCCGGTCGGCGACTCCACCGTCATGATGACGCCTTGCAGCAGACAGAGATCATGACCCGTGGCGTTTGGCCGACCATCCACCGACTGCACGTCGAAGCGATACCCCCAACGATCGGCAATATCGGCCAAGGTTCGCAGTGTTTGCAGATCGTTCATGATCGAATCTGGAACGATAGGGGTATAGAGCAGGGCCAATCGGCGAATGATCAAACGAGAGAATACACCTAGCTCGCACGTAATTGTCACGCAATCTCAATAGTTTAAATTGGTTCTAGAGACGCCGCCGGCGTGAGGAGCAGGTCGGCAAGGACGAGACCTGGATCCGGTCGCTCAAGTGGTTCATCGAGCGGTTCGAGCAGTAAGATCAAATCTGTTCGGTCACCGCGCCCGCGCGGTCGGATCAGCTATCGCCCCGCTCCGGATTGCTGGCGTGGATCGGTCACAGTCAGCATCCGCTGCACGACGTCATCGGGCGTCGCCAGCAGCTTTTGCACCAGCCCCGTCACGTCCGCGCCGTCTCGCGGCCTGACGCGCTGACGACGCTTGGCCGCATCGGCGAGGTATTGCGGGTCACGGACCGCGGCGCTGAACGCACGGCGATAGGCTGCCACCATGTCATCGGGCGTGCCGGGCGGCAGCATGTAAGGATTGTTGAACTCGTAGGAGAGCAGATAGAGATCGAGCAATTGCCGGTCGGCCGGCGTCTTGATCAGGTCAGCGACGCGCGGAACGTCGGGATACTCGGGATCGGCCTCGATCGCGACCTGCAGCAGAAGCCGGAAGGTTTTGTCCCCCAGCCAGGCGGTTTGCGAGGTGCGCAACGAGCTCAGCGTGACGCAGGTTCCTTCGAGCTCTCCGCGTTCGACCGCAAGGCCCATGGCCTTGCCCGGATATCCCGGGATCGGCTTGAACTTCGTTCCCACAAGCGCATTGAGCAGTAACGCCGCCCGTGCCGGTCCGGACGTTACTCCGGTCGCCGACAATGCCACTTGGCGCTGCCTGGCGTCCTCGATCGATTTGATCGCCGACGTGTGCCAGACGCCGCACACGGTATCGCCGCGGGCGAGGCTCCCGATCCACCGGAATTTGTCCAGCTCATAGGCGACCTTGGATCGGCCCAGGAGCGGTTCGCTGATGCTGCCGGAATTGGTCGTGCCGACGGCGGTACCGTCCTTGGCGGCAACGTTGTAGAGGTACTGAACACCCTGGACGCCCCCGCTACCGCCCATATTGGAAACGATGATTGCAGGTTCGCCGGGCAGATGCCGGCTCAGATGGGGCGCAAACGTGCGCGCAAAGATGTCGACACCGCCGCCGATCCCGCCGCCGACATACAGCGTGACGGTCTTTCCCTTCAGGCTGGGTTGCGCATGTGCCGTCGGATGCGACGACACAAGGCAAGCCATCGTGATCAGGAAGACACCAATCGCAGGCCTGGCGGCAATCGTGGTCACGGCAATGTGTCCCCGTTACGCTGCGACGCCAGGGCAGGGTAGCGAATGGCGGTCGTACAGCGCAACAGCGCTAGCCAGCCCGCGTCGCAATGTCCTACAAGACTCGCGATCGCAGCCGGACATGTCGGGATTGGCCCAATGCCGCGGTGGATTATTCGCTTGAGCTCGTTGTGCATCGGCTGCACGGTCGCGCTTCTGCTGCCTGGCGCGCCAGCTGCCGCCGCCGAATCGGCAGGCGCGTTCTTTCACGGCCGTCAGTTGTCGCTGTATATCGGCGGCGGCTCAGGCGGCGCCATCGACATCTACGCGCGACTGCTTGCACGCCACATTGTCAGGTACCTTCCGGGCGATCCTGTCATCGTGGCACGGAACTATCCCTCGGCCGGCGGCGTACAGGCGTACATGGCGCTCGGTACCACGGCGGCGCGGGACGGTTCTGCGTTCGCGACGTCTGCGCGCGGTCCACTTACGGATCCTTTGTACTCCGACAGAACGGTCCCATACGACGTCCGCAAGTTCATCTGGATCGGAAGCATGAACGACGACAGCTCCATCTGCTATACGCGCGGAGCGTCGAAAATCCGAACGCTCGCAGATGCCCGTCAGCACGAAACGACAATGGCCTCGACGGGAATCCTGGCTGAAAGCTCCAAATTTCCATTGGCGCTGAACGCCACGATCGGAACGAAATTCAAGGTCATCACCGGTTATTCCGGAACGGCCAACACGCTGCTGGCGGTCGATCGTGGTGAAACCGAAGGACGCTGCACCACAGTCGGGAGCATCAATGCGACACAGCCCGGCGCGCTGAAAAATCGAAGCATCAACATGCTGGTACAAGTTGGACTGGCCAAGCGCGCCGACCTTGCGGATATTCCGCTCTCGCTGGACGAGGCCAAGACAGAGGATGACCGCGCGTTCTTGCGACTGCTCGTCGCTCCCTTATCAATCGCAAGCGCGTTTGCGCTCCCTGAGGGGGTTCCCAGCGAACGAGTGGCGGTCTGGCGAACCGCGTTTTCAGCCATGCTGAAGGATGCACAATTCCGCGAGGACGCGGCGCGCATCAGCTTCGAGATAACTGAGCGGAGCGGACCGGAGGTCGAAAGCATCGTGCGTGCTATCTATGCGACCCCGAAGCCCATCGTCGAGCGGGCCCACAACGTCTTCAGTCTGGCGAAATGAGCCTCGGCGAGATGGCGTTCCGGAACTTGATCCCAGGATGGGCGTGCGCCGCGTTGGTGCTGACGTCGACCATTGCTCAGGCCCAACCGCTCGACAAAGTCTCGTTCGGCACCAACTGGGTGGCACAGGGCGAGCACGGCGGCTTCTATCAGGCGGTCGCCGACGGCACTTATCGCAAATACGGTCTCGACGTGACCATCGTGCAGGGCGGTCCGAACGTGAACAACCGCATCCTGCTCACTGTCGGCAAGATCGATTTCTTCATGAGCGCCAATACCCTGCAGAGTTTCGATGCGGTCGCGCAGAACGTGCCTGTCGTGCCGGTTGCGGCGATCTTCCAGAAGGAGCCGCAGGTGCTGATCGCGCATCCGGGGCAGGGCATCGACAAGTTCGAAGACCTCAAGCAGCTCACGCTTTTCATCTCGCGCGAGGGCGTCGCCAGCTATTTCCAGTGGCTCAAGGCCGACTACGGTTTCGACGAGCGGCGGGTGAAGCCCTACACCTTCAATCCGCAGCCGTTCCTTGCGGACAAGCGCAGCGCCATGCAGGGCTACATCACGTCGGAGCCGTTCGCGATCGAGCAGCAGGCGGGCTTCAAGCCGCGCATGTTCCTGCTCGCCGACCAGGGTTTTGATGCCTATTCGACCTTGATCGAAACGCGGCGCGACCTCATCGCCAAGCGCCCCGACCTGGTGCAGCGCTTCGTCGATGCTTCGATCATCGGCTGGTACAATTATCTCTACGGCGACAATCGCGCAGCGAACGCGCTGATCCGCAAGCACAACCCGGAGATGCCGGAGGCGCTGCTGGCCCACGCCGTTGCCGCCATGAAGACCCACGGCATCGTCGATTCCGGCGACGCATCGACGCTCGGCATCGGCGCGATGACCGAAGCGCGGGTGAAGAGCTTCTTCGATAAGATGGTGCGCGCCGGAGTGGTCAAGCCGGCGCTTGACTGGCGGCGCGCCTTCACCACGCAATTCGTGAACAAGCGGGTCGGCGTCGATCTGCGACCGAAGAACTAACCCGGCATGTTTTGTTCGACGAACTGTTATCTCTATCCGCCCGTCCCCGCGAAAGCGGGGACCCAGAATTAAAGAAAGCATTCTGGATTCCCGCTTACGCGAGAATGAGCGGAGGGCAGAGCAAGCCAAATCGATAAAGTGTCAAGGAGGCATCATGCGTATCGTCGACCTGAGCCGCGATCTCTATCACCGCACGCCGACTTATCCCGGCCAGCCGCCGATCATCCACGGCATCTGGAAGACGCACGAGGAGGCG
>WHTP01000077.1 GCA_009377695.1 Hyphomicrobiales bacterium | reverse complement strand
TATCCACCACCTGGATCACTCGAACTCGCAGATCGTTCGAATACCCCATCGCAGCCTCCTCAGCTTGGAGAAGGCCACAGAATCTTATTCGTGCCCCGAAGGGAATCCCCTCGATTCACAGAAAGTGGAAACCGCTCTAGTTAGTGCTTGCGGCTCAACAAAAACACCGCCTGCTCACCGAACAGGTTCCAGAACCACCACGGGACCTTGAGCCGGATCGGCGCGCCCCACGCATTGAGCGCCACCGACCGCTCCATCTTGGCGCCGACCACTCCGCACAACTCACGGAAATCCTTGATGGTGCAGAAATGGATATTGGGCGACTCCCACCAGGCGTAAGGCAGGTTGTCGGTCTGCGGCATGTGCCCGCCGAACAGTATCTGCAGACGAATGCGCCAATGGCCGAAATTCGGGAACGACACCACGGCGTGCCGGCCGATCCGCAACATGTGCTCGAGCACGACGCGCGGCTGCCGCGTCGCCTGCAAGGTCTGCGACAGGATCACATAATCGAAGGCGTCGTTCGGGTAATCTGAGAGGTCGGTGTCGGCGTCGCCCTGGATCACGGCGAGGCCCTTGGCGACACCTTCATTGACGCCTTCGCGCGACAATTCGATCCCGCGGCCGTCGACATTGCGCGTCTCCGCCAAGAGCCGCAGCAACTCGCCGTCGCCGCAGCCGATGTCGAGCACCTTCGCGCCGCGCTCGACCATGTCGGCGACGACCAGCAAGTCGACGCGCGCGCCGCCCGGCATGCGCGCCGCCTCCGCCATGGTGAGATCGCGCTTGAGCCGTGACAGCATCATCGTCGCTGCGCGGGAAGCCCGCGCGCCCTGGCTGCGCCCTCGAGGAAGCCGCGCACGATGGCGAACAGCTCCGGCTCGTCGAGCAGGAAGGCGTCGTGGCCCTTGTCGGTGACGATCTCGGCGAACGAGACCCGAGCCCCACTGGCGTTCAGAGCATGCACGATGGCGCGCGACTCCGAGGTCGGGAACAGCCAGTCCGAGGTGAACGAGATCACACAGAAGCGCGTCGGGCTCTCTTTCCAGGCGTTGGCGAGCACACCGTCATAGTCCCCGGCGAGATCGAAATAGTCCATTGCGCGTGTCAGATAGAGGTACGAATTGGCATCGAAGCGCTCGACGAACGAGATGCCCTGGTGGCGCAGATAGCTCTCCACCTGGAAATCTGCGTCGAACGAGAAGGTGGGATTGTCACGATCCTGGAAACGGCGACCGAACTTCCGATGCAGCGCTGCGTCGGAGAGATAGGTGATGTGCGCGCCCATGCGCGCGACCGCGAGTCCTTTGCGCGGATCCTTGCGCTCGGCGAAGTAGCGCCCTTTGCACCATTCCGGATCGGCCATGATCGCTTGGCGGCCGACTTCGTGGAACGCGATGTTCTGCGCCGAGTGGCGCGTCGCCGTCGCAATCGGCAGCGCAGAGAACACGCGCTCGGGATAGCTCGCCGTCCACTGCAGCACCTGCATGCCGCCCATCGAGCCGCCGGCGATCGAAAACAGAGTGTCGATGCCGAGGTGATCAAGCAGCATCGCCTGCGCGCGCACCATGTCGCGAATGGTGATGATCGGGAAATCGAGGCCCCACGGCATGCCGGTCGCGGGATTGGTCGAGGCCGGCCCTGAGCTTCCCATGCAGGCGCCGATGACGTTCGTGCAGATCACGAAATAGCGTTCGGTGTCGATCGGGCGGCCGGGACCGACCATGGTGTCCCACCATCCGCCTTTGCCGGTCACCGGATGAACATTGGCTGCATGCTGGTCGGCGGTGAGCGCATGACAAAGCAGAACCGCGTTGGTGCGGTCGGCGTTCAGCGTGCCGTACGTCTGGTAGGCGACCTGAAACGGCCACAGGTCGACGCCGGCGTCGAGCCGCAGCGGCTTGTCCGAACCGAACCGGACGACGTGGGAATGCGGCTCGTCCGCCTCGTGCGCGCGATCGACAGGAGCAAGCACGGCCTCGACCATCTCCGACACCTTGTCACTCATCGCCTTGGAGGGCGGCCGGTTAACCATCGGACTGGTATTAGTGTCCTGAATCCGACGTTCGCTCAACCCGCGTTCATGCCCCAACCGCGCGGAATGACAATCGCGCTTAGATAGGGGTCTGCCGAAAACTGTCAATGTTTTCTTTGATTTCGGCCTAGTGTCCCGATTTCGAAGTTCGTACGATTTCGCGGCGGCCCCTTATACGAACTTCGGAATCGAAGGACACTAGCAACTCCTTGAATCTAGTGTGGCTTTGGTTCAGAAGTCCGCATTTCGAACTCGCCGCGAGAACCTTCTGAACCGCCACACTAGCCGACCCCTATCAATGTCGGCGCCGATTGATCGACAAGACCAGCGTACCATGGCTGAAACGCCCGATTCCAGAACACCATCGCTCGCGGACCTGCGCCGGGAGATCGACCGCATCGACGAATCCATGCATCGGCTCTTGATGGAGCGCGGCGACATCATCGACCGGCTCATCTCGGTGAAGCAGACGCAGGAGACAGGCTCCGCCTTCCGCCCCGCCCGCGAGGCCGAGATGATGCGCCGGCTGGTCGAGCGCCACAAAGGCATCCTGCCACTCGACACCGCCGAGAGCATCTGGCGCGTCATCATCTCGACCTTCACCTATGTGCAGGCGCCATTCTCGGTGCACGCCGACCTATCCGCCGGCGACGCCCATATCCGCGACAGCGCGCGCTTCCATTTCGGATTTACCGTGCCGTTCGTCGCCCATATGGGAGCCGCCAGCGTGGTCGAAGCGGTGTCGGAATCCAAAGGCGATCTCGGTCTCGTGCCGGCCTTTGCCGTAGCTGGCGCCGGCGCCTGGTGGAGTGCGCTCGAATTCGATTCCGCGCCGAAGATCATCGCGCGAATGCCGTTCGTCGACCGTGCCGATCATCCGGCTGCGCTGCCGACATTCGTGATCTCGCGCGCAGCCCCCGACGCGATGGTGCGCGAAGTCTCGATGTGGAGCGTGCGCGTATCCGGCTGGAGCGCGAAGGCCGCCAATGCCATCGCGCCGGTGGCGGAAGCGATCGCGGTGCCGGACCGGGCGTTCGATGGCGCCGCACTGCTGGTCTCGATCCCGCAGGGCGGCACCCTTGCTGCCGTGGCCGACGCGCTGGTGAAGACCGGCGCGACGGTGCGCGCCACGGCCCTCGTCGGGAGCCACGCGACCCGCTATAGGGTGCCGGGCGAGACACCTTGAAGACAAGACGCCGTGAGAGCCGCGTTGAACCTCCCGGCCACCCGCTTCCACTGTGGGTGGTTGAGACGACTGGAAAGCAGTTGGACATGACCGCCGCCGCCAACAGGCCACAACCACGCCCTGGCGTGCTCGACATCGCGCCCTATGTGCCCGGCAAGAGCACGGCGCCCGGCGTTGCGCGCGTGTACAAGCTGTCGGCGAACGAGACGCCGCTCGGGCCGAGCCCGAAGGCGATCGAGGCGTTCAAGGCGGTCGCCAACCACCTCGAGGACTATCCCGAGGGCACGGCCCGGCTGCTGCGCGAGGCGATCGGCAAGCAATTCGGTCTCGATCCCGCGCGCATCGTCTGCGGCGCCGGCTCCGACGATCTCTTGAACCTGATTGCGGACGCCTACCTGCAGGACGGCGACGAAGCGATCTACACGACCCACGGCTTCCTGGTCTATCCGATCGCGACCCTCGGCTCCGGCGCAAAGCCCGTGGTCGCCGAGGAGAAGGCCTACACCGCCAACGTCGACGCGATCCTCGCCAAGGTGAGCGAGCGCACCAAGGTCGTGTTCATCGCCAACCCGAACAACCCGACCGGAACCTATGTGCCGTTCGACGAGTTGAAGCGGCTGCAGCGCTCGCTGCCCGCGCATGTGCTGCTCGTGGTCGACGCGGCCTACTCGGAATATGTCCGGCGCAACGACTATGAAGCCGGTATCGAGCTGGTCGCGACCTGCGACAATGTCGTGATGACGCGCACGTTCTCGAAAATCTACGGGCTCGCGGCGCTGCGCGTTGGATGGATGTACGCGCCGGCACATGTCGTGGACAGCATCAACCGCATCCGCGGGCCGTTCAACGTCAATACGCCGGCGATGATGGCTGCCATCGCGGCGCTCAACGACACGGCACACATGGAAGCCGCCCGTGCTCACAACGAGCAATGGCTCACTTGGCTCACCGACGAGGTGCGCAAGCTCGGCCTCACGGTGACGCCGAGCGCCGCGAATTTTCTGCTGATCCACTTTCCCCGCACCAAAGGGAGGACGGCGGCCGACGCCGATGAGTTCCTGACCAGCCGCGGGCTGATCCTGCGGCGCGTCGCGGCCTACCACCTGCCCGATGCGCTGCGCATGACCGTTGGCATCGAAGAGGCGAACCGGCTGGTGGTGAAGGCGCTCGCCGAATTCATGGAGCGCAAGTGATGGGGGCAGACCTGTCGAAGCCCCTGTTCAATCGGCTGGCGTTGATCGGTGTCGGGCTGATCGGCTCCTCGATCGCGCGTGCGGCGCGTGAGCAAGGCGTCGTGAAGGAGATCGTGGCGACCGCGCGCTCGCAAGCGACGCGCAAGCGCGTGGCCGAGCTCGGCTTCGCCGACAAGGTCGTCGACACCAATGCCGAAGCGGTCAAGGGCGCTGACCTCGTGATCGTCTGCGTCCCGGTGGGCGCCTGCGGCGCGGTCGCGGCTGAGATCGGGCCGCATCTCAAGGCAGGCGCCGTCGTTTCCGATGTCGGCTCGGTCAAAGCGTCCGTCGTCCGCGATATGGCGCCACACCTCCCCGCCGGCATTCAGTTCGTGCCCGCACATCCCGTCGCCGGCACCGAATACTCCGGACCCGATGCCGGGTTCGCCGAGTTGTTCGTCAATCGCTGGTGCATCCTGACGCCGCCGGAGGGCACGAACCCGGAGGCGGTCGAGCGGTTGGCCGCGTTCTGGCGTTCGTTCGGCGCCAAGGTCGAGACGATGACCGCCGACCACCATGACCTCGTGCTCGCGGTGACCAGCCATCTGCCGCACCTGATCGCCTACACCATCGTCGGCACGGCATTCGAGCTGCGCGAGGTCACGCAGTCCGAGGTGCTGAAGTTCTCCGCCGGCGGCTTCCGCGACTTCACGCGCATCGCGTCGTCCGATCCGATCATGTGGCGCGACATCTTCCTGGCCAACAAGGACGCTGTGCTGGAAATGCTCGGCCGTTTCAGCGAGGACGTCTCTGAGCTGACGCGCGCCATCCGACGCGGAGACGGTCAGGCGCTGTTCGACATCTTCACCGAACGCCGCGCCATCCGACGCAGCATTGTCGAGATGGGTCAGGATTCGCCGGCGCCCGATTTCGGCCGGCCGCATCCGGGATTGCCGGGAGACGCGCTGCCGCGGCCCTATGCGGCGGATAAGGACTAGCGACTCGGCGAGACCTCGATACACATTGGTAACTGACGCAAGATAAGCACGCCTAGCGTCGCGCAGGCGCGTAAGGTCCCCTGCGACTGCCGAAGAGTTTCTCGAAATTGGGAGCGCAACTGTGTCCCTGGATCGTCGACGACTTCTTGCGATGGGCGCGTCAGCGGTCCTGACATCCGGCGCGGCGGCGCGGGCCGAGACCCGCAGTCCGGAGGGCGTGCAGGCCGCAGTGGCGAGGTTCGCAAAGCTGCCGGTCACGTCGAGTTGCCTGGTGGCAGCGGATGCCCCGGCGCCCTGGCAGGTCGCACACGATCCCAAGGCGCGGCTGTTCGTCGGCAGCGTCGTCAAGACCTTCAATTTGTCCGGCACGACGACGCGGCGCAGCGTGCTGGAAGCGATGATCGCCCACAGCGACAACACCGCGACCGATGTCGCCATCGCATCCGTCGGCCCTGCGCCGGTGCGTGCGCTGATCAAGGAAGCCGGACTGACGGCGACGCAGATACCCGAATCGACGCGCCGTCTGTTCTCCTATATCGCCGGTGCACCGGAGGGCGTCGATCTCGGCTGGCACGGCGTCCAGCAGGCCGTCGCGGGCAAGCTGCCCGGCAAGCCGCGGCCGCCACTCAACGATCGCGAGACCATGGCCTCGACCGCCGATGACCTCGTCCGCTGGTATCAGCAGGCGCTGCGCGGCGCGTTCTTCAAGAAGCCGGAAACACTTGTCGAATTCAAACGCATCCAGGCGATGGCCGACGCGCTCGACCTGATCGTTCCAACGAACATCGCAGCCTACGGCAAGGGCGGCAGCATCGACTGGCAGGACTTCCACTGCGTGAGCATTGCGGGCCAGATGGTTGTCGACCGCGTGCCGGTCACCTTCTGCTTCAGCATCAACTGGACCGGCCCCGACGCCGGTGTTCCGGCCGTCATGAAATCATACGGGACCGTCATCGCCGATGTGCTGCAGCAAGCGGCTGCGGCCGTGCGCTGACGCGCAGGACATTGCCGAATTCGCGCAGATCGAAATCGACCAGCTCGATATCCGCGGTGATGCCGAGCTCCTGCAGCCGGCCGAGGTTCGAGGGGTCGACGCGTTGCGCACGGCGCCGACGACCGCGTGGCCTTTTCCAATGGCAGCTTGGAGAGATCGGCGCCGTCCTGTCCGTTGACGCCAGTCATGAAAGAGCGTTTCGCCACGCGACCCTCGACTCTACAATACCCGTCATCGTGGCATTATGCGCCGACGGCGGGCAAGGTAAGACATGGCATTGTAAGACATGGCACTGTAAGACATGGCATTGATTGAACGAAACGCAAAATCAGCGCGCACGACAGCGCACAAGGCGTGGATCGCCCGGTTCTGTGTCCTGCCGTCTGCAGCGTTGATTCTGAGCATGACGACGCCGTCGCTCGCGCAGGTCTGCGCGAATCCTGGGCTAATGACATTCGAGGTGAGCAGCAAGATCGTGAGGAGCCGCACTGGTTTCACGCAGGGTTTGGAGTTCCGCGACGGCGTCCTCTACGAGAGCACCGGCCATATCGGCGGCACCACTCAGCTCAATACCATCGCGCTCGACGGCAAGGTGACCAACCTGGCGGATCAGGGCCGCAGAGTGTTCGGAGAAGGACTCACCATCTTCAACGATGAGATCGTGCAGCTCACCTGGCAGGAGCATCAGGTTTTCGTCTATGACCTCGCCGGCAAGATGAAGCGGCAGATGCGCAACCCGCGCGACGGCTGGGGCCTCTCCCACGACGGGACCAACCTCTTGTTCACCGATGGCGGTCCGTCACTCTACTACGCCGATCCGAAGACGTTCAAAATTGGCAAGTCGGTAACGATCAGGATCGGCAAGGAGCAGATCGCCGGCGTCAACGAGCTTGAACGCGTCGATGACAAGCTTTACGGCAACGTCTTCACGACCCGTTCGATCGTGCGCTTCGATCCGGGGACCGGCTGCATCGATGCCGTCGCCGATCTCAGCCTGTTATGGGATGTGATGACGCCCGACGAACGCGCGAGCGCGAACTCCGCCGAGAACGTGCTCAACGGCATCGCCTATGACGCGAAGACCGGCTTGTTCTATCTCACCGGCAAGCGCTGGCGCGCGATCTTCGTGGGCCGCTTCCGCGAACCCAAGCCGTAGGAAACGAATGTCCCGGAAAGCCTGCCCCGGACTTGATCCGTGGGCAGGAACCGGTTTTCCGAAAAGGACATGCGCCACTAAAGAATCTAGAACAGCGGCGGCGTGCGGCCCACGTTCAACGGCCCGAGCATCACCTGGCCGTCGACGAAACGCAGCGGCACGGTCACCGCCGGCTTACCCTCGAGCGTCGTGCGCTTCCCGATGGCGTCGAGCCCGGCCAGAATGCCCGGCCCTGCATTCTTGCGCGCGATCCTGCCGAGCCCCGGCACCAGCTTGTCGAGCCTGTCGATGGCGGAGCCGACGCGGCCCTGCGAGACCATGGCTTCGAGATCAAGCTGCTTGAGCACGTGTTCGAGATTGACCACGGTCATCTGCAGCTGGCCATCCAGATTGCCGCTCTCGGTGAGGCTGAGCGTGCCGCTGCTGACGGCGATCACCTCGCCCTGCTGCACTCGCGCATTGACGATGTCGATCTTGCCGCCGCGCGCCTGCAGTTCCCGGAAACGCACGGGCCACGGTTTTGGCATGAAGTCGGCAAGTCCACGCAAGGTTGCGGACACGTCGGCGTCGAGCGGCGCTGCCGTCATCTGATGCAGCTCGGGCATGCTCGCGGCGGTCGCGCGCAGCCCGACATCGATCACCGGATTGGCACTGGCGGAGCCTTCCGCCATGCGGCCGTGCAACTCGAACCGCTTGGCATTGAGGACAGTCGCCTTGGCGTCGGCTCGCTGTACTGCAAGATTGTCAAATACCAGCGAACCCCGTTGCGGCGCCCGCGGCGTGCCGCGGAGGCTTGATTGCCCCAGCGTCCAGTTCACGAAAAAGGCGGGCGGCTGGCCTGACTCGGCCACCGTCATCGGGCTTGTGAATTCCCCGATCAGCAGCGTCGGCTGGTAGATCTGCGCCAGCATCACGAGGTCGGCACCGTTGAGCACAACCTGCGCACCCTTGCCGCGTAGCTCGGCCATCGGCTTGCCGCAACGCACTTCGATCCGGAACGGAAATCCGCTGATCGACTGCGAACCGCATTCGTAGGTGCGGCCGGACTTTGCCTCGCGGTCGCGCCAGCCGGCGATGGCGGCTTCCGCCTGCGAGGCGGCATAGAACCACAGGCCGGTCCAGATCCCCGCAAGCGCTACAAGCAGCGCAAATGGTACGAAAAGCAGCCAGCGGCGGCGGCGAGGTGCAGGTTGCGGATCGAGCATCGTCGTGGCGCTCCGTCGTTTGCGCCCCGTCGTTTGCGCTCTGGGGCGACAGCGCTGGCCTTCGGCTTATCCCGGCTGCAAGCTGCGGGCGCTTCTCAAGCCTTTGAATGAGGCGTTTGCAAGGAAAAAGTGCAACCGCGTATGAACACAAGGCCGGCTCCGCCTAGCACGCGCCGTGCTCGACACGCCACGATTCACGGCTATGGAATTCCACTTCGCTTAGGCACTCTGATGGACGCATTCACCGCTATGGACGCATTGACTGACCCTGCCGCCGGCGATCTCTGGGTGTTCGGCTATGGATCGCTGATGTGGCGGCCGGACTTCGACTATGTCGAACGGCTCGACGCCCGCTTGATCGGCGCGCACCGCGCGCTCTGCGTCTATTCCTTCGTGCATCGCGGCACGCCGGAGCGTCCCGGCCTCGTGCTCGGCCTCGACCGCGGCGGCGCCTGCCGCGGCATCGCCTACCGCGTGGCGGCTGCGAAGCGCGCGGAGACCGTCGCCTATCTGCGCGGCCGGGAGCAGGTGACCATGGTCTACCGGGAGTTCGTACGTCCGGTGCGGCTCAAGACCAATCCCGAACGGGCGGTGCCCGCGCTCTGCTACATGGTGGATCGCAGCCACCCGCAATATGCCGGACGGCTGACGCTCGACCAGCAGATCCATCACGTCCGCCAGGGCCACGGACAGTCGGGCAACAACCGCGACTATGTGATCGCCACCGTGACCGCGCTCGAAGCGCTCGGCTATCGGGAAACCGAGCTGCATCTCCTGGCAGAGCGGCTGAAGGGCGTGCACGAGAGCCAGGGATCACCAATTAGGGCTCAGTAATCAGGATGCGACTTTCTGACTTCCTGGTCCCTGACGACTGATTCCTGGTTCACGCTCACCTTCAGCAACCAATCGCGCGGTCGCGGTCTCGATCTCCTGCTGCAGCCGCGCCGCAAACTCGGCCTTGCTGAGCCCCGGTGGGATCGGATCGAGGACTTCGGCCACGATCGTTCCAGGATAGCGCATGAAAGAGCGGCGCGGCCAGAACAGACCGGAGTTGAGCGCGATCGGGAGACAGGTGATGCCGGTCTCGCCATAAAGATGCGCGATGCCGAATTTGTAGCTCGGCTCGGCAGCGGGCGCGCGGCGCGTGCCCTCAGGAAAGATCACGATCTGGCGGCCGCGGAGAAGCTCGGCGCGGGTGCGTTCGGTCATCTCGGCAAGCGCCTTGGCGCCACGGCCGCGATCGACCGGGATCATGCCGGCCTTCCAGGCGTACCAGCCGAAGAACGGAATCCATTGCAGCTCGCGCTTGAGGATGAAGGCGGGATCCGGGAACACCGGCAGCAGCCCGAAGGTCTCCCACAGCGATTGATGCTTGGAGGCAACCAGCAGCGCACCGGGTGGGATCTTCTCGAGCCCGCGGTAGTCAATCTTGATGCCTGCAACGCGCAGCAGCCAGTTGTTGGTGCGGCCCCACGACTGCGTCAGCCTGATGATGGCGACGCGTGGCATCACCAGCGTCGGGATCGCAATGATGAAGTGCACGAGCAGATTCAAATAGAACAGGACGTTGAAAGCGGCCGACCTCAGAATCACAAGCACGAGCAAGTCCTGTTAAGCGCTAACGCGGCGATCGCCGCACCGGTCGAGCTGCAATATTACGTCGGAGGCCATGTGGTCGCCAGTTTGCCGGCCGCTCAATCGCGCGCATCCGCACCCGAGTTCACCTGCATCCGCACGTGCGTGAAGATGAACTTGAGATATTCGAGCACGATCAGGCGCGCCGTAGCGGCGTTCGACCACCATGGTTCCGATCGCAATTTCTCGGAGAACACCGGAAACGCGATCAGCGTCACATCCGGGAGTTGATGGGCGATCTCCGCCATGGCGCGAGGCATGTGGTAGCCCGACGTCACCACGATCAGCGATCGGATCTTACGCCCCTTGGCCCACTTGCGCGTCTCGACGGCGTTCCCAAGCGTGTTGAGCGAGCGATCGAAATCGACGCAACAGCGCACAATCGATTCGAATTCCGGGTGCAGACGCAACATTTCGCCAGCATTGGTCGAGCGATTGGCGCCGCTGATCAGCAGGCGCTGCCCACGCTTCGCCGCCAGGAGCTCAAGGGCGTCGACAATCCGCGAGGCGCCGCCGGTGAGCGCAACGATACCGTCGGCATTGCGGGTGATCGTGACCTGTTCGGCCGGCAGCACAGACACGAACCACACGAACCCGAGCGCCAGCAGCAGCGCAGCGCCGGTGCAGAGCACGAGCGTCAGGCGAGCTATGCGGCCAAGCAGCCGCCCGGCGCCGTGGCTGTCGGACGCGCGGCCGCTGCGTTCATCGGTGCTGGACCCAATCGTCGGCATGCTCTCCACCGGGGGCGACCTTAAAGATGATCCCGAAACGTGGGAACCGGTTATTGGATGGTTTCGAGCATCCGATTGACGGTGGCCCGTGAGGCAAAGGCGGCCACCAATGCGATCAGGACGACCTGCGCAGCCACCGCTGCATAGCCGAGGAACCCGATCGAAAAGGTGCCAAACAGGGCCACGAACTGCGCCGCCGCCGCCGCGCCGAGCAGCCAGCGGCTCGCCAACTCGACCAGCGCGAACAAGATGAGCGCGCAACCGCCGCCGATGGCGCCGCCCTGCAAGCCGAGCCGGAAGAACCGGCGCTGGAAGTGCCCGGCAATAAAGCCTTTCCTGGCACCGATGAAATGCAACACTTCGATCACCGTGCGGTTGGCGACCATCGCGCCGCGGGTCGCGAACATCACCGACAGCACAGTCGCCAAGAGCATCAAGGCCAGGATCGTCAGCCCGCCGATCACGGCCGTGTTCGCCATGGTGCGCATGCGTTCGACGAAGTTTCGGTGATCGTCGAGGCTTGCGGCCGGCACCTCCGCCGCCAGCGCCCGTCGCAACTCGGTTAGGTCAGGCGCAGGATCGGTCTCGAGGCGCACGACCACGATGCGCGGCACTGGTAGATCGTCGAGCTTCAATCCGGTCCCCAGCCATGGCTCAAGCAGCCTGGCTGACTCGTCTCGTGAATAAGCCCGCACGTCGGCGATGCCCGGGACCTTGCGCGCGAGTTCGGCTGACCGCAGCACGTCGGTGTCGATATCGCGGCCGGGCGCGACGCGCACCTGGATCGTGACCTCCCGCGCGACCTCCGACTGCCAGTCGCCGGCGGCGGAATGCACGAGTATCACGGCGCCGGTCGTCAGCGCGGCGAGGAACGTCATGATGGCGATGACGGCGATCAGCGCACGTCCGCCGACCGTGTTGTCTGGGACGATCGGATTCTCGAAACGCGGCAGCTCCTCGGCCGGCGCCGCCGCTTCCGCCATGGGCGGATTGTCGTAGTACTGCTGCATGCGGCGATCGTCGTCAATCGTAGACATGCAGCCGCCCTTCATGCAGCACGAGCCGGCGGGCGTCGTACTGATCCATCAGCGCGATGTCGTGGGTCGCAATCACGACCGACGTACCAGCTTTGTTCAACTCGACGAATAGCCGCAGGAGCCGCTGCGCCAAATTCGGATCGACGTTGCCGGTCGGTTCATCGGCCAGCAGAAGCTGCGGACGCGCGATGACGGCGCGCGCAATCGCCGCCCGCTGCTTCTCTCCGCCGGAGAGCACGGGCGGCAGCGCCGACATGCGTTCGCCGAGTCCGACCCAGCGCAAGAGCTCCACCACTTCCTCGCGATAGCTCTCCTCCGCGCGACCGAGGACACGCAACGGCAGTGCCACGTTCTCATAGGTGGTCATGTGGTCGAGCAGGCGGAAATCCTGGAACACGATCCCGATGCGCCGGCGGAGCGCGGATAGCGCGTCCTTGCCCAGCGTGGCGATGTCATGGCCGAACAGCGTGACGAGGCCGCGTGTCGGCCGCATTGAGAGGAACAGGAGCCGTAGCAGCGAGGACTTGCCGGCCCCCGACGGCCCGGTGAGGAACTGGAACGAATGCGGCTCGATGCGGAAATTGAGGTCGCGCAGGACCTCCGGCCCGAGTCCGTACCGCAATCCCACATTTTCGAAACGGACCACGTGCTGCTCCGAGCCCCACCCGTGCTAGGTCCGATTCCGAAGTTCGTCGGGCCCTCTCGGCAACCTCCGATACGAACTTTGGAATCGAAGGACACTAGCAACTCATCAATTCTAGTGCGGCTGAGGTTCAGAAGCCCGCATTTGGGACACGCCGCAATGGCGTTGCGGGCTTCTGAATCGCCGCACTAGCGCCGATTCGCCTTATAGCAGCGCGCCGACAATTCAGCCCATCCCCCGGGCTGCGGGTCCACGGACACCACAGGGCGGGCTTTGTTGCGACCGACGCCCGGGCAGCGGCGTTAAACCGCCCCGGCATAGTTTCCGATCCGTTAACGGTCGGTTGTTACCGTCCCCCCTCAAAACCCGCGGGGTGGCCTTGATTCGCCGATGCTGATTGTCTGCCCGAACTGCGCGACGTCCTATCAGGTTGAGCCGTCCTCGCTTGGTGCGACGGGCCGATCGGTCCGCTGTGTGCGCTGCCGGAAGGTCTGGTTCGCCGCCAATCCCGCCGCCATGGCGGAGATCGCCCTCTCCCATCACCAGGACGTGGCGGCGCTTTCAGGCGCCGCGCCAGACGGTGGCCGGCCGGCGACGGACGGCCTACGCGCCGCAGCTGCGCCAGAAGGCCCGCCCGACTCGTCCTTTGACCAGGCGCCGCCGTCCGAGGGCTTGGTCCGGGATGACCGCGGACCGGCGCCGCTGCCGGAGCCACGCTCTTACGAGGTTCCACCAGACCCCTTAGCCATCATCGATAATGCCCCGGCGCTGGTGCCCAACTCGGACGGCACCCATGCCGCGGCCGACACCATCCGCGAGGATATCGAATCGGTCGCCGCGCGCCGGACCGGGCGGCAGGCGACGCAACACCGGCCGCGCTGGCCGATTCCCGGCTGGGCGGCGGCGATCCTGCTGCTGATTGTGATCGACGTGGGGCTTATCGGATGGCGCGCCGACATCGTGCGCCTCATGCCGCAGACCGCCGTAGCCTACGCCGCGATCGGCCTTGAGGTGAACTTGCGCGGCCTCGTCTTCACTGAGCTCGTCACACGCGAGGAGACCCAGGACGGCGTGCCGACGCTGGTGCTCGAGGGCGTCATCAAGAGCACCAGCAAGCGCGACACCGCCGTGCCGCGGCTTCGCTTCGCCGTGCGCAACGCGCAGGGGCACGAAATCTATAGCTGGACCGCGCTGCCGGAGCACGCCGTCATCGCGCCCGGCGCCAGCATGCCGTTCCGCTCGCGCCTCGCATCGCCGCCGCCCGAGGCGCACGCGGTGCTGGTGCGGTTTCTCCACCGGCGCGACCTTATCGCCGGACTGCAGTGAGGTGAGTCATGGCACGCATTCTGATCGCAGAGGATGAGGAAAGCCTTCGCATCTTGGTGGCGCGCGCGTTGTCGCAGGACGGCCACGCCGTCGTGACCGCGAATGACGGCGCCGAGGCATTCGACGTGCTCACGCGCGAGCAAGGCGCCTTCGAACTCTTGCTCACCGATATCCGCATGCCGATCATGGATGGCATCGCGCTTGCGCTCGCCGCCGCCCGCGACCATCCGAATGTCGCGATCCTCCTGATGACCGGCTACGCCGATCAGCGCGAGCGCGCCTCCAACCTTGAGGCGCTCATTCACGGCGTGATCACCAAGCCGTTCTCGCTCGCCACCATCCGCAATGCGGTGCGCGACGCGATCAGCGCGGCGGCGGCGCGGGCGGTGCATTAACGGGCGCGGGCGATATCCTGACCGTCAGCAGCTTGCGCACCGCTTCATGCGCCCTTTCCAAGCAGCTTGGTCCTGTCGTGACCTATCGGATATCCCGCAACAGCCGCTCGATATATTCGAGCTCGAACTGCGGGCGGAAGCCTTCGCCGAAGCGGCGGCGCAGTTCGTTGAGGATTTCCTCGGCGCGGCGGCGCGCCGGGAAGCACTTCGGATCGTCGGTGTTGAGGCACGTGTTGGGCAGCGTTGAATCGTCCCAGCGCCCGCGCAGCGGGCGGCCAAGCGGATCGGTCTCCTGCTGGGCACGCGACTGACCCATCCGGCCGGGCTGGCCGGGGCCTTGCCCGTTACCCTGCTGCTGTTGCATCGACTGCGCGAGGTCCTGCGCGCCGCGGCGGAGCGCCTCAAGCGCGCGGCCCTGCGAGTCGACGGCGCCGTCCGCATCGCTGTCGCCGAGCTGGCCTTCCGCGTCGCCCATGGCCTCGCCGGCGCGGCCGAGTTGCTGCATCTCGTTCTCGCCCTGCTGGCCGGGCTGACCCATGCCGCGCTTGCGGAATTCATCGAGCAGCTTGTCGAGCTGCTGACGCAAGGCCTGCTGCTGTTCGCGCAGTTCGCCCATGCCTTGCTGGCCTTGCTGCCCTTGCCGGCCTTGCTGCCCTTGCTTGCCGTCCTGTTCACTCTGCTGCCCTTGCTGGCCGTTCTGGCCGTTCTGGACGCGCCTGCCGCGCTGGCCCTGCTGGCGGCGCTCGTCCTGGCCCTGCTCGAAGGTGCGGTCGCGCAATTGCTGCTGTCGCCGGATCATGTCGCCGAGCTGATCGAGCGCCGAATTCATATCGTCGTCGCTGTCGTCGCCCTGCTGGCCGGGCCGCGCCATCTGCAGGTTGTTGAGCATGTTGGCGAGCGCATCGAGCATCTTGCGCGCGGAGTCGTGCGAGCCTTGGCGCGCCATCTGCTCCATGCGGTCGAGCATGCTCTTGAGATCCTCCGGACGCAGCTCGCGCGCGTTCGGATCGAGCGGCCGCGCCATTTGATCCGGATTGCGGCGCATCTGCTCCGCCAGCGCCTGCATGAAGCGGTCGATCGCCGCCCGCAGCTGGTCCATCAGCTTCTTGATTTCTTCCTCGCTTGCGCCACGCTCCAGCGCCTGTCGCAACGCATCCTGCGCCGCACGCAGCGCCTGCTCGGCGTCGGACATGTTGCCGTCCTCGAGCGTGACCGCCATGTCCCACATGCGCGCCACCACGTCGCGCAACTGGTCGTCGCTCTTGGCCCGCGCAAGCTGGTAGAAGATCGAGCGCAGGCCGAGATAGACCTTGCTATCGATCTTGAACTTCTCCGGCGCCCAGGTGAGCGCATCGAGCGCGGTCAGCACCAGCGCCTGCGCATCGCCGTCGAGCGCCAGATTGCGTCTTTGCTCGATCAGCGCGCGCGCGACCGGGTTGGTGAAGGCGCGCTCCGGCAGCCGCAGATCGACCGGATCGGTGGTGCCCTCGTGACCGCCTTCGTCCCGCGCCACGAGCGTCATCGACACATCGGCGCCGGCCCAGGGATGCTCATTGACGCTCTTGGTGGTGCGCCCGACACCGCTCCTGGTGCGCGTCTGCGGCAGCGACAGCGCGAACTCCGGCGCCTCGTAGAGATTGCGCGGCGGATGGCCATTGGTGCCACGCCGCGACATCAGCTTGAAGATCGCCTGCGCGCCGACGACGCCGTAGTCGTCCTCGAGCTTGTAGGACATCTGCAGCCCGTTCGGCGTCGCCTCCGGGTCGTCGGTGAGCGCGATGGTCGGCGCACGATCGGGAATCGCGGTGAACTGCCAGCGCAAATCGCTGGCCGAGCGCACCGTCGCACTGCCATCGCCGTCGATGGTGAAGCGCCGCTCGGTCGCGCCGCGACCGGCCGCCGGCTGAGCGTCCGCCTCCGGCTCGGCGAGACCGCCGGTGGTGGAGACGTCGAGATTGACGTTGCCGCTGGCACGAATGACGAGCGTGCTGCCGACCGGCACTGCGATCGGTGTGTTGGCGGTTTGCATCGGTTCGCCCGGACGCAGGCCCTGCAGGATCAGCGGCGGCTTTGCCGTATAGGGCGGCGGGCTGATCCAGGCGTCGATGCGGAAATTCGCGGGCGTGATCGCGCCCTGCCAGTCGAAGGCGGCAGCGACGCGCTTCATGCGGTCGCCGCCGGCGACGAAGAACGTCGCGATCACCAGCACCAGCACCAGTGCGCGCAGCGCCATCGGATCGCGCGCCGCGACCCGCGGCATCGGCAATCCGGCCTTGAGGATCCGCGCGGAGCGCAGCGCACGTTCGATATGCGCGCGCCAGAGCGCAAGCGCATGGCCATCATCGGTCTCGCCGGCGATCTTGTCGGAGATCGTGGTGGCGGGCCGATGGGTCAAACCGGAATTGCGGTCGAGACGGCGCAGCGTCTCGGTCCGGCTTGGCAGCCGCAGATGAAGCAGCGGTAATAGCGATATTGCCCCGATCAGGCAGAACGCGCCAAGCCCGATGGCGCGGCCGACCGGCGGCAGCCACAGCCACAGCCCGAGCCAGGAGAGCGCGAGGAACAAACCGGCGGCGGTCGCGATCGAGGCCAGCGCCGGCCACAGCCGCTCCCACAGGATGCTCCAGCGCGCCCGGCTGACCGCGCGGTCGAGCATCGCCTGGCCGCCTTCGGCGGGGCGGGCCTCAATCCTGGGAACGGCGCCGGGACTTTCGCTCAAGTCCATCTCCAGCAACGAGAAACTGCGCGACGTGCGATCATATCACGCATTAGGACCGCCGGCACGGGGCAAAAGGAAGGCAGTCACAGATCAAAACACCGGCATCACATAATGGTTCGCGAGTATAATTCCGAAAGGGCCTGCCCCGAATTTGATCCCGAGTGGGAACCGGCTTTCGGGATCATGCTCAATCAATTCGGATAAAGATCATGGTCAATCAATAGGTAGAGCGTTGCCAACCACGGTCTACCGCTCACAACCACGGCGGCAGTTGGTCCTTGGCGATCAGCGCCTCGACCTCGATGCGCGGCCGCACCAGGGCCCATTCGCTTTCCCGTACAAGCACCTCCGGCACCAGCGCCCGGGTGTTGTAGGTTCCGGCCTGAACTGCGCCATAGGCGCCGGCGGTCATCATCGCCAGGAGATCCCCGGGCCGCGGCTCCGGCAATTCGCGGCCGAGCGCCAGGAAATCGCCTGATTCACAGACCGGCCCGACTACGTCCGCTACCAGTCGCCAATCGTCGCGCGACGGCGCGCGCACCGGTCGGATATCGTGATGCGCGTCGTAAAGTGTGGGACGGATCAGGTCGTTCATGCCGGCATCGACGATGATGAAGTTCTTCGCCTCGCCGCGCTTGAGGTAGAGCACGCGCGTGACCAGGATGCCGGCATTGCCGACCAAGAGCCGGCCCGGCTCGAAGATCAGCGTGCAACCGAGGTCGCGCGTCGCGTCCTTGACCATCTCGGCATAGGCCTCGGGCCGCGGCGGTGGATCATTGTCCTCGCGATAGGGAATGCCGAGTCCGCCGCCGAGATCGACGTGCGAGATCGCGTGGCCGTCGGCCCGCAACGCGAGGACAAATTCGGAGAGCAGCGCAAACGCATCGTTGAACGGCTGCAACTCGGTGATCTGGCTGCCGATATGCATGTCGACGCCGGTGACCTTGACCCCCGGCAGCTTTGCCGCGCGTGCATAGACCTCGCGCGCACGGCTGATCGGAATGCCGAACTTGTTCTCGGCCTTGCCGGTCGCGATCTTGGCGTGGGTCTTCGGATCGATGTCAGGGTTGACGCGCACCGAGATATTGGCGACGCGGCCCCTGCCGGCGGCGATGGAGGAGAGCAATTCGAGCTCCGCCTCCGACTCGACATTGACGCAGAGGATTCCTTCGTCGACCGCGAGCGCAAGCTCGCTCGCGGTCTTGCCGATGCCGGAGAACATGATCTTGTCAGGCACGATGCCGGCGGCACGGGCGCGCTTGAGCTCGCCTCCCGAGACCACGTCGGCACCGGCGCCGAGCTTCGCCAGCGTGCGCACCACCGCCTGATTGGAATTCGCTTTCATGGCGTAGCAGACGAGCGCATTCACGTCGGCGAAGGCGCCGGCGAAAATGCGGTAGTGCCGCTCCAGCGTCGCGGTCGAATAGCAATAGAACGGCGTGCCCACCTCGTCGGCGAGCTTGGCGATGTCGACCGCCTCGGCGTGCAGCACGCCGGAGCGATAATCGAAATGATGCATTGGAGTGGTATAGGCTATTCGACGAGCCAGTCGAGGATGAATGGCTCCCGGCGTCCGCTCGGCGGCGGCGCAACCGCTTTACCGTCCGAACCAATACCAACCTGGCGCGGCTGCCGCACGCCGGGCGGTGGTGGATCGCCCGGAGCGCCCTGCAGCGCGGCTTCACCCGGAGGCGGATCGAGCGGGCCTTTCCGCCCGCATGCGGACAGGCCAAGCGCGGCCACAAGGATACCGATCGCCGCGAAGCGAGCCCACCGCTGGTCCGAAATGTCGATCACCCCACCCCTCCTGAACATCCGCACCATAGCACGGTCACCGCGGCGAGAGCATGACGAATTACGAGCTTCCCACGGGTGTTCCCAACCAGACATGATCAGATTTCCCGGGCCAGAGCCTTCAGCCATCGATTGGCCTCCCGGCGCACATTCTTCGGGGCGGTACCGCCGTAGCTGACGCGGCTTTTCACCGAATCATCCGCGGAAAGCACATCGAACACGTCCTGTGTGATGCGCGGCTCGATCGCCCGCATTTCGTGCAGCGGCAGGTCGTGCAGCGGCACGCCACCGGTCGCCGCCTTGGCGACAATCCGGCCGGTCACGTGATGAGCCTCACGGAACGGCATCTTGAGGGTGTTCACCAGCCAGTCGGCGAGATCGGTCGCGGTCGAATAGCCGCCGTCGGCGGCCGCGCGCATGCGCGCGGCGTCCGGCAGCATGTCGCGCACCATGCCGGTCATCGCAGCGATCGACAGCGAGAGCGCAGAAAGCGCATCCATCGTGCCCTCTTTGTCTTCCTGCATGTCCTTCTGGTAAGCGAGCGGCAATCCCTTCATCACCACCAGCAGAGCCTGCAGCGCACCGATGATGCGCCCGGTCTTGGCGCGCACCAATTCGGCCGCGTCAGGGTTGCGCTTCTGCGGCATGATCGAGGAGCCGGTGGTGAACCGGTCGGACAACAGCAGCAGCCCCGTCAGCGGCGATGACCAGATCACAATCTCTTCGGCGAAACGTGACAGATGCACCGCGGTGATCGACGCCGCCGCCAATGTCTCCAACACGAAGTCGCGATCCGAAACAGCGTCGAGCGAATTCGCCATCGCCCGGTCGAAGCCGAGCGCCGCGGCGGTCATGTCGCGGTCGATCGGAAATGCCGTCCCGGCGAGCGCTGCGGCACCGAGCGGCGATTCGTTGAGGCGCTTGCGCGCATCCTTGAAGCGGCCGCGGTCGCGCGATGCCATCTCGACATAGGCGAGCAAATGATGCCCGAACGTCACGGGCTGCGCGGTCTGCAGATGGGTGAAGCCCGGCATCACGGTGGCGGCGTGCGCCAGCGCCTTCTCCGCCAGCGCCCTCTGGTAGGCTGCGAGCGACGCGTCGATCTGATCGATGGTCGCACGGACCCACAGCCGGAAATCGGTCGCGACCTGGTCGTTGCGCGAACGCGCGGTGTGCAGCCGCCCGGCCGCCGGCCCGACGAGTTCCGCGAGCCGGCTCTCGACGTTCATGTGAATGTCTTCGAGCGCACGGTTGAAGGTAAATGTTCCGGCCTCGATCTCTGACAGGATCGTGTCTAGACCGTGAGTGATCTTCGCGGCATCGTCGGCCGTGATGATGCCCTGCCTGCCCAGCATCGCGGCGTGGGCCTTGCTGGCGGCGATGTCCTGCCGGTAGAGGTGCCGGTCGAAATCGATGGAGGCGTTGATTTCCTCCATGACGGCGTCGGGGCTGTCGGCAAACCGGCCGCCCCACATCTTGTTGCTCATGACACGTCCACCGAGGTTTGACCGACGATGACCAGCGACGCAGCAAAAAGTCCCGCCAAACGGCGGCTTCCGCTGATCCTGGCCGGCGGCATCGCCGGCGTCGCGGTCGGGCTCGCGGGGGTATACGGGATCAACCTGTTAATAGGCAAATCGGCGGTCGATCCGGCCTGCCGGGGCGCGATCGAGGTCGCGCGGCGGGTCGCGCCGTTCGCGCGGGGCGAGGTCGCCGCGATGAACGCGGCGTCCCGCCCGATCCGGCTCCCGGACATGACATTCCGCGATGCCAATGGCGCCGAGCGCCGCCTATCGGACTGGCGCGGGCGCACGGTGTTGTTCAACCTGTGGGCCACCTGGTGCGTGCCCTGCCGTCAGGAAATGCCGGCACTCGATGCGTTGCAGGCGAAGCTCGGCGGCTCCGATTTCGAGGTGGTCGCGGTGAACATCGACACGCGCGATCCGGACAAGCCGCGCACCTGGCTCAAGGAGGTCGGGATCAAACGGCTCGCCTATTACGCCGATCCGGCGGCGAAGGTGTTCCAGGATCTCAAGCAGGTCGGCAAGGCGTTCGGGATGCCGACGACCATTCTGGTCGACGGCGCCGGCTGCGAAATCGGCACGCTGGCGGGACCGGCGGAATGGGCGAGCGCGGATGCGGTCAAGCTGGTCAGCGCCGCGCTCGGGCGGGCAGTCAACTAAACCGAAATATCGAGATTTTGGCCGATGCCGGCGGAGACGTTGGCGAGCTTGTCCATATTCTGCTGCGCGGCCTCAAGCACCTGCACAATCGACGAAGCAGCGTCTGCGTTCATGCGCATCATTTTGGCGGCGACAGCCATCTGAACCTGCGCGGTCTTGGCGCCGATGAAAGCCGTCGCAAGCGCACCTGTGTCCATCACCCGCACCCCACACAACACACACGCACTCACGCCGAAACGTCGAGCGAGTTCCCGATCGAGGACAACTGATTCTTGGTGGCCTCAAGCTGCTTTTGCGCGGCCGTGAGCGACGCTTGCGCGGCAAGCGTCGCCATTCCCGCAGAAAGACTTGATTGGGCACTCAGGAAGGCGGAGCTCGCGACCGCGCCGTCGTCCAGGAACCGCTGCGCCATCGACTTGCGCTGCGCATTCCACGCCTGCGCGTATTCCCACGTGCTGGGCCGCCGGACCCAATTGAACTTCTTGATACCAGCCATTCACGCCACGGTAGAGCGGCGCGGTTAACAGAACGTGATCGTTAAGAAACGCTTACTTTCTCGACCACCCTTGACGGCGTGCGGATCCGCGCCTATTCTTAACTAGATGGTTAAGTATCAAGACGCCGCGCTGGACCGCACATTCGCAGCGCTGTCCGACCCCACCCGGCGGGCGCTCCTCGCTCGCCTGGGAGAGGCCGATAGCCTGTCGATCAGCGAACTGGCAGAACCGTTCCCGATATCGCTGCCGGCGGTGATGAAGCATCTCGATGTGCTGTCGGATGCCGGCCTGGTCACGCGCAACAAGATTGGGCGCACCGTGAGTTGTCAGCTCAAGGCGTCGCCAATGGAAGACGCCATGAACTGGCTCACGCGCTATCAGCGCTTCTGGTCCAAGCAACTCGATCGCCTTGCAGCATTTGTTGAGGAGAAGTCATGTCCGCCGCCGCCCAACCAAGCTCCAGCGTCGCAGCCAAGCCAAGCCTCACCCTCAAACGTCGTCTCAATGCGCCGCCGGAAGCGGTCTACGCCGCGTGGACCGATCCAAAAAAGTTAGTGCACTGGTTCGGCCCGGATCAGGGTCCGGTGACAAAGGCGGAGACCGACGTGCGCGTCGGCGGCCGTTTCCATGTGGTGTTCAATACGGAAGACGGCGAAGAGCACGACGTCAGCGGCATCTATCGCGACGTCGTTCCGAACGAGAAGCTGCAATTCACCTGGGCGTGGCGGACCATGCCGGAACGCGAGTCGCTCGTGACCATCCTGGTCAAACCGGACGGCGACGGCGCACTGCTCACGCTGATCCACGAGCAGTTCTTCGACGAGCCTGCGCGCGACCGCCACGAATGGGGCTGGGGCGGCTCGCTTGCCAAGCTCGAAAAAGCGCTCGCCCGATAGGGCAGAACCCAATGAGCGACGATCATCCTGGAGGATCCCATGTTGAGTCCCGATCGAAGCACACCGCACCGTGTGGTCTCGCGTGAAGAGTGGCTGGAAGCGCGTAAGGCCCACCTCAAGAGCGAGAAGGCGCTCACGCGGATGCGCGATCTCGTCAATGCGGAACGGCGCGAATTGCCGTGGGTGAAGGTCGAGAAGGAGTATGTGTTCGACACCTCTGCCGGCAAGAAAACGCTCGCCGAGCTGTTCGGCAAGAATAGCCAGCTCATCGTCTATCACTTCATGTGGCGCTGGGACCTGGACCAAGGCTGCAAGAGCTGCTCATTGCTGTGCGATCACATCGACGGAGCGAACCTGCATCTCAAGCATCACGATGTGACATTGCTCGCGATCTCGCGCGGCAAGCTCGCCGACCTCGAAGCCTACAAGAAGCGCATGGGCTGGCAGTTCGATCTCGTTTCATCCTATGGCAGCGATTTCAATTTCGACTATCACGTGTCCTTCACCAAGGAAGAGCTGGCCTCGGGCAAGCTCTACTACAACTATGCAATGATCGACGAGAAATACGGCCTCGACGAACTGCCCGGCGCCAGCGTTTTCTTCAAGGACGACGTCGGCAATATCTTCCACACCTATTCGACCTATGCCCGCGGCGGCGACCTGCTCATCGGCGCTTTCAACTTCCTCGACCTGACCCCGAGGGGCCGGAACGAGACGACGATCATGGATTGGGTCGAGCGCCACGACGAATACGAGGCCGCGGGCGAGGCGCCATCCTGCTGTCATTCTTGACGCGCATCAAACGCAAGCAAGCGAATTTCAACCAGAACCAAAAGGATCAATTCCATGTCGTATGTCGACGGATTTGTCGTACCGGTACCGAAAAAGAACGTGAAGAAATATCTCACGATGGCGAAGAAGGCCGGCAGGGTTTGGAAGGATCACGGCGCGCTCGATTACTGCGAGGCGATTGCCGACGACGTGAAGCCGGGCAAATGGACGTCATTTCCGCAGAGCGTAAAGCTCAAGAAGAACGAGACCGTGATCTTCTCGTACGTGGTCTACAAGTCGCGCGCTCATCGCGACCGCGTGATGAAGAAGGTCATGAGCGATCCGCGGCTCGCCAAAATGATGGACCCGAAGAATATGCCGTTCGACGGCAAACGCATGATCTGGGGCGGCTTCAAGGCAGCGATCTCGCTGTAAGCAGCGGCATCGCAGAACGGACCAACGCAGGAAGCCGCGAGGCTTCCGAAGGACCATGTCTGCACAACCCATGACTGCACAACCCATGACTGCACACGGCCATTTTCACTGGAATGAACTGCTGACCGCCGACGTCGAACGCGCCAAGCGGTTCTACGCCGACACCATCGGCTGGACGTTCGAGGGGATGCCGATGGAGGGCGGCGCCACCTATTGGGTCGCCAAAGCCGCCGACCAGCCGGTCGGCGGAATCTTTCCAACCAACCGACCAGGGTTCGAGGGCGCGCCGGAAGGCTGGATGCCCTACCTCGCGGTCGACGATGTCGATGCTCGCGTGAAGAAGGCGGTCGCGGCCGGCGCAAAACTCATGCGCCCGATCTTCGACGTCCCCGAAGTGGGCCGCATCGCGATCCTGACCGAGCCCGGCGGCGCCGGTATCGGCTGGATCACGCCGGTGCAGTGAGGGGCTGAGCGCAAGCATGTCGAACAAAACCGAAGAAGCCGCGATCCGCGCCGTCATCGAAGACTGGGCGAGCGCGCTTCGTACCAAGGACGCCGCACGCATGACGTCGCATGGCGTTGCCGAGATGGTGCATTACTCGATGGCGCCACCGCTCGTCTCCGATGGCACCGGCCTCAACGCCCTGCAGACATGGTTCGATACCTGGCAGGGTCCGATTGGTTATGAGTTGCGCGATCTTGCGATCACGGTGGGTGATGATGTCGCCTTCTGTCACGGTCTCAACCACATGACCGGCACACAGACCATCGGGGAGACCGACGTCTGGTTCCGGCGCACCATGGGTTTCCGCAAAATCGACGGCCGTTGGAAGATCGTGCACTCGCACGAGTCGGTGCCGTTCTACATGGACGGCAGCGACAAGGCCGCCGTTGACCTCAAGCCATAGCGACGAGCTCTGCCGCAAGCGGGGAGCGGCAGCGGGAGCGCGTGGCGCCGCGCGATCTCACGTCGTGAAAACGGATTCCAATCTCTTATGAAAGGCGTTAGCGCGTCGGCACCGGCTTCTGGCCGCGGTAGTCGTAGAAACCGCGCTGGGTCTTGCGGCCGAGCCAGCCGGCCTCGACGTACTTCACCAGCAGTGGACACGGGCGGTATTTGGAGTCTGCAAGCCCGTCATACAGCACCTGCATGACCGAGAGGCAGGTGTCGAGGCCGATGAAGTCGGCGAGCTCCAGCGGGCCCATCGGGTGGTGGGCGCCAAGCCGCATCGCGGTGTCGATCGCCTCGACGTTCCCGACGCCTTCGTAGAGCGTGTAGATCGCCTCGTTGATCATCGGCATCAGCACGCGGTTGACGATGAAGGCCGGGAAATCCTCGGCCACCGCGATGGTCTTGCCGAGCTTGGTGACGAACTGCTTGGTCGCCTCGAAGGTCTGGTCGTCGGTGGCGATGCCCCGGATCACCTCGACCAGTTCCATCAGCGGCACCGGATTCATGAAATGAATGCCGATGAAGCGCTCCGGCCGGTCGGTCGCGGATGCGAGCCGTGTGATCGAAATCGACGACGTGTTGCTGCCGACAATGGCGTCGGGTTTCAGCGAGGCGCAAAGGTTGGTGAAGATGTTGCGCTTGACGTCTTCCTTCTCGGTCGCCGCCTCGATCACGAGGTCGCAGTCGCCGAGCGCGTCGAACGAGTCGGCGGCGGCGATGCGCTTGAGCGCCGATCGCTGTTCGTCATCGCTGATGCGCTTGCGGCTCACCTGCCGCGCCATGTTGCCGTTGATGGTGGCCATGCCGGCCTTGATGCGGTCGGCGGACACGTCGTTGAGCAGCACGTTGAGGCCGGCCAGCGCGCAGACATGGGCAATGCCGCTACCCATCTGCCCGGCGCCGACGACACCGACCCTGCGAATGTTCAATGCCATTGTTTCTGTCCGTTCGGCGCTACGCGCCTTCGGGCGATCCTTCACGTCACTCATGACCCTAGTGTCCCGATTCCGAAGTTCGTACCATCTCGCAGCAACCTCCTATACGAACTTCGGAATCGAAGGACACTAGCAGCTTCCTTACTGGCTAGTGTGGCTTTGGTTCAGAAGTCCGCATGTCG
This sequence comes from Hyphomicrobiales bacterium, assembly GCA_009377695.1. Lineage (GTDB taxonomy): Bacteria > Pseudomonadota > Alphaproteobacteria > Rhizobiales > Xanthobacteraceae > VAZQ01. Next base: position 1,813 of record WHTP01000077.1, on the reverse strand, counting down.
GACTCGCCGCGCCAATGATGCGGACTTCTGAACCGCCACACTAGTCCCTTCGCCCCATATTTACGCCGAACCCCCGCCCGGTGCCACCGCCGCCAGACTAAACCTTCGGTAAGGTCAACGGCGCACCTTGCCCAGTTCCTGAGCCAATTCCGGCAGGGCTTGGTAGAGGTCGGCGACCAGGCCGTAATCGGCCACCTGGAAGATCGGGGCTTCTTCGTCCTTGTTGATCGCCACGATCACCTTGGAGTCCTTCATGCCCGCAAGGTGCTGGATCGCGCCCGAAATCCCGACCGCGATGTAGAGTTCCGGCGCCACCACCTTGCCGGTCTGGCCGACCTGCCAGTCGTTGGGCGCATAGCCGGCATCCACCGCCGCACGCGAGGCGCCGACGGCGGCGCCGAGCTGGTCCGCGACCGGCTCGATGTATTTGGTGAAATTCTCGCGGCTCTGCATCGCGCGGCCGCCGGAGATGATGATTTTCGCCGACGTCAGCTCCGGACGATCGGATTTCGACAGCTCCTCGCCCACGAACGACGAGATCGCCGGATCGGCCACGCTCGCGGCATCCTCGATCGGCGCGGAACCGCCCTCGCCGGTCGCCTGGAAGGTCGACGTGCGCACTGTGATGACCTTGATCTTATCCTTCGAGCGCACCGTCTGCACGGCGTTGCCGGCATAGATCAGCCGCTCGAAGGTGTCCGGCGAGACCACCTTGATGATGTCGGAGATCTGCATCACGTCGAGCAGCGCGGCGACGCGCGGCATGAAATTCTTGCCGGTGGTGGTGGCGGCTGCAACGATCGCGCCATAGGACGGCGCCAGCGATACGATCAACGCCGCCAGCGGCTCCGCCAGCATGTGCTCGTAGGCCGCACCGTCCGCGAGCAAGACCTTGGCGACGCCCTCGAGTTTCGACGCCGCTTCCGCGACGGCGCGCGCACCTTTGCCGGCGACCAGCACATGCACCGGCTGGCCGAGCGCCTTGGCGGCGGTGAGCGCCTTGCTGGTCGCGTCCTTGAGCGATTTGTTGTCGTGCTCGGCAACAAGGAGCGTCGCCATCAGATGACCCCCGCTTCGTTCTTGAGTTTGTCGACGAGCTCGGCGACCGTCTTCACCTTGGCCCCGGCCTTGCGGCCCGGCGGCTCGGTGGTCTTGACCACCTCGATGCGAGGCGACACGTCGACGCCGTAGGCGTCCGCCGTCTTGTCCTCGATCGGCTTCTTCTTCGCCTTCATGATGTTGGGCAGGCTCGCATAGCGCGGCTCGTTGAGACGCAGGTCGGTGGTAACGATCGCGGGCGCCTTGAGCTTCACGGTCTGCAGCCCGCCGTCGACCTCGCGGGTTATCTGCATGCTATCGCCGTCGATCACGATCTTCGAGGCGAAGGTGCCTTGCGGCCACCCGGTGAGAGCAGCCAGCATCTGGCCGGTCTGGTTACAGTCGTCGTCGATCGCCTGCTTGCCGAGGATGACGAGGCCGGGCTTCTCCTGCTCAACGATGCCCTTGAGAATTTTCGCGACCGCGAGCGGCTCGACGATCGTATCGACCTTCACCAGGATGCCGCGGTCGGCACCCATCGCGAGCGCGGTGCGGATCGTCTCCGCCGCCTGTGCCGGGCCGATCGATACGACCACGATCTCGGTCGCCTGGCCCTTCTCCTTCAGGCGGATGGCCTCTTCGACGGCGATCTCGTCGAAGGGATTCATCGACATCTTCACATTCGCAAGTTCGACACCGGATCCATCGCTCTTGACGCGGATCTTGACGTTGAAATCGACGACCCGTTTGACGGGCACCAGGATTTTCATGAAGG